>NZ_JACSLZ010000003.1:0-309440 GCF_018618395.1 Exiguobacterium sp. s149
AGACGATGAGGTAGATAGGTCATGGGTGGAAGCACGGCGACGTGTGGAGCTGAATGATACTAATCGGTCGAGGCTTTGATCTAGTCTAAGGTTTGTGTGAATTGATGAGTCTTCAGTTTTCAGGGAACAACCCTGAAATGGATTGACACGCCCTTGGGGCGATGTTAATATTCTTTTGTCTGGTGGCGATAGCGAAGCGGCCACACCCGTTCCCATGCCGAACACGGAAGTTAAGCGCTTCAGCGCCGAAAGTAGTTGGGGGTCTCCCCCTGTGAGGATAGGACGCTGCCAGGCAAGATCGTTCCGCAATAGCTCAGTGGTAGAGCAACCGGCTGTTAACCGGTAGGTCGTAGGTTCAAATCCTACTTGCGGAGCCAATTAAGGCCCGTTGGTCAAGCGGTTAAGACACCGCCCTTTCACGGCGGTAACACGGGTTCGAATCCCGTACGGGTCACCATTTGGAGGATTAGCTCAGCTGGGAGAGCACCTGCCTTACAAGCAGGGGGTCGGCGGTTCGATCCCGTCATCCTCCACCATCTTTTTAATAAATAATCAAACCATATATGCCGGTGTAGCTCAGTTGGTAGAGCATCTGACTTGTAATCAGAGGGTCGAGGGTTCGAATCCTTTCGCCGGCACTCCTTGGGGGGGTAGCGAAGTGGCTAAACGCGGCGGACTGTAAATCCGCTCCCTCGGGTTCGGCGGTTCGAATCCGCCCCCCCCCACCAGGTTTGAGCCATTAGCTCAGTTGGTAGAGCATCTGACTTTTAATCAGAGGGTCGCAGGTTCGAGCCCTGCATGGCTCATTTTTATGCGGAAGTAGTTCAGTGGTAGAATACGACCTTGCCAAGGTCGGGGTCGCGGGTTCGAATCCCGTCTTCCGCTCCATATTATTCCCTTGACGGGGCCTTAGCTCAGCTGGGAGAGCGCCTGCCTTGCACGCAGGAGGTCAGCGGTTCGATCCCGCTAGGCTCCACCATTTGTTTTTTTCTTAAGTTACTTATGACTTAAGTTTTTTTTTGCCTAAATCCATGAACCATTCACTTGAGAGTACAGAGAAAGGCAGCCTGCCACCATTCAGGCTGCCTTTTTGTATGTTTATTCATCATTGTGTGAAGTTGAACCACGAGTTTGGTAGCGTTTACAATGAAGCTATAAACGTTCAAGGGGGAATGGGGATGAATTGGTCATATATTGAAGTACCGTTACGTTATGGACAGGGGAAACATGGCGTAGAGCAAGGTCCATCAAAATTACGGGCACTCGGATTGGAAACACTATTGCCAGCAGAAGCGAAGCAACAGATAATCCGTGTCTTACCTGAATCTGAAATGATTAACAGTGAAGAGCATTTGAAGCGGGTAGATGGAGTCTTATACACGGTGCAAGAACTCGCGGAGGTTGTCGATGCAGACATTCAAGCGAAGCGATTCCCGTTGATTGTTGGGGGCGATCACAGCATGGCAATCGGAACGCTGGCGGGTCTTGCCAAAACGGGGCCATATGGTGTCATCTGGGTCGATGCGCACGCTGACTTGAACACGGGTGAGACCTCACCATCAGGCAATATTCATGGGATGCCACTTGCTGCGGCGATGGGGATGGGAGATATCCGCTTGACTGAGGTCGGCGGACGTGAACCGAAACTCGCGCCCGAACATTTGGTGTATATGGCGCTTCGGGACATCGACGAAGGTGAAATTCGAGAAATCAATCGACTCGGTATTAAAGTAATCACGGTCGAAGAGATTCGGACACGGGGTGTCGATGTCATGATGGACGAGGCACTCGCTTATTTGCGCGCACGTGTGGATCGCTTCTATCTCAGCTTCGATATGGATAGCTTGGATGCGAAACTTGTTCCAGGCACCGGCACGCCAGTCGATCAAGGACTGACCGCCGAAGAAGGCAAAGCCATCTTGGCCGAAGTGATGAAGGCTGACGATTTGATTGCGGTCGAACTCGTAGAATTAAATCCATCGCTCGACCATGATGACACAACGGCCCAGTTGGCGTTCGAGTTATGTAAAACGATTTTGAAATCCAGAGAAAACCTGTTATTGGAAAGTGAAACTGTCTGACGACCTTACAGTTTCCGAGTCTGTTTGCTACAATGGACTTGGAAACTTTTTTTATTGTCATGCGATTTTAATGAAACCTACATAGAGACAAATCCGTATAGAAGGATGACCGCATAGGTTGCGGAGAGGGGAAGTGGACTGATGGAACGGCTGACCACCCGTTTAGTCGACGAATTAAGGTCGGGGAATCATGATTCGTTTGCTGAGCTGGTAGAACTGTACAAGGATGGTGTCTTTGCTGTCGCTTATAAGATATTATATGATCGTGGCGAAGCGGAAGACGCAGCCCAGGAGACGTTCATTCGGGCGTATACCCGGATTGATACGTACGATCCTCAGTACAAGTTCAAGACGTGGCTCTATCGCATTGCAACGAACGTCGCAATCGATCGTCTCAGAAAACGAAAGCCGGAGTATTCGATGGATGCCGAGATTGCGGGCACCGACGGCTTGACCTATCAGGACCATTTGGCTGATGAAGCACCCCAACCCGATGCCCAAGTCGTTCATCGCGAAATTCGAGGCGAGATGCATGACGCGATTAAGCAGTTGCCCGATAAGTATCGGATTCCGCTCCTGCTGAAGTACGTGGATGATTTATCGCTCAAAGAGATTAGCGTCATGATCGATATGCCGGTCGCTACGGTTAAAACAAGGATTTTCCGGGGAAGAGAAATGTTAAAGACAATCTTTCAAAACAGGGAGGGGTTCAATTGACTCCTGAAGAAAAAGTACAACAATATTTGGAAGATGGCATCCTGCCCGAAGAATCTGACGAACTACGTCACTTGTTGGAGGACGACGACTTATATGAAGCGTACCTCCAATACGAACGAATAGATGCCGAACTGAAGGCCTTACCACGGCCGAAACTATCCGATGATTTTACAGCCCGTGTGATGGCATCTCTACCGGACGCGAAAGCACGGGTCGAGGTCACACCGGTGACTCGATTTGATGAAAAAGTCCAGACGAAACGCAAACCACCATCCAAATGGATGACGTGGTTCCGTAAGCATCCAGGACTGATGGCAGCCGCCTTATTCTTCAGTTTGATGTCGAGCGCGACACTCGGCCTATGGAACGAATCGACAGAGACGATGACGTACACGAAAGTGCCGGGCATCGTTGTCACGTCGAACGAGGTCGTCATCCCGGAAGGCGTTACCGTCGAGCGGGATATCACGGTCCAAGGCGGGGACCTTCGAATTGAAGGGACCGTCAATGGGAACGCGACGGCTGTAAATGGTCGGGCTTATCTGGCTAGCGCTGGAGAAGTCACGGGAGAACTTGAGCAGATCGATCGGATGTTTGAGTGGATGTGGTATTCGTTCAAACAAATCTTCTAACGGAGACGCCGGAGACGGCGTCTTTTTGTGTTCGTTTCAATCTGGTTTCGTTTTATTGTCTAGCGATGCGCGGTTTCGGAAATGTGATATAATGTAATTTGCACGAATTGGCTAGGTAGTTGAGGAGGGGAGCATTTGCCGCTACTTGAACAGGTATCATTCTTATCATTTTTTAGTCTTTCAGAGAACGTACATTGGTACGATTATTTGAATGACGTTTTAGATATTGTCGTCGTCACGTATGTCATCTATAAGTTGATGATGATTGTACGTGGGACAAAAGCGGTCCAATTGATTAAAGGGATTTCCATCATCCTTGTCAGCTGGTTCCTCAGTGGGTTCTTTGGGTTGAAGACGTTACAGTTCTTATTGAATCAAATCATCACATATGGACTACTTGGGATCATTATCATCTTCCAACCAGAACTCCGAAGAGGACTCGAGCATTTAGGACGAACAAGTAATTTGTTCGGCCGAACGAGCACGAGCGATGAGGATAAGCAACGCCAAATGATCGAAGCGATCGTCAGTTCGGCGCAATACATGTCAAAACGTCGCATCGGTGCATTGATTGCGATTGAACGCGATACGGGCTTGAATGAGTACGTCGAGACCGGGATTCGCATGGATTCGCACATCACATCACAACTGATCATCAACATTTTCATTCCGAACACCCCGCTGCATGACGGGGCGATGATTATCCAGGACGGGAAAATTGCGGCCGCGGCTTGTTATTTGCCGTTGTCCGAGAGCCCGCACATCGATAAAGCGTTAGGGACACGACACCGGGCCGCCATCGGGGTCAGTGAAGTGACTGATAGCGTGACCCTCACCGTCTCTGAAGAAACAGGCGCCGTGTCACTCGCGATTGCCGGTCGTCTGTATCGAGAGTTGGATGAGGAGGCACTTCGCAATAAGTTGATCCAAGAACTCGTTAATGAAGAAAAAGAGACGACGCTCTCGTTCTTTAATAAAAAAGGGGGGGACAAGTAAGTGATTGATCAGTGGTTACAACATAAATGGTTTCTCCGCGTCATCGCACTTGCTTTAGCCATCCTACTTTATTTCATGGTCGCCGAGACGAGTTCGTCGACCAACTCCACGAATGCCCTCCCGATCGTCGGACAAAGTTCGATGACGCTCGACGTTCCCGTCGAAGTGTTTTTCGATGAGGTGCAGTACGTGGCGTATAACGTCCCAGAAGAAATGAGCGTTGAACTGCAAGGTCCGTCCAGCAGTTTGACGATGACCAAATTGGTGAAAGATTATCAAGTCTTCGTCGATTTAACGAACCTTGGGACAGGCTTCCATCGCGTTCCGGTCGAGGCACGAGGTTTTGGCGGAGACGTCAACGTCGAACTCGAGCGGGATACGGTCGAAATCTATATTGACCGCAAACAGACGGTCGAAGTCCCAGTGTCGGTCAACCTATTGAATAAAGATCAATTGCCAGAAGGGAAAGTGGTTGGTGACGCCGATATTGAACCGGCAACGGTGAAAGTGTCGGGCGGTGCCAGTCGGATTCAAAACGTCAAAGAGATCACGTTGAACGTCGATGTCGCCAACCAAAGTCAAACGTTCACGCGAGAATTGACGCCGACGATTTTAGATGCGAACGGCAATCCGCTCAACGTGACTGTTGAACCGAACATCATCAGTGTGTCGGTCCCGGTCTACGAACAAAGTGCCGTCTTCCCGATCGAAGCAGTCACGACTGGTGAAGTGGCCAACGATTACAGACTTGTCGATACGTTGCTTGAAGAGACGGAAGTCCGTGTCTTTGCGCCACAAGACGTGCTCGATGCGATCGACACCGTGGAGACGGAGCCGATTGATTTAGACGGCATCGACAAGACCGGGAAAGTGACCGCCAATCTCGCTTTGCCAGAAGGCGCTTCATCCCTTGCGACAAAGCAAGCGGAAGTCCAATTGCTCGTCCGGGCTGCAGATGAGACGCGAGACGACACAGGCGAATTGACGGAACGGGTTCGCTTGACGGTCCCTGTGACCGTGCGGGGGTATGACCGGACCAACTTTACGCTCCAAGCTCCTGAAGTGATTGGAGTGACGTTGTCCGGGAAGCGATCCCTGTTGGAAAACATCACGTCGAACAGTGTGAGTGTGACCTTGGATTTGACAGGTCTCCCGAGCGGACTGCATGGGGTCGACGTCGATTATGAAGTACCAAAAGGTGTGACCGTCGTCTCACCGAAAACGATCGACATTGAGTTGACGAGTGTCGATGAACAAACCGAAACGTCCTCGATTCAATGAGGCGTTCAATCATACAAAAGTGAGGAATTGAATTCATGGGTAAATATTTTGGAACTGATGGAGTCCGCGGTGTCGCGAACTCAGAATTGACAGCAGAATTAGCATATCGTTTAGGTCGTGCGGGCGGCTACGTGTTATCGAAACACTTGCCAGTCGGCGAACAGCCAAAAGTTTTGATTGGCCGTGACACACGCATTTCAGGCCACATGCTTGAAGGTGCACTCATCGCGGGTCTCCTATCAATCGGAGCCGAAGTGATGCGTCTCGGCGTCATCTCGACGCCAGGTGTCGCTTATTTGACGAAGTCGCTTGATGCAACAGCCGGTGTCATGATCTCGGCATCGCACAACCCGGTCGCGGATAACGGTATCAAGTTCTTTGGTAGCGACGGCTTCAAGCTCGATGACGCGACAGAAGCGGAAATCGAAGCGATTTTGGATGCGTCGGAAGACACGTTGCCACGCCCGGTCGGGAAAGACCTCGGCTTTGTCTCAGACTACTACGAGGGTGCACAGAAGTACCTTCAAATGTTGAAACAGACGGTCGACGAAGATTTCGACGGTCTCCATATCGCCCTCGACTGCGCCCACGGTGCAACGAGCGGATTGGCAGCCCGTTTATTTGCTGACCTCGAAGCGAACGTCTCGACGATCGGGAACTCGCCGAACGGCTTGAACATTAACGAAGGTGTCGGTTCGACTCACCCAGAGCACTTGGCGCAATTCGTTCGTGATAAAGGAGCGGATATGGGTCTTGCTTTTGATGGCGATGGCGACCGCTTGATTGCGATTGATGAGAACGGCGATATCGTCGACGGCGATAAAATCATGTACATTTGCGGGAAGTACTTGAGCGAGAAAGGTCGTCTCAAAGACAACACAATCGTTGCGACGGTCATGAGTAACCTCGGATTCCATAAAGCCGTTGAAGAGGCTGGTATGACGGCGCTTCAGACGGCAGTCGGTGACCGTTACGTCGTCGAAGAGATGAAAAAACACAACTACACACTCGGTGGCGAGCAGTCGGGTCACCTCATCTTCCTCGACCACTCGACGACGGGAGACGGTATGCTCTCTGGCGTTCAACTCGCCCAAATCGTGAAGACGACAGGCCGCAAGCTGTCAGAACTCGCGGCTGAGATGCCGGTCTACCCACAAAAACTCGTCAACATCCGTGTCACGGATAAGAATGAAGCGATGAACGGCGACCGTGTGCTCGCGACGATTCAAGAAGCGGAAGCAGAAATGAACGGCAACGGCCGTATCCTCGTCCGCGCCTCTGGTACGGAGCCGCTCGTACGCGTCATGGCGGAAGCACCGACTTCGGAAGAATGTGACCGTTATGTCGAACGAATCGCACAAGTTGTCCGCGAAGATTACGGTGTAGAAGGATAATTCTGTCGAAATAGGGAATAAAACAAGGGAATCCGTCCTCGGGTTCCCTTTTTGTTTCCGTTTTGTCACTGTGAAATTATGTGATTTTCTTGACGAATGGAGGTGTGATTTGTACTATTAAAAGCGTGACCTTAGAAACGGAAGGACACCCAGTACGAAACAAGCGCCAGAACTCTTCGGAGTTGACGAGGTTGGAGGTTATCGAGTTTTCGGCGGATGCCTCCTAGTCGCCTGTCACGACTACAAGCAAACCCTCAAAACGCCCGGGCGACCGGACGGCCAAAGGGGAGCGCGTTGACAGCTCTTAGAAAAAGCCCGTTTCCTTTTTCGAGAAATCGAATATAGAGGAGATTTTTGTATGTGTGGAATTGTAGGAATGATTGGGAATACCGGAGCGAAGGAAATCCTTCTCAAAGGTCTTGAAAAACTCGAGTACCGCGGTTACGACTCGGCAGGTCTTGCTTTGATGCATGATAATGTGAACGTGCATAAAGAAGTCGGCCGGATTGCTGCGCTACGCGAAGTCGTCCCAGCAGAAGTAGATGGCACGATTGGAATCGGCCACACACGATGGGCAACACACGGGGTGCCGAGCGTGCCGAACGCCCACCCGCACCAGAGCACGACGGGCCGCTTCACGCTCGTCCACAACGGTGTCATCGAGAACGACGAACAGATCAAGGCGACACTCGACGTGCCGTTCCTCTCGGAGACGGACACGGAAGTCATCGTCCAGTTGATGGAGAAGAACTTCGTCGAACTCGGCGACGTCGAGGCGGCGTTCCGCAAGACGTTGTCTGAGCTCCACGGCTCGTACGCGATCGCGATGATCGACTCGGAAGATAAAGAACGCCTCTATATCGGCAAGAACAAGTCACCGCTCCTCGTCGGACTCGGCGACGGCACGTTCAACGTCGTGGCGTCTGACGCGATGGCGATGCTCCAAGTGACGGACCAGTACCTCGAGCTCCACGACGGCGAGATCGTCATCTTGACGCGCGAATCGGCGACGATCAAGACACTCGACGGCGAAGTCCTCGAACGTGCCCCGTATACGGCCGAGATCGATGCGTCAGACATCGAGAAAGGCACGTACGCGCACTACATGTTGAAGGAGATGGACGAGCAGCCGGCCGTCATCCGCAACATCATCCAGCACTACCAGAACGACGCCGGTGACATCGAGCTCACAGAAGGCGTGCGCTCGCTCGTCTCAGAAGCGGACCGCATCTATATCGTCGCCTGTGGTACGAGCTACCACGCTGGTCTCGTCGGCAAGCAATTGATCGAGCGCGTCGCAGGTGTGCCGACAGAAGTGCACGTCGCTTCAGAATTCGGTTACAACATGCCGCTCCTCACGGAGAAGCCGTTGTTCCTCTTCATCTCACAATCAGGTGAGACAGCGGACAGTCGGGCCGTCCTCGTCGAAGTGAAGAAGCGCGGCTACAAGGCGCTCACACTCACGAACGTTGCCGGTTCGACGCTCTCACGTGAAGCGAACGAAACGATGCTCCTCCACGCCGGCCCGGAGATCGCGGTCGCATCGACGAAAGCATACACGGCCCAAATCGCCGTGCTCGCCATCCTCGCCTACGACATCGCTCGTGCGAACGGCAAGAAGCTTCCGTTTGACCTCATGACAGAGCTCGCGCGTGTCGCGACGATCATGGACTCGGTCATGGCTCAAAAAGAAATCTTTGAGCAATTGGCAGACAAGTTCTTGAAAGAGTCACGCAACGCGTTCTTCCTCGGTCGCGGCATGGACTCATACGTCGGTCTCGAAGGTGCCCTCAAGCTCAAAGAGATCTCGTATATCCAAGCAGAAGGCTACCCAGGTGGTGAGCTCAAGCACGGACCGATCGCCTTGATTGAAGATGGCACACCGGTCATCACGCTCGTCTCGCAACCAAACACGCACCTCAACATCCGTGGAAACATCAAGGAAGTTGTCGCCCGTGGCGCCGTTGCCTGCACGATCTCGATGGAAGGCATGGAACACGAGAGTGATTCATTCGTCTTGCCGCGTGTCGAGCCACTGCTCACGCCGCTCGTGACGGTATTACCGCTTCAACTCATCTCGTATTACGCGGCTCTTGCGCGTGATTGCGATGTCGACAAGCCACGTAACTTGGCGAAATCAGTCACAGTCGAATAAACGGTAGGCCAAGATCTTTCAGGTGTGCCCGTAAAATTAAGTTGTTTTTTAGCAAAACAAACTGTATTCTTGGTTAAATATAACGTTCCCTAACACGAGGGAAATCGGAATCACTATCCGATTTCCCTCGTGTTTTTTGTTTGACGGTTTGTCAAATTAAGCGCAATACTTCCTCGGTGAAGACCTCGTGTGCTGTTTTCTAGCTAAGGCATTTCCTCGGCAATCCGTTGATCTTGGCGAGCGCGGAGGAGCCCGTTGGCGTTCTCGTTGCTTCCTCTCTACCAGGACGAGTAGGGTTCGGCGAAATAGAACGACACGCCGAGGGGCGCCCAGATGCGCTCTTGACAGCTGAACTCTTTGCCCCGGTCCGTCGTCGGTGCCATCCGGAAATGAGCCGTTCACCGCACGGATCGCCCATCGAGGCCGCGCTTCGATCCCTGATTGGCAGGACGATGTAGAATCGGCTCTTGCGCTCTATGAAGATCGCGACGCATGCCTTCGACTTCCTAAGACTCGAAACGACGGTGTCGCGCTCCCAGTGACCGAAAGTCCCGCGTGTGCGTACCTCTCCTCGCAATCTGTTTCGGTGACCAGGTCGCCCGCAGCTTCTCAATGATTGTCAGACGTGTCTTCGTCTTGGCGCCGTAGTTGGTCTTTATCTTCAAATAGCGTTCCTTTGCGCGTTCAGGTATTACACTTAATTTTACAATTCATTAAAGACATCTTTTAATAGATGTCTTTTTGTAATTTTTTTAAATAAAATTTGAAATTAAATGGTAAAAGAAGGACAATGTTTTTAGGGGGGTTAGTTGAATAATATAAATAATGAGGTGGTATAAATATGTGGGCTGATGACGCTTCAAAGATAGATATGTTGGCTTATAGACCTTATGCTGATTTGATTGCTGAAATTGCTATAAGTGAAAGGATGAATCCTTTAACTATTGGATTATTTGGTAATTGGGGGAGCGGTAAATCAACATTGCTAAATTTGATTGAAGAGCAAACTCAAATACAGACAGATAAAAAAATCGCTGTGATTAAAGTAAATGCATGGATGTTTGAAGGATATGAAGATGCAAAAACAGCTCTGATGGAATCTATATTGCAAGGGATGAAAGAGAATCAATCCTTTATAGATGCATCTAAGGATAAAATTAAAAGTCTGAGAGATAGAGTCAATTGGATGGCAGTAGGTAAGACTGCATTAAAACACGGAATACCATTAGCTATGGCAGGGTTTACAGGAATTCCACCAATAATGATATCTACGCCAACAAATTTAGATTCTCCAGAGGATGTTCAGAAACATATTGACCAAGCCACACAATTTAAAGACGGTTATATGAAAACACCCTCAGAGGGGAACTTAATAGAGAATATAAGGAGTTTTAGAAACGACTTTAGTGCTCTAATAGAAGAGTCTTCGGTGGATAATCTCATCATTCTTATTGACGATTTAGATAGATGTAATCCTGACCGTATCATGGATACTCTTGAAGCGATTAAACTATTCCTTTCAGTTCAGAAAACAACTTTTATAATTGCAATGGATGAAAACATAATCACCTACTCTATTAAAAGAAAATATCCTCAATTAAGTGATGAAGGGATTAACGTTTCTACAGATTATATAGAAAAAATCGTACAACTGCCGATTAAAATTGCAGAGTTAGCAGAAAGTGATGTTAAGAACTACATGTTGTTACTTATTGCGGAAATACACTTGAATGACACCGTACTAAACCAACTTCTTGAACGCTTAAAAGATAAAGGGATTTTTATAAAGGGTGAAATCATCTCTGGAACAGAAATACTAGAAATTGTTCAAAAAGAAACTGAGGACAATGGATCGAAGTATAAAAATGGAGTGACTGAGAATGATTTTGAACAGCAAATTCGAATTTTTAATGGCATAGGAAGTATTGTAGCTTCTTCTTTAAAGGGAAACCCACGTCAAACCAAGCGATTCTTAAATACGTTTTATATACGCAAAAGGCTCGCAGAAATTCAACGAATTGAATTGAATTCATCAATTTTAGCTAAATTAATGGTGTTAGAATATTTTGATAGTGAGTTATTTAAAGAGTTGTTCCAATGGCAGTTTGAACACGATGGTAAACCAATCCAATTAAAGACTCTCGAAGATAGTGTTTTGGGCGAATTGAAAGATGGAGAAGAATTTAATATTGAGTCTTTAAGCAAAAATGTTAACTGGACAAGTGAAAAGATGAAGCGTTGGTTGGGTGTCCATCCGAGACTTACAGATGTAGACCTTTCTCCATATTTTTATTTGGCGAAAGATTCTGTATCTGATAGAAGACTCTTTTCAGTAAATCTAAATCAAGAAGAAAGAAAATACATTAATCAAATATGCGATATTGATGTAAACGTTGCAATTCGTAGAAAAAGAATAAAACAAATGCTCACAATGGATGAAGTCACGAGAAATGAAATCTTTAAAGGTATCTTGGAACGGTATCACCAAGACAAGACGCAATTAGAAACATTGATCGAATGTTATGAATTGCTTCCTCAATATAAGTCTAAAATCTTTGATGAGTTGAAAAAAATAGATGGAGAACGTATTAGCTTTGATGAAATTCTACTTTTTAAGCAATTAGATGATGGCTCATTTTCGGAGTTAAAAGAGTATTATATTGAATTTAAAAAATCAAAGCGAGAACTTTGGGAACTAGGGGAGATGTAATAGAATGGGGACGTCAAAAGGCTATTTACCACCTACAGGCTTTCTTTGGCCAGATACAAAGAGAGATGTAACAAAGATGGTGAAAGACAACTTTAGCCCATCATCAACAGGTAAAGCGATTTCCAATTTTGCAAAAGCGTTGAATAGCTCTCGAGGTTCGGGATCAAATTCTAGTAGAGCTATTCAATCAAGCGGGAGAGCACTAAGTTTTGTTGATTCTGTTAGAAAATACGGTTTTTCTGAAACGTTGGACCGATATGGGCTTTCTCATTTGAAAAATGAAACTCCTGAAAATGTACGAAGCGGATTAATTAAATATTTTAGTGAAGGGGGTAATGAGTTTTACGAAAGCATTTCTAACCAAAGCATGAATGAACTTATGAGGGAGCTTCTTAAAGGTATTAATGCTGTAGATGATTTTGAAGAAGCCTTTACTTCTTTGGACACAGGTGACTTCATGAGAGAATTTATTATCAAATTTATACAAAATTGCTTTTTTGCAAATTTCACTGAGAAGTTACTGAGTATGTTTGACAATATTGACAAGTATAAAGTGGCTGAGAAACACGTTAAAAGATACATTAGAACCTCTATTGAAAAAAAGTTCTCTATGAAAAAAATCCAAGAGATTGATTGGAATGGAGATGAAGGCAATAGAGTTTTGAATACTACATATGAGAATACTCTTGAAATTCTTTCTGCTTGGGGTGAGATAAATGAGTGAAATTTGGATTAATAAGAATGTTGATGATTTGGATATTGTAGACTCATCAGATAAACATTTTCTTGTATTTAATTTATTTGATAAAAAGAATAAGTCGAATGTAAAAACGGATATGGAACAGCTGTGGAGGAGATTCGGTATTGAATATTTAAATGAGGTTAACGAGGACTTCCTCGTAATTGCCTCAAGTGTATTCTGTGCCGACAAGAGAATTCCAAGAAAGAACTTCTCAGATAATTGGACTAGAAGTTTAAAACTCTATATTCCTGTATTGGAATTAGAGAAGTGGAATTCAGTAAAAGCAGAACTTGAATACACGATTGGTTTTTTAAGCGGTGATAAGTGGGAGTTTGAATTCAGACTCACAGAATTAAGATTCAGAGGTGATAAAAAAAATTCTAACAATATCATAAATAAAGAAAAATATGATTCTGTTAGCTTGTTTTCTGGAGGATTAGATTCATTCTGTGGGGCATTATCACTCTCAGAGGAACAAAAGAATGTTCTTTTTCTTGGATTTAAGGAATACAGTCTTTTGACTAATCGTCAAAACGAATTATTCAGGTCTATAAATAATCATTATACGATCTTGGAAAGTGAGCTATTACTGTTCAATGTAAATCCATTAATGCCAGTTCAAAGAGGTGATCAGTTAGAAAAACTTTCAGTAGAGAGTACGAGTCGTAGTAGGTCATTATTGTTCATTGCAGGAGCTGTTTCTGTCGCTTCATTAATAGGAGAAGATACTCCAGTATACATACCCGAGAATGGGTTTATCGGAGTAAATGTCCCTCTCACGAATAGTAGAACAGGTAGTTGTAGTACGAGGACTACGCATCCGATTTTTATAAAATCATTGAATTCTATCCTTGAGAAGATAGGCATTAAAAATGAGATTTCAAACTTTTATTGGGATAAGACTAAAGGAGAACTTTTAGAAGAGCATAGGGATAATGAAGTATTTAAAGCTCATTCGCATGAAACTCTTTCTTGTTCTCATCCTTGCCTATCTCGTTATGATAAAAAAAAGAGTGATAAGGTAACCACCCCTTGTAATTGCGGTTATTGTTATCCCTGCTTAATTAGAAGGGCTTCCTTTTCTAATATCGATAATGACAATACGTTATACAATCCCCTATATGAGTTAGGCACAGATTTCATCATGAACTATAACAATATTCAAGGGAGAGCAAGTGACTTAAAGGCTGTTTTATTTAGTCTCAATCGTTATCTTGAACACAAGGAAGACGATGATTACGTCAAAGGATTGTTGCTTCAGCAGGGCACATTAACTGATGAAGAGTTAAAAGGTTATGAAAGAGTTTATCGTAAATCTATGGATGAATTGTTGGAGATGGTAAAGAGCCATGACAACGGACTAATTAATTATGCAGGTGTTCAGGAAGCGGTAGAACATGAATAATTTGTCTGATATGCACATTCATATAGATTATTTTACGAATTATAAACAAATGTACAATACGTTTGAAGAAAGTCACACGTATGCTCTTTTTGTAACTAATTTGCCTGAAATATATCAGAGTTGTCTAAATGAATTTTCTGAAGGTAAATATGTGAAGTTAGGTCTTGGTTACAATCCGCAACTTAGTGCGAAATATCCGTTTAACAAAAACTTATTCGATTCGATGCTACTAACCACTAAATATGTTGGAGAAGTAGGATTAGACTATTCTAAAGAGTTTGTTCATACGAAGAAAGTACAAAATGATGCGTTCGACTATATCTGCAATCAGTCAGCGAGGTTGAATAAGATAATGTCGATTCATTCTCGAAAAGCAGAAAATGATGTTTTAGAAATGCTCATAAGGCACGAGGTAGAGCATGCTATCTTTCATTGGTATTCAGGTGATATAGAATTTGCACGAAAAATTGTAAATCAAGGTTATTACTTTTCCGTAAACCATTCTATGCTGAACTCTCAAAAAGGTTTTGATTTTATTAAGTCTGTACCTCTTGATAGATTGCTCCTTGAGACAGATGCTCCTTTTGGTAAATCAAACTTAAACGGTATATCTTATAACTTACCTGAGATATATAATAAATTTTCCGAAAAATTAAGTGTAGAGAAGTTCGAACAAATTATTTATCAAAATCTAAAAACTCTATTAACAAAGCAAAAAGAATCATTAAAATAGTGAAAAGGGGAGTCCTCAGAATGTTATTCTCCCTTTTACCTGTAGACCTGTTTCTATGTACTCGTAAAATTAAGTTGTTCTTTAGCAAAACAAACGGTATTCTTGGTCAAATACAACGTTCTCTAACACGAGCGGAAATCGGAATCACCATCTGATTTCCGCTCGTGTTTTTTTGTTTGATAAAAAGAGCGATGGAAAAGCCTGTAGAGAAAGAACGTAGAAAAAAACGAGAAGAAAAGCTTAGAGAAAAGCAGAACAAATTTAGCACTTCAGGGAACAACTAATTTGACTACAATTTATGGGAAGTCAGTCGTACCAAGGGTTTTAGAAAATACTCAGGGAACGACTTTATTTTACGGGTACACGGAATCTTGGCTTTTTTGTGGGGAAAGTAACAAATTGTATGAAGAGAAGGCCGTCTATAGACGGCTTTTTTGACGAAGTGAAGAACTCTTTCAAAAGATGCAACGAATCGGTTTAGTTTTCATAAAACGGTTCAAGAGGATACTAGAAGGATAAAAGGAGATGAGTACCATGAACATTGTCTATGGAAGTCACCGGACGCATTGGGCAATCGGGTTGTTGATCGGTTTAGTGTCGTTCTTACTCAGCAGTTTCCTCTTCAGTCTCTTCATTGAAGCCGGTGTGCTCGTCACGTTCCTCACCGGTGTCGTCGGCAGCATCCTGTTGTTCTTCTTGCTCGGTCACCGAGAACACTTGATTCGAAATGTCGGCTTGAGCACGATTGGCATGGTCGCCTCTATCTTGCTCGGGTTTGCGGTTGGCGAAACGTTCGCGGCCATCTTCCCGACGCTCGGTGACACGTACGGAAACACGGCATTCCTGATTATGGTGACGACGGCCTTCGGTACGATGCTCGGCGTCATCGTGTACGGAAAGAAAGCACTCGGCTTCTTCCTATTGGCCAGCTTCGTCACGGCACTCGTGTTGACCGTCTTGATTGAAGTCACGAACGTGATGAAAGGCCAGTTCTGGCAAGGGGTTGATTTGAATTACGTGCTCATCGTGACGACGATCGGAGCGGTGGCCGGGTTCGCGCTCGGCTTGTTCGAGGATGTGAAGCACGCGCATTAACTTGAAGATCGCCGCGAGGCGGTCTTTTTAATGTATCAAAGCGATAACAAATCATCGCATTGGTCTTAAAAACGTCTCACCACCTCGATAGCAGGGTAACGTATACACATAAAGACGTAAGGGAGAGATTTGATGAGACAGAAAAAATGGATGACAGGTTTGAGCGCGATGTTGCTCGCGACGACTTTGGCAGCTTGTGGGGATGCCGAGGAGGCGCAGACGAGCGATTTGACAGAAGAACATTCGGACCATTCGATGATGGACCATTCGGGATCAGGAGAGGTGCCGAGCGGATTAAGTGAAGCGACAGATCCGACGTTCCCGGTCGGGTCGACCGCTATGATGACGGCCGACCATATGCCGGGCATGGATGGCACCGAGGCGACAATCGTCGGTGCATATGACACGACCGTCTATTCGGTCTCTTATACCCCGACGGATGAGGGCAATCCGGTCGAGGATCACAAGTGGGTCATTCACGAAGAACTCGATAATCCAGGCGAGGCACCGTTAGAAGAAGGCGCCGAAGCCACTCTGGCCACGGACCATATGGACGGGATGGACGGCGCCGAGGCGACGATTGATTCGGCCGAACAGACGACGGTGTATATGGTCGACTTCACGACAAACGACGGGGAAGACGTCACGAACCACAAATGGGTCACAGAAGATGAACTCGAAGCCGTAAAATAAAAATCAACCTCAGGATATCCTGAGGTTTTTATTTATTAACGGTGATTATTTATTGATAAACGATAAAAATAAGATTATGATGAAGGTATCAAACGAGGTGAGGTGTCTGAATCATGAAACGAGAGACGGTTTTTTTACGGTTGGCCGTATTCGTTCTGGCTGTCCCGATTGTGGCGGCCTGCTTGTTGTTGCTTCCGTACATTTGGCGCGAGGCGGTCGAGAGTGGGAGTTGGATTGAGGACTCGATTCGTCCGATTGTGATTGGCATGTACGTATCGGCCATCCCGTTCTTCATTGCGTTGTTTCAAGCGTTCATGCTGCTACGGTTGATTGACCGCGACGAAGGGTTCTCGTATCGAGCTGTCCAATCACTCCGCACGATCAAGTATTGTGCGCTGGCGATCACGGCCGTCTATATCGGGACGCTCCCTTTCTTCTACTGGTTCGCCGAGCGAGATGATGCGCCTGGGTTTCTTCTCATCGGGCTCGTCTTTGTGTTTGCCGCGTTCGTCGTCGCCGTATTTGCGGAACTGTTACAGAAACTATTGAAGCGTGCCATCGACATGAAGCAAGAAAATGATTTGACGGTCTGAGGTGAGATATATGGCGATTATCGTAAATCTTGACGTAATGTTGGCGAAACGAAAGATGAGTGTGACCGAGCTGTCTGAAAAAGTGGGTATCACGATGGCGAACTTGTCGATTTTAAAGACCGGCAAAGCGAAAGCGATTCGTTTCTCGACGCTCGAAGCAATCTGTCAGGCGCTCGACTGTCAGCCGGGCGACATTTTAGAATATCGGGAAGAGTGATGGACAGGGCGATTGCCCTGTTTTTTGTGGAGTTTGAAACGTTTTCCATCACGTTGCGTATAAGACAGGAAAGAAGAACGAAAAGGGGAAACAAGATGGTCCAGGTATGGAATGATCGGGCGCGCACCGCAATAAAAGGGAAGACTGGTACATTGATCCTCTGGTCATTTGTATGCTCGATTGTATTAGAAGTTGGATTGATGATGGACCCGTATTATTACGGATTCGAGTATGATACATTGGCACTCACATTTATTAGCCTAGCGGGTCTCATCTTATACGCCGGGTTGCTCCCGGTCCTCGTCGGTTATAACTGGGTGATGTTAGAAACAATCCGTGGGAAGTCGATGTCGTTACGCGATGTCCTTACGCCGTTCCGACATCGCTACGTGAAACATTTGCTCGCCCCACTGCTCGTCATGTTGTTCCAAGTGCTATGGTCATTTTTACTGCTTGTACCGGGCATCGTGAAGTACTTCTCGTACGCCTTCACTTTCTTTATTTTGCGTGACGAACCCGAGCTGTCCATCACGGAGGCGATCACGAAATCACGGACGTTGATGCGCGGACGAAAGTGGGAGGCATTCAAGTTGATTTTGCCATTCATCCCGATGTATCTAGTTGGTTGGATTTTTTTCATACAACTCGACATGATGTTTCTCGGATCGTGGATTTACCTCGTTGCCTTGACACTGATTCGCCCGTTCATCGTCAGTCGTTTCGCTGTCATGTATGAACACGCACGAATCGAGTATGATGCGCAGTGGAATCGTTCGGCCTGAAGCGCATCGGTTCCGGCGTATAAGTCCTCGGTCATGATACAATCTTCCTGACAGAAGGGGGAATGGACATGAACATCGGCATTATCGGAGCGGGATTGAGCGGGATTGTCGCAGCACGCGAGCTCGCCCGTCACGGTCATACAGTTGAATTGATTGAAAAGAGTCGGAGCGTCGGGGGACGCTTGGCGACGAGACGGCTCGGAGACGGCAAAGCCGATCACGGAGCAGTCTATTTCACCGTACGAGGGGAAGAACTCAAACAAGATGTCGCCGACTGGAAGACAAAAGGGTGGGTGAAAGTCTGGACGCCGACCCGTATCCTCGTTACGTCGCCGTCGACGGGATGAACACCTTGGCCAAACGGTTGTCTGACGGATTGACCGTCCATTTGAACGAATGGGCCGAGACGGTCACGACACGAGATGGTCAGGTCAGCGTCCAGACGGATGTGACGACGCGACAGTATGATCGTCTCCTCATCACGTCGCCGCTTCCGCAGACGCTCGACTTGCTCACAGACTTTTCAGTCGATGCGGCGTTGCGTGAATTGACTTACGCCCCGACGTTTGTCGGCTTGTTCGAGTTCAGTAGTGAGATTGCCATCGGTCCGGACGGGATTCTCGATACGGACTTGGCACCGGGTCTGTTGAAAATCATCAACAACCGCCAAAAAGGCATCTCGGCGACCGAACTCGTCAGCGTCTACATGGACGAGTCGTGGAGCGAGGAGTGGTATGAACGAGCGGACGAAGACACGCTTCGTGAGATTGAGCGTCTGTTGCAAACGGTGACAGGGTCGGCGGTGATTCAATCGAGGCAGTTGAAACGGTGGCGCTATGCGCAGGCGACCGACGTCTGGAACGAGCCTTACCATCGATTGCGTGACGAGCCGATTTTCTTGGCCGGTGACGTCTTCCTCGAGCCGGATGACACTTCAGGCCGGACTCGGTTCGAGAGCGCGTACGTCTCAGGACTCCGTGTCGCGGAAGCGATGCGTTAAACCTTCTTCGGAAGGTTTTTTCATGACCGTGCCGAATAGTCAGACATATGAATTGGAGAGGGGAATCAGACATGGGGATGGTTGGCGCATACATGCGGGTATCGGTTGAAGAGTTGACAGCACTGCTTCAAGAGCCGGAGCGTTTCGAGCGACTGTTAGAAGATGAGGAACGGCAGACCGATATCGATAAGGCGTGGCACGGCCTTTATTTTTTATTGACCGGGGAGACCGATTTGGACGAGATTGACCGTCATTCGCTCGGGAAGGCAGTCTTCGGCGGCGACGTTATCGACGAGGAGACGGGCATCGCTTATTTGACGCCGGGAGAAGTGGAGGACTTGTCGACCCGGCTTCAATACATCGAGCTGGAGGCGCTAGAAGCGCGCTATGATGTCACGACGATGAACGAGCAGGAACTGTATCCGTTTGAACGTGAGTGGGGACTCGAGGAAAAACAGTACTTATTGGACCAGTTCGATGAGTTGAAACGTGTCTTCGCCCAGGCGTCGCGAGAACGGGAGGCGCTCGTCACATGGATCGGGTAAGCGTAAAGGCGTTACGTCTTCAAGATGAGACGTTGCTGTATGCGTTCGAGTGCGCGAATCGCACACATTTCGAACGCACGGTCCCGAGCCGTGGCAACGCCTACTACGAGCCGGAATCGTTCCATCAGGCGTTGCAGCACCTGTTGAGCGAGCAGACGAATGGGGACGGATGCTATTATTTGATGTGGTGTGATGGCACAATCGTCGGGCGTCTGAACGTCCATCACACCGATGCCGACACCGGCGAGGTCGGGTACCGGGTCGGAGCGGAGCATGAGGGACGCGGGTACGCGACGGCGGCCCTGCGCCAATTGCTGACGTTCGAGTTGCCTGGATTCAAACGATTGAGAGCCGAGACGACGAGCGACAACGTGGCGTCCCAGCGCGTATTAGTGCGTGCCGGCTTTAGACGTGACGGCGAGGCGCGACAGCTGGAATGGGCAGGACAAACGCTGACGTTTTATGAATATGTATATCAATTTGACCGATGAAGGACCGACTTCGTCGGTCGTTTTAGTTGACGGTTGATAGTTTAGGGCATAAACTATCTTTATCTAGTTTAGGGGGTAAACCAAAATGAAAGAATTGATGCGGGAAGCCGTCCAGTTGTTCGAAGAGGTCATGTTCCAAGGTGCGGAGCATGTCATCGAGGCGATGGACGGTGACGTCTGGCATGACTATTCGCGGGAACAACTGCAGTTGCTCAAGCTGCTCGAACAGTTCGGTCCGATTCAAGCCGGCCAGTTGGCCCAAAAACAAGGAGTTCATAAGAGCGCCGTCTCCAACCGGTTAAAAAAGCTCGTCGACAAAGAGCTCGTCGTCAGTCGACGCGGGCATGACCAGCGCGAGCGGTTGATCGAGTTGACGGAAGCCGGACATCGCATCGTCGAAGAAGCGGATGCGGCCGTCTACCGTTACGTTGAATCGTTGCTCGACGGAAACATCGAAGAGACAGAAATCGAACAGTTCGTCCGGACGTTCCGGAAAATTAAACAGCTGCTTCGAATTGGGGAGGAATAACACGTGCATAAAATCATCCAATGGCGCTGGGGCATCTTGATCGGTCTCATCGTCTTGACGGCCGCCTTGTTTGTGGTGGCGCCGAACTTGACGAAGCAAGCCGAACAAGCCGGCAGCTTCCAATTATCCGAGGACATGGACTCGCAGCGGGCGCAGGACATCTTGAACGCCGCCGGAAAGAGCGATAAGACGATCTCGCTCGTCTATGAGTTCGAAACGCTCGGTGATGCCGAACGGGCCGATATTTCCCGGGTCATCGGCGAGATGAAACAAAACGACACGGTCGTCAAAGACGTACTCGACCCGTTTGAAAATGAAGAGACGGAAGCACAGCTCGTCTCGGAGGACGGCCGCATCGTGCTCGTCCCAATCACGGTCGAAGGGTCGATGGAAGACATCAACGCCTTCGCGGACGACGTGCGGGCAAACATTCTCCCGGAAGACGAGACGGTCTACATCACAGGTGAAGAAATCATCAACAACGATGTGAACTTGAGTGCGCAGGAAGGCTTGAAGAAGACGGAAATCATCACGGTCGTCCTCATTTTCGGACTTCTCCTGCTCGTGTTCCGTTCAATCGTGACGCCGTTCATCCCGCTCATCGCGGTCGGATTCACGTATTTATTGAGCCAATCGTTCGTCGCATTCTTCGTCGATTGGTTTGGCTTCCCGGTCTCGAACTACACGCAGATTTTCCTCGTGGCCATCTTGTTCGGGATTGGAACCGACTATTGTATTTTGCTGCTCAGCCGGTATAAAGAAGAGCTCGGCGCGGGCCACGCGATTGAAGATGCCATCGTCAACACGTACAAGACAGCAGGGCGGACAGTCCTCATCAGCGGTCTTGCCGTGTTCGTCGGCTTTGCGGCCATCGGTTTCGCCGATTTTCCAATCTTCAAATCAGCCGTCGCCGTCGCGGTCGGGATTGCCGTGCTCTTGCTCATTCTCTTCACGGTCGTGCCGTTCTTTATGGCGACGCTCAAGCATCGTTTGTTCTGGCCATCGAAGAAGGCGGGCGAACATCACGACAGCCGTCTCTGGGCCGGATTCAGCCGTCTGTCGGTCAATCGACCGTTCGTTTCGATTCTCGTCGTCGCGTTGATCACCGTACCGGTGTTGTTCACGTACGACGATGCCCGATCGTTCAATACGGTCGACGAGATCGGTGACGATTATGATTCCGTGCGCGGCCTCAACTTGATTTCAGAAGGATTCGGACAAGGGGAGTCGCTGCCGGTCCAAGTCATTTTGAAACAAGATGGCACGCTGTCCGAAACGGACATCCCGTACATCGAGAAGTTCTCGAGTGAACTTGAAAACGTCGACGGGGTGAGCGGCGTCCGTTCCGTGACGCGTCCGACCGGTGACGTCATCGATGACTTTTACGTCGACACCCAGCTCGAACAAGTGAGCGCAGGACTGACGGAAGCCGAGACTGGTCTCGGTGACGTCCAGGACGGACTCGCGCAAGTCGAATCTGGGCTTAACGCCGTCGTTGGCCAATTACCGGCCGGTTCAACGAATGCCGGCGCCCCGCTCGCGGAAGCGGCAGCGGGACTTGGTCAATTGAACGCTCAGCTCGATCTGATTGGCCAAGGACTCACGGCGACGCAAAACATTCCTGCGACCGTAACGCAGCTCGGGCAAGTGTCGGCCGGTCTCGGTCAAATCGCGGCAGGCATTAACGAGGCAGCATCTACGTTGACGGCACAAGGTGCCCAAGCCGGAGAACTCGGAACGGGTCTCGGACAACTCGCTGCAGGTGTCGGTGAAGCGAACGCAGGGCTCGCTCAAATCGAGACCGGCATCAATGAAGCGGCAGCATTCTTATCAGACCTGAGTAGCTCGGACAGCCTGCGCGATACGGGCGTCTATCTACCGGAAGGGACGCTCACGTCAGAGGAGTTCGCCCCGGCGGTCGAGCGCTACGTGTTTGACGACGGGACGGCGACACAGCTCGAGGTCATCCTCGAGATGGACCCATATTCGCCGGAAGCGATTGACACGGTCGAGACCGTGAAAGCGACGATGGACCGGGTCGTCACCGATACGCCGTTCGAGGATGCGACAATCGGATATGCCGGTATCTCGAGCATTAACAGCGACTTGAATGAGACGTCGACGAACGACTTCAATCGGACGGTCGCCATCATGCTCGTTACGTTGTTCCTCGTCTTGACGGTGTTATTCCGTTCGATGGTCATGCCGCTCTATATGATCGGCTCGCTCTTACTGACGTATTACACGTCGGCGGCCATCACGGAGCTCATCTTCGTCGAAGGACTCGGTTATGACGGCATCAGTTGGGCTGTTCCGTTCTTCGGGTTCGTCATGTTGATCGCCCTCGGCATCGACTATTCGATTTTCCTGCTCGACCGGTTCCGCGAGGAGTCGATCAACGGGATGACGGTTCGCGATGCGCTCGTCCATTCGATGACGAAGATGGGGACGGTCATCATGACCGCGGCCGTCATCCTCGCTGGGACGTTCGGGGCGATGATCCCGTCTGGCGTGCTCAGTCTCGTCCAGATTGCGACGATCGTCATCACCGGGCTGTTGTTATACGGATTGATTGTGTTGCCACTGCTCATCCCAGCGATCACCGTATCGTTCGGGGACGGGGTATGGTGGCCATTTAAACAAAAAAGTAAAGATAGAGACTAAATTTTGCGATGGACAGCACAACAATTGTTGTGCTGTTTTTATTTGTTAAGTCAATGTCAGCGAAATGGAGAAAGACGGACTTGAGATTAATAAAAATACGCCGAAATATAATATAGATCTTTATTCTATTGAAAGTAGGCAACAATTATGGTGAATCATTTTGAAAAAATGAGTTCGTTGTTTGTATCGCGCATGGTGATTATTTTATTTTTCCTCTCTTATCCGATCATGGGTGTTTTGTATTGGATGGGGGAGCTCGCGGGGCAAGGCGCAGTCAATTTTATTCTGATAGGTGGTGTCATTCAAGCCGCATCGTGGCTGGGCCATCGCTTCTATGTGGAACATACTTGGTTGAAGTATGGGCTCGTCACGTTGATGTACATTGCAGCTTCAGCAATTATCTTGACGCTGCCAGGTACTGCGATTCAAAATATCGTCTTTCTGTATATCGTATTGATGTTGATGTACTTGAATCGGCATCTTGTGCTGTACGGCAGCATTCTCGCGCTTATCGTATCGGTCGGAGCTGTATTGATTGGGCGCTTTTCATTTGAAACGCCGCTCGATCTCGTCATTTGGTTCACTGTGCTCACAATGGCTTTGTCTGGCGCATACTTTGTGTCATTCTTTGGTGCGAAGTTGTTACATGAGACGTTCACGCAACAAGAAAAGTCAGAACAACACGCTAGCGAAATCGAGCTAACGATGGCGAAGACGACAGCGAGTGCGACCACACTTCATGGGGCCGTCTTCACGATGAATGATTCAGTCGACTCTGTCACAAATGCTTCGGAGCAAGTGACAGAACAAATCGGTTTGATGACGAAACGGACGTCGGAACAAGCAGGTCTGATTCAAAACGTCGCTTCGCAAATTCGTTCAACTGTACAGGCGTTTGAGCGGATGCAACAACAGCTCCAGGAGACGACGTCTCAAGTGAGTGGGGTCTTGCAGGACGCTCATGTATCGCATGAAAATATGGACTCGACAGAACGGTCGCTCGCTGAACTGAACTTAAGTATCAGTGAAGTCAATCATGCGTTTAAAGGATTGGCGGAGCGTTTCCAAGAAGTGCGGACCATCACGGGTACGATCCAGCAGATTTCGTCTCAGACAAACCTGCTGTCGCTCAACGCTTCAATTGAAGCAGCGCGAGCGGGGGAACACGGAAAAGGATTTGCAGTCGTCGCGTCCGAAATTCGGAATCTATCGGCTCAAACGGCCCAAGCCTCATCTCAAATCAATGATATTATCCAACTCGTCATGCAGGAGGTGCAAGTGACGGAACGTGCAATCGACGGTAGTACAGAACGTTTATCGACGCAGGAAGAACAAGTCCGTAAGAGCGGGACATCGATTCTCTCCATGATCCAAACGACAGGAACGGTCGCAAGCACCGTGGATGAGACGTCGACACAGCTCCAAGTCGTCGCATCAGAACTGAACAAAGTTCACCAAGTGACTTCCCAAATGTCGGCACTAATGACAGCGCTCGAAGTGAACAGTCAAGACGTTCATGTGCTGACGATGTCACAGCAAGAAGCGTTAGCTTCGTTGAAAGATCAAATTGAAGAACTGAACGAGATTGCGAACGAACTCGTCTAAACGATGGACACGCCTTTACAAATAGGCGTGTCCATTTGCGTATACATCTCTTCCAAAACGGGAACAGTTTTGCGTCAGTCCTAAAATGAGGAGGAATCGCATATGGCAATTACAATCACCGCTATTTTGAAGGCACATCCGGGGAAAGAGGACGAGTTGCGGCAAGCGCTCGATGAGGTCATTCCTCCGTCGCGACAAGAGAAGGGGTGCCTGACGTATGTGCTCCATGAGTCAATCGATGCCCCGGGCACGTTCGTGTTCTATGAAAAGTACGAAGACGAGATGGCGCTTGACCATCACATCAACTCACCACATTACCAAGCATACCGAAAGGCAGCTGAGACGCTACTCGCCGTCCGTGACGTGTACCGTCTGCGTGAAGTCTGAAAGGAGAAAGGATTATGATTACTCAACCGATTATCCCGTGCATTTGGTTCGAAGGCGACGTCGAGGCGATTGCGGAGTGGTATGTGTCGAAGTTCCCCGATTCATTCATCGACTATACGACGAAACTGACGGATACGCCATCAGGTGAGACGACGATTGCGACCGTCTCGCTGGCGGGACAGTTCTTTCAACTGCTCGGTGCTGGTCCGCTGAAGGAACGCAACCCGTCCATCTCGTACATGGTCACGTTTCCGACGTTGGAAGAAGTGGAGACGCTGTGGAACGAGCTTGTGGAGGGGGCAGAGGTGCTCATGCCGCTCGACACGTATGATTTTAGTGAGCGCTACGGCTGGTTGAAAGACAAGTACGGTGTCTCCTGGCAAATCATGCATAGCGGCGGGATGGACATCCAGACGGTGACCCCATGCTTTTTATTCGTTGGGGACGTCTTCGGCCGCGCTGAGGCGGCGATGAATGACTGGATTTCTATCTTCCCGGATTCTTACGTGCTCGAAGACCATATGATTCGTTACGAAGCGACAGACGGTCCAGAGTTGGAAGGGAAGCTCAATTACGCCCGCTTCGTCTTGTCCGGACGCGAGTTCGTCGCCATGGACAGCGCGGAGAATCATCAATTCGCCTTCAATGAGATGCAGTCGCTGATCGCATTTTGTGAGTCGCAAGCCGAGATTGACGAGTACTGGGCCAAGCTGTCGGCCGTCCCGGAAGCGGAACAGTGCGGCTGGCTCCAAGACCGGTATGGTGTCTTCTGGCAAATCGTGCCGTGGGAGATGGAAGAGATGCTGACGACCGGAACAAAGGAACAATTGGCGCGCGTGACGCAAGCGTTCTTGCCGATGAAGAAAATCGATGTCGCCGCTTTACGAAACGTCTACTGACCAAAACAAGCCGTCCCAATTACTTCGGGGCGGCTTGTTTGTCGTTTGCTGTGAAGTCGGACAGGGCGTCCTTCTCAATCATTGTATCGGATAAACGAAGCTGTTCGGCGGCCTCGTCAATGTATGGTTCACATGCTTGAAGCGGTAAGTCATCACCGGTCTCGACCGAATAACACATGCCGCCACCGACCGGCTCTGTCAAATCCGGGACAAAATAGAGGTCGTCGTAGCGGAACGAGCCGTTCCGGAACACGGTCAAATTGGGCTCATCATCGAGGAGCGAATTTCCAAGCATGTACGTCGGTGTCATCCCGAGCAAATCGAGGATGGTCGGGGCCAGGTCGACTTGCCCGCCGCTCGCCTGCACCGTCTGACCTCGTTCGAGCCCGGCCGGTTTGATGAATAACGGGACGGAGCGGTCAAGCTGGAACAACTCGACCGTGGAGTCGGCATCTGCTTTTACGGCCATCTCGTCACCGGCAGCGGTCAATCCGCTGTCGTGGTCACCATAAAAGACGACGAGGGTGTTGTCCCACTTCTCGTCTGCTTTCAATTGTTCGACCATAAGACCGACGGCGGCATCGCTGTAGTGGACTGTGTGGTAATAGTCCTCGAGGAGCGAGTCGTCGTACCCCGACAAATCCAATCGTTTCTCCTCGTCCGGAATCTCATATGGCGTATGGCTCGTCAACGCGACCATGAAGGAATAGAACGGCTCGTCCAACGTGTCCAAATGGTCGACTGACGTCGTCAGGAACTCCTTGTCGCCGACGGCCATACCGATGACCGGATTGGCCGGATAATCGTCTTGGTGGAAGAAGTGGTTGTAGCCAATTTGCTCATAGAAGTTGGCACGATTCCAAAACTCCTTGTCGAACGCATGCATCGCGGCCGTATCATAGCCGGCTCGTCTTAACTGCTCAGGCAAGGCGTCAAACGTGTTCGTCGCATACTGCGTGTACACCGAACCTGATTTGACAGGATAGAGCGAAGCGTTGACGGTGAATTCCGCATCAGACGTCCGTCCCTCGTGCGTCTGATGATAAAAATTCGGGAAATACAGCATTTCATCGCGGAGCGCATTCAGATTCGGCGTCAGTTCTTGCCCGTTGACCGTCTGGCCGATTACGGACGCTTGGAACGACTCGAGTTGGACGACGATGACGTTCGTATCGACTGTGGCGTCAACTGGTTCGGTCGCCAACGCTTCGATTTGGCTGCGCTCCCGTTCTGTCAGGTCGTCACCGAGATGAAGGGCGTCCTGAATGCCGCGGAATGCATCGAGGCCGTGATAGCCCCAAAAGCCGAGCTGATAATACTCGCGCATGTTCGAAATCGAGCTTTTCCGGTGATCTGTTTCGGCGTAATGAACGACGGTCGGGACGGTAAAGACGATGAAGCCGACAAGAAAACCGGCGACCGCCAAACGGCGACCGAGACGTTTCGGTTCCGTGATGGGGTGTCGCTTCATATAGAGGAGGACAGCCGCGTAGACGAGCAAGTCCGTGAACAAGATGAAGTCGGGCGCTTGAATCAGTGTCAGAAAGCCGCCCCCGACGTCTCCCATCTGGCCGATATCAGACAGTAGGGCGGCCGACAGCAAGTTACCGAAATAGCGGTAGTACCAGACGTCCGAGATGAGGAGCGTGCTGTGCAGAAACAGCGACGCGAACAAAATCCAGCGGCGCGTCTGTTGTTTTATGAGTAGCGCCCAACTCGTCATCATCAAGATGGTCGCTAGATTGATGAACAAAAAGCGCAGGTCGAACGCGCTCGCCGTCAATAGACTGAATAGGAACAGCTTGGCGAGGGAGAGCGATAAGTAACTCCAATAATCGAGATATTTCATGAAAGGCCTCCAAACGTTACGGACAAAGTGTGTTCTCTGTCTTGTACCTGTTCGAAGACGGCGAAAAACATGAGGGTGTGCGATTTTGGCAATAAAAAAAGCGAGGCAGCGCCTCACTTGATGACAAACGTGTCCCGGAGCTCGATAATCGTGCCTTCCGGGGCTTTTAATTTACTCAAATGACCGTCAACGACGAAGTAGATGTTCCCGCCGTGCTTTGGTAGGAACGTCACGCCAAGTGATTCTAGCCGTGTCACTTCCGCTTCGAGGTCATCGACATAAAGCGCGAAGTGGACCGGGCCGGCCACGTGCTTTGAATAAGGAGACAACGTCTCGTCGACTTTTGCCGTTTGAAGCTCGATATAGAAATCGCCAAGTTTGAGCCAGCTGTTGAACGCTCGGCTGTGGAAGTCGGGTGACTCTTGGACGAGCTCGAAGCCGAGCGCCTCATAAAATCGTTTGGATGCCTCATAGTCGGGCGTTTGGATGCAGAGATGGTGGATTCGTTTCATGATGTCACTCCTTTCTTTTAGTTTATCCAATCAACGTTCTGAACGGAACTTTTCTTCACGTGAGACGTATAGGACACCGAGGAGGAATGATGATGAAAATCCAATACGAATTGACAGAAGACGACTATATCCGGTTCAACTTGAGCCATATTAAACGTTCGAAAACAGGAAAGCGGATGATCCTCTTACAGCGAATCATCGGACCACTTATCTTTTTAGGCGCTGCTTTCGTGCTGGCGACGTGGCTCCAAGAGACGGACTGGTGGCTATATGGCATATACGGAATCGCGAGCATTCTTTGGTTCCTGTATTATCCGAAATACTTTGAACGGCACGTCCGGAAGCAGACGCGGCGTCTCATCGACGAACGCAGCAACGAAGGCATGATTGGCCCCCACACGATGGATTTGGAGGAGACTGGTCTGCGCGATTTAAATGAGTTCGGCGAGACGCGTGTGTCATGGGCAGGAATCAAGGAAGTCGTCGAGGAGGACGATTATGTGTATCTATACAACTCCTCGGTCAGCGCCTATATTTTGCCGAAGCGCGGACTGGACATGGAAGAGGTGCGCCGATGGCTGCCGATACGCTGACGATTCAACTTGTCGATGACACGAACCGGGAGGCTGTTGTCGCCTTGACCGTCGCTTCTGACCAAGCTCGCTTTATCGAAACAAACGCCGAATCGCTTCGCGAGATGGAAACCGATGTCAAATATGCGTGGCAGTGCTATGCGCTTTGTCGCGATGAGCATCCCGTCGGCTTCATGATGATTGGGGCCGAGAACAAGATGGAGCGTTACATCTGGCTCGATCGATTTATGATCGATGTGACAGAGCAAGGGAAAGGAATCGGGTCACGCTTTTTACAGTTGGCACTCGTGTGGATTCAAGAGCGATTCGATGTGGATGACCTCATCCTCAGTCTCCATCCGACGAACGAACCGGCGAAACGATTTTATGCGAAGGGTGGATTTGTCGACAGCGGCTTGATTGATGAGGCAAACGGGGAAGAGATTTGGGTGTATCACGTCAAACAGGGACAGCCGTCATAAGTCGGCCGTCCCTGCTTTTGTGGACGATGTATTTTGGACAGCACTGCCCGCTTTGAAAAAGAGAACGATCGCGGCCACTCCGAAAATCGAGATGAACACGTTTTGAAGCAACACATCGACGAACATCGGCTCGCTGGAAAACGTGCCCGTCGCAATCTGAGCATTCCAGCGGGTGAACGTGGCGATGCGTTCGAGCGTGTACAAGAGACCGGACATGAACAGGCAAGCGGTGGCCGCCAATAATAGCGTCAATCGATTCAAGAAATGACCTCCTAATATCTGATATCCTGATTTTACCATTTACTATCGGTGGGAGGGAAGTATTTATCGCTTCGCCGTGAGCGGTCGCAATTGCTTGACCCGAGCCAAGACGATCCAGCCGAGCACGGCCCCAGTCACACTCGAGGCAAGGAAAGCTGGGAAGAAGAACAGCGCCCCGAACTCGCTCCCCATCAATAACTTGGCATACGGGACGGCGACGAGCGAAGCGATGAGGCCAGTCCCGATGACTTCACCACATGCGGCGAAGGCTACGCGGTTCGTCCTCATATAAAAGATACCGGCGAGCAGTGCGCCAATCATACCACCAGGGAACGCGAGGAGCGATCCAGTACCGGTCATGACACGGACGAGTCCGGTCACGAACGCGACGAGCACGGCCCCGATCGGTCCGACGGTGACGGCGGCGATAACGTTCACCATATGTTGAATCGGATAAGCACGGGCGACACCGGTCGGAATCGAGATGAACAGGGAACCGATGACGGCGATGGCGACGAGCATCGCCATCCAAGTGAGTTGTTGAATTCGCATGAATAAGTCTCCTTTCGAAATGAAAACGCCACTTCTCCAAGTGGAAAAGTGGCGTGGAAAGACAGACGAATCCCACACCACTTCCCTACGCTGGTATGAGCCAGATCAGGTTCGAAGGGTCCGGCGCATGCCGTCTCAGCCCGAAGGCTCCCCTAGTGGTCGTTTATTACGTTAAGTATAGCATACCGTCATTTGATGCGGTCGAGCTTTCTTGGTCGGAACGTGACATAGATCGTGCCGACGAACAGGCCGTATAACAAAAGGGAGAAGACGAGATTGATTAACCATGGGAGTGTCCCCATGAACACGGCGACGGAAGCGTTTTGAAACCAGACGAGCGCGAACGACAGCCCGATGAAGCTGATGACAAGCGTTGTCCAAAAGCCGATGTCCCGGCGCTTGAACAGACGCCAGACGAGTAGCCCGATGAGGACACTGACGACGGCCGTCGCCCCTAAATACATATACAAGATGGCATCGACCGGGTATGAGTAATACACAACGTCCATATCGTTTCCTCCTAGGAGATGATGAAAGAAAGGGTGAACAGGATGAGTCAGGCAATTCCATGGCGTGACCGAGCGTTTCGTGAACGGTTCGAACGATGGATTGACGCAAACGTGCCGAGTGCGACATGGCACGTCGTCAAAGACATCGATTTGACGTATTTGGTTGTTGGCCAGGTCGACGCGGAACGTTACTTCGCCAAAGCGGTGACCGACATCAGCCGCGGTGAAGCCAATCTGTCGGCGTTTCTAGCCGAGCGGCATCCGGGTGTCGTCCCTGACGTCATCGCCATCGATTCAGCCCGAAACTGGTTGCTCATGCGAGATATCGGCGGAGCGGCGTTACGTGAACGGCCGGACGTGAGTCGATATGAAACCGCGTTGCGCCAATACGCACAACTGCAGCGCCAGGAAATCGACCAAATCGAGACCTATTTGTCTTACGGCCTCCCGGACCGGCGACCGGCCAAGTTGAAGGATGAAATTCAAACGTATCTGCCTGAGCTCTGTGCCGGGCTCGAGCCATACCAAGCCGAGGCCATACTTGTGCTTGAAGACGAACTGATTGCCATGTGTGACGAGCTCGCGACCGGGATGCCGATGAGCCTCGAGCACGGTGATTTGCACGGCGGTAATATCTTCTGGCGGGAACGGACGAACGATTTGTGTATCCTCGACTGGGGCGACGCGACCGTCACGCATCCGTTTTTCAGCGTGCGTGTGTATTGGAACGCGCTGTACGACGTATTGCCGGAAGAGGACGAGGTCGCCTGGTATGAACAGATTCAAACGATGCGCGCGGTTTACTTAGAAGCGTGGAGCGGCGTCGCATCCGACGACGTGCTTTGGCGCCATCTGTTGATTGCCGAGGAGCTCGGTTGCGTCTACCGGGCCTTGTCGTGGTACCTGTACGTGACAAAATATCGGCACAATGCGGCAGCGTCGAGCGATAAGCCGGCGCAATGGCTCAACTTGTTACTCGAGTACCGGGACTTGAAACGACGCGTCCGATAAGTCATTCATGCTTCTGAAGTAAGGTTTCGTAATCCGTCTCGTTCCAAAACAGCGGGGCAATCGACTCCGGCCCTTTGAAGATCTCACCGTCTTGGTCGTAGACGATGGCGTAACCGCCCTCGACTTCAAAGACGATTAAATCGGCCTTCACTTCCTTGACCCCGTTCCCAGCGATGATGACATCTTCGAGCGGGTCGCGCGCCACTTGTACGCCCCATTCGTCGAGCTCGACGATGAGCGCGGACGTATAGGCGTGGTGGTTATAGAGCGCCTGGAACTCGTCTTGTGTCAAGACGACGTCCGTCGGCGGGGCACTCGTTCCGTATTTTCGTTTCTCAATCTCTTCGACGAATTGAAGGAACGACGCTTCTTGCCAAAACAGCGGCGCGACCGACTCGGGACCGTTGGCGATGTCTCCATTTTCACTCTCATAGATGGTGGCATAAGTGCCGTCGTCGAGTTTGAACGGATGGATATCGGCGTATGTATGATGGATGCCGTCGCCGGCGATGACGACGTGCTCGAACGTCTCGCGGAAAGGGGTGATTCCATCGTTCTCGAGGGCCTTCAAGAGCGGCGGGACTTTTTCGTATTGGTCGAACACGTCCTTGAAGTCTTCGCGCGTCCATGTGGTGATTTCTTCGGACGATGGCTCGTTTGTATCAGCCGGGACGATTGGTTTCTCGACTGGATCCGTGCATCCGGTAAGCAAGAACACACTGAATCCGAGCAAGCCTAGGCGTTTCATTAATCAAACCTCCTAAGAAAGTTACATTTTTTCCCTATTATCAATGAGCGTAGCACGTTTACGTCTTTGTGAGAACCTGGGTACTTTCTCGTTCAGGGGTGTCGCTGTAAGTAGCGGTCGAGTGCCTCGTGAAACCTTTGTTGCTGCTCGACCGGGATGTCATGCTCGGATGCGGCCCCATAGCGAATCAGATGATAGAGCGAGGCGTCGATGTCCGTCAGTTCGATGCGCTCGAACCAGTCGATGAGCGTCTCATTCGTCTGAAGCTTTAGCTCAGGGGCGAGTGAGGCGTTGAACGTGATGAGCCAATCTCTCAGTTCGATATTCGTGAGCAGCGGGAACGTCTGTGCCTCGATCGAGGCGTCCGCGTTGAGGGACAGTGGCACCGGAGCATCCGGCCTAGACGAGAACGTGAATCTTTCCCACCGTCGACGACGCAGCCATCGATGCACGCCATAGACGGTCAACCCGATGGCGGCGAGGAAGGCGAACAATGTGCCGAGTCCGCCGGGGGCATCACCATTCCCGCTACCAAATTTGAATTTGAGCATGTCTTGCTTCTCTTGCCGTTCTCCAGCTTTTCCAGGCTCATCGGTCGAACCTAAATCAATACCATCTTTTGGTGGAGGATTCTCATCTTCTTCTCTGCCCATCTCGGTCACGCTAACTGGAGATGAGGTGTTAATCGTTTGAAACCAACTGAACGTCTCCTTGCTGACAAAGACAAACATCACAACGAGACAAGCTGTCACAATCAAGAACCCGATAAATCGAGACGACCACTTCATGTTCTACCTCCTTACCAGAATGTTCAGACTATTTATTGTCTATATTACCATAAACAGGTAAACTTCGAATAAGACATATACTAACGGAGGGGAACGACATGGGAATCGAAGCAGTCATTAAACAGTTGAATGAAGTGTATTTAGGAAAAGATGAGGTCGTCCGGCTCTGCTGCACGGCCCTTCTCGCCGAAGGGCACATCTTGCTTGAGGACGTTCCGGGCACGGGGAAGACGTTGCTCGCCAAAGCGATTGCCGGCAGTTTTGATGGATCATTCTCGCGCATCCAATTCACAGCCGACTTGCTCCCGTCCGACGTCATCGGGACCGACTACTTCAACATGCAGACGCAAGGCTTTGACCATCGGCAAGGTCCGATTTTCGCGAACATCGTCCTGATTGATGAAATCAACCGGGCCGTCCCGCGCACCCAGTCCGCGCTGCTTGAAGCGATGGAAGAACGACAAGTCTCAATCGGCGGGAAGACTTATCCGATGCCGAAACCGTTCTTCGTCATCGCGACGCAGAACCCGATTGAATCGGCCGGGACGTTCCCGCTCCCAGACGCGCAGCTCGACCGATTCCTCATCTCGATTCCGGTCGGCTATCCGGAAGCCGCCGAAGAGCGAGAACTGTTGTTGCAAGTGTTGACCGAGACCCGCAAACACATCGAGGCCGTGACGTCACTCGCCTCGCTGCAAGAAGCGCAGGCCGAGACGAGACAAGTCGCGATTCAGGACGATGTCCTCGACTATATGCTCGGTCTCGTCCATGCGACCCGGGCACACGCGTCCGTCGAGGTCGGAGTCAGCCCACGCGGCGCGATCGCGCTGCTCCGCGCTTGTCAAAGCTATGCCTATTTGGCCGGCCGACTGTACGTCATCCCGGAAGACGTCAAAGCCGTGGCGCCGTACGTCCTCGCCCATCGGATCAGCTTGACGCTCGAAGGCGGCATCAAGTCGACGAAAGCGAACGTCATCGCACACATTTTAGACACCGTGCCCGTGCCGGTCGAGGGCTGACGGATGATCCTGTCCACGCACGCTTGGTTGCAGCGCCGGCTCCTCCCTATATATCTCGTGAGCGGAGCCATGCTCGTGTTCTTCCCGTACGTCTATGGGTTGGGCTATCTATGTTTCATTGTAGCGAGTGCGATTTGGATGCTCGAGCGGACGCGGCAACAACTCGAGCGGCACATCGATCTCCGGTTCACGCAATACGAAGAATTGCTGTTTGTCGGAGATGAGAGCCGGATCGTGTTAGTGGTCGATGGGGTGGACGAGTTGGATCGGCTCGGACTACCGCTACGGATTCGCCTGAAGTCGAGCTCGGGAATAAGCTTTCCGGCGCATGAGCGCCTTCCGAACGTGCTCGACTATGAGGTCGATGTCAGTCGCGCCCGCCACGAATTGGTCGTGCGCGCTGAGTATCGCGGACCAGCCACGTTCGAGGAATGCGTCATCGCCGTCACGCTCCCGTTCCGACTCGGGACGTATTTATATGAACGACCGGTCGATATAGAGTGGACCGTCCTTCCATCGCTCCTGTTGCATCCACCGGTCGGGACGAAACGGTTAGCGCTCGGGGACCGGCCGCTCTTGGCGTCACCGCTTCGAAATCCGTTGCAACTAATCGGGTCGAAACCGTATGAAGGGGAACCGGTGAAGGAGATCGATTGGTACGCGACCGCCAAACTCGGACGACTGCAGTCAAAAGTATTTCAACAGACGACGCTCGATACGTTCACGTTCGCCTTGGATTTGAATGGTCCGTCCGGTTATACGCTCCATCACGACTTCGAATCGCTCATCAGCCAAACCGCCTTCGTCACATCGCGCCTGTTAAAAGAGGACTGCAAAATCGAGTTGTTCTTGAATCGATTCAATGAGGATGGGACGATGCTCCATGTCCCGCTTCAGGAAGGTGAGCGCGGCATACGATTCATCTTGCTGCAGTTGGCGACCATCCACCCAGGCAACCGGTTCATCTCGACCGATGCTTTTACCCGGATGGTCGAGCGAAAAAGATTGAAGCAAAGCCACCTCGTCTCGTTCAATCAACACAATCTGTACGATTGAACAGGGAAATGTCGGATTTTGGCGAACTCTTTACGTATGAATTGGGTCAAAAGGAGAGAGACATATGCCAAAACGGAAATTTGCCAATCGTCGAGACTGGGAACGGATTTTGCAACATCGCTACGCGCAAATGGAGGTACATGATGACCGTTTCTCCGGGACCGTCGCCTTGTTTCAAATCGATGCGGTCCGCGCACCTCAATATAAGATGCACAAGGGAGAAGAGTTCATCGTCGCCGATGCCGGTTACAGCTGGCTCCAATATTTCCCGGACGACGAGCCGTTCGGTGTGACCGTCATGTTTAATGATGAAGGGCACATCGTTCAATGGTACATCGATATTGTCGAAGCGATTGGATATGAGGACGGAATCCCGTATATGGACGACTTGTTGCTCGACATCCTCATCTTCCCGAACGGGGACGTCGTCCGCAAAGACGAGGACGAGTTCGAGGAAGCGACGGAGGCCGGAGAACTGACGCCGGAGCTCGTCGAGCAGGGCTGGCGTGACTTCCATGCGACGCTCGACCGGATTGAACGTGGGGACTTCGTCTATTTCGACTTGGCGAACGGACATTACACCGAGTTGAAGCAAAAACTTTGAACGGCCTGTTCCCTTTGGTACAGTGAAAGAAAAAACAGGGGGACGCATTATGAAAATCATCAATACTGAGACGTGGTCGCGCAAGAAGCACTACGAATTCTTCAAGGCGTTCGACGCTCCGCATTTCAACGTGACGGCGAGCGTCGATGTGACGAAGTTACATACACACGCCAAACGGACCGGCCAGTCGTTCTTCAAACTGTTCTTGTACGGTGCCGTCAAGACGGCGAATGCCGTGGCTGAGCTTCGCTATCGGATCCGCGGCGACGAGGTCATCGAGCACGACGTCGTACATCCATCGTTCACCGTCATGATGGACGATGACGTCTTCAACTTTTGCACGGCGACCTATAAAGACGCGTTCCCGGACTTCATGGAAGAAGTGACGGCCCGGATGAGCGGGACGAAACGGGAAGTCGTCGTCGGCGACGATGAGCCGGACAGCCTGCTTTATATCACGAGCGTGCCTTGGGTCACGTTCACGAGCATCAGTCATCCGACGAACGACCAGCAACACGATACCGTGCCGCGCATCGCCTGGGGGAAATTCACCGCAACCGGCGACCGGGTGACGATGCCCCTCTCGGTCCAAGCCCACCATGCACTCGTCGATGGCGTCCATGTCGGGCGCTATTACGAATTGTTGCAGGCATGGCTCGATGACTTGAGCGACTTGGAAGTTCAAACCCCGGAAGAGAAAGGGATTGACGAGGCGATTCGTCTCCGCGAGAACGGAGAGCTTGAACGGGCGAAGCAACTGCTCCTCATGTTGCTTCGGCAAGACGAGAAGAATCCGCGCCTTCATGCCCATTGCGCCTCGTGTTATGACTCGCTCGGAGAAGAGCGTCAAGCCGTCCCGCATTATGAACGGGCGATCCGGCTCGGGCTCGCCGGAGATGAGCTCCGGGAGACGTATATCGGACTCGGCAGCACGTACCGGGCGCTCGGCCGCTACGAGGACGCTGAGGCGTTGTTCGCCAAGGCGATTGAACAGTTCCCGGACATCGGGGCGCTCAAAGTGTTCCAGGCGATGACCCGCTACAATCTCGGGCGCCATAGTGAAGCGACCGGCACGTTGCTCGAACTGCTCGCAAGCCCGGAACCGGATGACAGCATTAAACGGTATCGTCGCGCCATCGCGTTTTATGCGCGTAACTTGGACGAGACGTACGATTAAGGAGAACCGAATGATCACACTTCAACCGATTACAGAACAAAACTGGTATACGTGCTGTCAGCTCACATTGACTGACGCGCAACAAGCATATATGGAACCGAATGCGGTATCGCTGCTGCAAGCGACGTATGAACCGACGCTGCGGGCGCACGCGATTTATGAGGACGAGACGATGATCGGGTTTCTTATGTACAATACGGTACTCGAAGAGTTGGACGCGCGCTGGGTGTACCGCATCATGGTCGACCACGCGCATCAAGGAAAAGGAATTGGACGCAAGGCGACCGAACTCATGCTCGAAGAGATGGGTCAACTCGGCACCGAACCGATTGTCGTCGGCTACCATCCTGACAATATGGGCGCGCATCGATTATATGAAGGCTTGGGCTTTGTCGATGAAGGCAATCGCTTCGGGCGGGAGATGGCGGTCATTCGCCGTACGTGACAAGACGAGGCAACTCGTCTTTTTTTAAAACAAAATAATTGACCCATCAAATTTACCGTGTTATATTTATCTCGAATTAAAGATAATGAAATTTAAAGTATTGTTTTCTCTCAGCAGAGGAGGGGAACACATGGAAGAACGGCAAACGTTAAAAGCGATCACGGTGTTGCTTCGGGCCTCGCAATCGATTCAAGACGTGGTCAAGCACGAAGTCGCCGAGTACGGGCTGAACCCGACCGAGTTCTCGGTGCTCGAACTGTTGTATCATAAAGGCGATCAACCGATTCAGACGATCGGCAAAAAAGTATTGCTGACGAGTGGGAGCATGACGTACATCGTCGACCGGCTCGAAACGAAAGGCTACTTGATTCGCAAAGCCTGTCCGAGCGACCGGCGCGTCACGTATGCGGCGTTGACGGAAGACGGTCAGACACTTATGGCGCGCATCTTTCCAGCCCATGAACAACGGATGGACGAGCTGTTCGACGGACTCGATTTAACAGACACGATTACTCAATTGAAGACGGTCGGCAAACGCGCCGAAGCGTCAAAAAAATTTAATTAATTATCTCGAAATCAAGATTTCGAAGGAGCGATTCGAATGAACCATGTAAAAGGAATTCACCACGTGACGGCGATTACGAGCAGCGCCGAGAAGAACTATGACTTCTTTACGAACGTCCTTGGGATGCGTCTCGTCAAAAAGACGGTCAACCAAGACGACATTCAGACGTACCACTTGTTTTTCGCCGATGACAAAGGCAGCGCCGGAACGGATATGACGTTCTTCGATTTCCCAGGCATCCCGAAAGGCGTGCACGGGACGAACGAAATCGCCAAGACGTCGTTCCGCGTCCCGACCGACGAGGCGCTCACGTATTGGGAACGTCGCTTCGACCGCCTCAGCGTGAAGCATGAAGGCATCGCCGAGCAGTTCGGCAAGAAGACGCTTTCGTTCGTCGACTTCGACGAGCAGGCGTACCAGCTCATCTCGGATGAGTTCAACGTCGGTGTCGCGTCAGGCGAACCGTGGCAAAACGGCCCGGTGCCGCTCGAGTACGCCATCACGGGTCTCGGTCCGATCTTTATCCGCATCGCGGACTTTACGTATTTCAAACAAGTGATGGAGCAAGTCATGTTGTTCGAAGAAATCGGACAAGAAGGCGACGCGCATCTCTTTGAAGGAGGTGAGGGTGGAAACGGGGCGCAAGTCGTCGTCATCCATGACGAGACGTCACCAGTCGCGCGCCAAGGGTTCGGAACCGTGCATCACGTCGCGTTCCGTGTCGATGACCGCAGTGTCCTCGACGAATGGACGGCACGATTGCAACAGTTCGGGTTACCGACATCAGGCTATGTCGACCGCTTCTTCTTTGAATCGTCTTATGCACGGGTCGCGCCGCAAATCCTGTTCGAATGGGCAACGGACGGACCAGGATTCATGGGCGATGAGCCGTATGAGACGGTCGGTGAGAAATTGTCACTCCCGCCGTTCTTAGAGGCGAAACGGGACCAGATTGAAGCGATGGTTCGACCGATTGATACGGTCAGAAGTACAAAAACGTTTGAGAAAGAATATGAGGGAATGAAATGAGCTTTTTAAATCGTTTATTTGGTAAACAAGAAGAACCAGCCAACTCACAAGGAGGAACTAACATGTTGAAAATTGGAATCGTACTCGGATCTACTCGTGAAGGACGCGTCAGCCCGCAAGTCGGAGAATGGGTGAAAGAAATCGCGAACAAACGCGGTGACGCAAACTATGAAATCATCGATATCGCAGACTACAGCCTCCCGCTTCTCGGCGAGCCAGGCGGCGACGCATCAGGTGCGGCAGCATGGTCTGAGAAAATCGCGGAAATGGACGGCTTCGTCTTCATCGTCCAAGAATACAACCACTCGATCACTGGTGCGCTCAAAAACGCTCTCGACTACTTACGCAACGAATGGCATAACAAAGCAGCCGGAATCGTCTCATATGGTTCGGTCGGCGGCGCACGTGCGACAGAACACTTGCGTGGTGTCTTGAGCGAACTCTTGGTCGCTCACGTCCGTGTCCACCCAGCGCTCTCGCTCTTCACAGACTTCGAGAACGGGACACATTTCGCACCGAAAGACGTTCAAGTCCAATCGGTCAACGACATGCTCGATCAGCTCGTCCCATGGACAGAAGCGATGCAGACGGTCCGTACGAAAGCTGCAGAAGCTGCAAACAACTAATCGACAAACGATCGCCTAAACGAGGGCGATCGTTTTTTTGGCGTTTCTTTTCAATGAAGGGGACGTCGTGTATCGTGGGTAAAAGAAGGGAAGAGGAAAAAATACATATGATTGAAGGAGGAATCGTGATGAAATGGATGATTTATGGGGCGAACGGATATACAGGCGAACTGATTGCCCGTCAAGCGGTGAAACAAGGGATGACACCGGTGCTCGCGGGTCGGCGTGCGGACGCGATCGCCAAGCTCGGTGAGGAGCTCGGGTGCGAGACGCGCGTCTTCAACTTGTCGCTTGATAAGGCGACACGCCAATTGGAAGACATCGACCTCGTGTTACACTGTGCCGGACCGTTCGCCGATACGAGTCGGCCGATGGTCGAGGCGTGTCTCGCCACGAAGACACATTACTTGGATATTACCGGGGAAATCGAGGTGTTCGAATACATCCACTCGAAGAAACGGGCCAAGCTCGCGCAAGAAGCGGGCGTGTTGCTCTGTTCGGGTGTCGGCTTCGACGTCATTCCGACCGACTGTGTGGCCCGGAAGCTGAAAGAGCTGATGCCGGACGCGATGAATCTCGCACTCGGTTTCTCGGCCGCCGCCGGTATCTCACGCGGGACGCTGAAAACAGCAATCCGTGGGCTAGGGTCGAGCAGTGCCGAACGAAAAGATGGCGAATTGACACCGTTCCCGCTGGGCGAGAAACGTCGTCACATCGATTTCGGACGCGGCAAGAAAACGGCCATCGCCATTCCATGGGGAGACGTCTCGACCGCCTATTATACGACGGGCATTCCGAACATCACGACGTGGGTCCCGGTCCCTACGGCTTACGCTTACGGGGCGCGTCTTTTGTCTTGGTTCGGTCCGATTCTCGGCAGCGACGCGGTGCAAGGGAAACTGCTCCGTTATGTTGATGAACATGTGAGCGGACCGGACAAGTCAGAACGGGAACGCTCCTCGACGTATGTCTGGGGCGAGGCGACGAACGCCTCAGGACGTAAAGTGATCGTCCGCATCAAGACGGCGAGCACATATGCCTTTACCGTGTACGGGGCGCTTGAGGTCGTGTCACGACTTGTCAGTTCAGGCCGCGTCATCCCTGGCAGCTTCACACCGGCGATGCTGTTCGGATCACACTTCATCGAAGAGATTGAAGGGTCATCCTCGTTTGTCGTTGACGAGGTCCGGCTTTGAGTGAGCAATGGGATTTAGTCGACGGAGAGCGGCGTCCGCTCGGCAAGACGCACGTGCGCGGCGAACAATTGGCAGTGGACACGTATCATACCGTCATCGAGGTGTTCACGTTTGATGTGAACGGAAACGTGTTGCTCTCGCAACGCCACCCTGATAAGACGTACCCGCTCCTTTGGGAAGGGACGGGAGGCTCCATTCTGGCTGGTGAGACGAGTCGACAAGGCGCTGTTCGGGAGCTGGGGGAAGAAATCGGTCTCTCAGTCGAACCTGACCAGTTGGAGTGGGTGGCGACGTTACGCCGCGAGACATATTTTCTAGACCTGTATCGCTATCAAACCGATACTCCGCTGCAACTTGATGACTTGGTGCTTCAGGAAGACGAAGTCGTAGCGGTTCGTCTCGTCGATTGGTCAGAATTGATGGCCCTGGATGATCTCGTCCCATCTGTCCGGGAACGGTTACTTCGATTTGAGTCAGACTCGCGTCTCGCCTTGTAACGGAATCACAATCTGTTCGTAATCGAAGTATGGTAAACTCAGGGGAGATTAGTGGGGAGGGAACGAGATGAGACGCTTAGAACTAGCCAGGCGGATCGAACGCATCAAAGCGGAAGGAACGTCTGCCTATATTCGGCATCGGAAACAGTCCCCTCCCTATGAAGGTTCGGAATTGATTGTCGAAAACAAAGGCCACGTCTTTCGGATGGGCAATACGAGTTTTGCGGTCGGATTCGGTTTGAATCGACCGACCAGTTTTTACGATTTGCACCAGATGGAGAAATGGGTACGCGGCAAGAACGTGTCCCGCCTACATATCGAGGTTTGTCCGCTCGCGGACATGTCACTCATTCGGTTGCTCCAAGAGCGAAACTATACGCTCGACCACTTCCTGGACGTGTGGTTGCTCGACGTGAACACGTTCGTATTCCCAGATATGGAGCATACGGTCGAACGCGTGCACGCCGATAACGTGAACGAATGGGCCCGGGCCATCGCGGCCGGCTTCGCCGAAACCGGGACGGTCATGCAAGAGACGATTGATACCGCGAAAGGCTTCTACGCGTTACCCGAAAACCAGGCGTATCTCGTCCGCGAAGGTGAGACGGCCGTCGCCGGCGGGATTCTTGCCATCCAGGACGGGATGGGCGAACTGTTTTTGACGAGCACGATTCCGGCTTATCGAGGCAGAGGCTATCAGACGCAGCTCATCTTGGAACGGATTGCGGCCGCAAAAGCAGCCGGTTGCCAGTACGTGACCGTGACGACGAAAGTCGATACGGCCTCGGGACGGAACATGGAGCGCTTAGGATTCATTCCGTTTTACCAGAAAGCCGTCATGAAAAGCCCAATTCTCAAATAAACAGGTCGCCCCGCGGGGCGACCTTTTGTCTGTTAAAGTAATGATTCGGCGCCGTCGACGTACACCTCAGAGCCGGTGACGTGACTCGACATGTTGCTCGCGAAGAACAATACGACGTCCGCGACTTGTTTGGCCGTGCCGGATTTCCCGGCCAACGGTTGATTTCCTTCCGGATACTCGATCGGGATGACGATTTCTTCGAGCAAGGCGTCATCGCGATTCGTCGAGTCATTGATGTTCGTGTCGATGGCCCCCGGGCAAATCGAGTTGACGCGAATGCCGAATTGGGCGAGCTCGGCCGCTGCCATTTTGGCGAATCCGGTCTGGCCGGCTTTCGTCGTCGCATAGCCGCTGAACCCAAAGTTTTTGAAGTAACGGTTTCCGTTGATGGATGACGTGATGATGACACTGCCGCCTCGTTCTTTTAAATGAGGGATGGCATGTTTCACCGTCAAGAATGTACCCGTCAAGTTCGTCTCGACGACACCGTTCCAATCTTCGAGCGACAAGTGCTCGATTGGTGTGATGGTACCGTTCCGTCCTGCGTTCGCAAAGACGATATCGACACGGCCGAAGCGTTCAACCGTCTGCTCGTACGCTCGTTTCATCTCGTCTTCGTTCCCCACATCGGCACTGATGCCGATGGCACGCTCTTCTCCAATCAGAGTCGCAAGTTGTTCCGCGTCTTCTAAGTTCAAATCGACGATAGCGACTTTCGCCCCGGCTTGGACGAACCGGATGACGGTGGCACGTCCGATTCCAGATGCCGCGCCTGTGATGAATGCGACCTTCCCCGATAACAATGTATTTGAAATCATTCAATTCGCTCCTTTCAGCTTCCTGTTCTCATATTCCACCGTTCTATGAAACCTAAGCCCGTTTTCTGAAAAAAGGTGAAACGACTCAATCGGGTTGAACGTGAATCGATACCGCGATTTTCAACTTGGCGTCGCGATCGAGTTCGACCGTGACGACTTGTCCGACCCGGAGTTGTTGCACATCGTTCGCTTCTCCTGTCACTTTCGTTCGTTCGTTGATTAATATCGTCTGCAACGTTAACTCGTCGTCTGACAAGTCATGTGGTCCAATCATCAGCTGTGGGATGTCAATCTGTTCGATTCGTCCTTCGATTTGATGGTCGTCCCGTGTGCTGATCCAATAAACAGCAACTAAAAAAAGACCGATAAATGCCAGAGCAAAGATGAGTCGGGTTCTCATGGTGTTCCTCCTCTGTGCGATTCCGGTACGATGGTTTCCAATAGTTATTTACCCGGTTTGCAGGAATTCTATAGGGTCTTTTTGACAGGATTTTGAATTGTTCGTGCGGAATAAGACAAGACAATTTGAAGAGTGGAGGCGCTGAGGATGGTTCTAATCGGAATGATTGGATTAATCGTTTTAGGATTGGTGGCATTCGGCTGGTGGACAATCGGGTTTCCACGGCGACGGATGTGGGGTGGCGCGTTATTGCTCGGCATTGCCTTTGTCTTTTCGCCACTGTTGCTCGTCGTGAGCGGGGAACGCTTCGGATTTGATGGCATCGTCGCGGGACTGGTCGGGTTGTCCTGTGTCATCGGAGGCGGTTTCTTCTTTCTCACACTTGGTTGGACTGGACGGCCGCAGAAAATCCGTAAAGTACGGACCCTTTCGGAAGACCCTGATCTGTTTTGAACCGGGTTGTCATCCGACTTCTGAAACCCGTACAGTGAAGGCATCGCACTTGATGGAGGGATGACTGTGTTAACGAGGAAGCACCCCCCGGCGTTACGATCGGGAGACACGATTGGAATCATCACGCCGTCGTTCCCGGCACCGGCACGGTTCCCGGCCCATGTGTTTCCGATTGGGATCGAGGTCGAACTTGACGCGACGGCGGGAACCATCACATTTTTAGAGAACGGGGTGACGTCATGATCGAGTTCATTACAATCGTCGACCACCGCCGGAAGAAAATCGGATTGAAATCACGAGCAGACGTCCATCGGGACGGGGATTGGCATGAGACGTTCCACTGCTGGATGATGGATCACGACCGCCTCCTGTTACAGCTTCGCAGCGATACGAAGGCGGACTTTCCCGCGTTGTTCGATATCACGGCCGCCGGGCACTTGACCGCCGGAGAGACCGTTCGTGACGGGGTGCGCGAGATTCAAGAAGAGTTAGGACTCGAATTGACGTTCGATCAACTGACCCCGCTCGGCGTCTTCGAAGACGTCATCGAGACGGATACGTTTTTAGACCGCGAGTTCGCCCATACGTATGTCTATGCGTATGATGGCGAAGCGTTCACGTTGGACGAAGCGGAAGTGGCCGATGTCGTCTCGGTCGAAATTACGGCGCTGCACGAACTGATTGGCGGGACGCAATCCGAGGTGGAGACGACCTCGGCCATCTCAGGAAATACCCGGGTCGTGACGAAACGCGATCTCGTACCACACCCGACCAACTACTGGGAGCAAGTGCTGGCAGGTGTAAAAGCCGCTCAAGAGGAACGCCATGATTGAAGTCCTATGGCAACTGCTTCACGTCGTGCTTGTGGGTGGGCTGGGCGGCTTGCTCATTTGGTGTTTTCGTAAGTAAAGAGGGGGAAGAAAGATGAAAACAGGACCAGACACAATCCCACTCGGCTTGGAGACGGCGCGTCTGTATTTACGGGCACCGCTCGCCGATATAGATGCACGTGTCGTCAACGAATCGATTCGGGGCTCGCATGAAGAGTTGAAGCGATGGCTCCCGTTCGCGCAAGACGTACCGACGTTGTCTGAGACGGAAGTGAATTTACAACGGGCGCAAGACTTGTACGGGACAGGCGAAAGTTTTCGGTATCTCATCTTTTTACGGGAGACGGGGACGTTCGTGGGGACGGTCAGCCTGTTCGGGATTGATTGGGACGTCCCGAAAGCAGAAATCGGGTATTGGCTCGATTCGAGACATACCGGTCGTGGCTATATGACGGAAGCGGTCGAGGCGGTCGTCCGTTTCAGTTTCGCCCAGTTCGATTTCAAACGGATCGAGATTCGCTGCGAGTCGACGAACGAAGGCAGTCGCTTGATTCCCGAACGGCTCGGCTTTCAGCTAGAAGGCATGCTCCGGAACGAAGATTTGTCCGCTGACGGGATGCGGCTGACGGACACGGCCGTGTATGGCCTGTTGCCAGGCGAGCTTAGACCGCTAGCGACATGATGCGCTGCGGACCGATGGGGCCGTCGATTCGGCGCTTCGTGTCGATGAAGCCGACCGTTTGATAAAGGGAAAAGGCGGCCTCGTTCTTCAGATTGACCGATAGCACGACCTCGTGTTTATGAGGAAAATGCGCTCGTACATAGTTCGGCAGTTGGCGGAGTGCCGCTTTAGCATGACCGTTCCCTTGCGCCGAATGGGTGATTGAGAACATCGAGAGCAACAATGCGTCGTCTGCCTCCGTATACGAGGCGACCCGTTCCGTATCGTGGAGCAAAAAGAAACCGACGGGCTCCTCGGCCACGATGACGATAGGGTGAATCCCGTCTAAGAGGGGGGAATCGAGGTCGATTGGGAGTGTCGTATATTTTTCTTGATCGAGCGGTAACGTGAATGTGTTCAAGACGGACCAATGGGCCTCTCGAAGTGGTTCGAGTCTCGTCGTCATGATGAATCCTCCTCCATGATTAGCTGTCTCCATCAGTATACCGAATTATAAGTGAAGGGAACGAACACGTGATGCATCCAGTGATTACTTATGTCCAACATCCACCGCTCCAAGATTTGTATCGAGCCTTCATGGACGGTTTTTCCGATTACATGATTCGCTTTGACATGGATGAGGCCCAGTTCGAGGCCGTCTTCCTCGTCCGCGATCAAAACCAGCCGACGCGTTCCGTCGTCGCCTATGCGGACGGTCGGCCCGTTGCTGTCATGTTGAGCGGCGTTGCACACCTCGATACAGGATGGGTCACTCGTTGTGGCGGCTTGGCCGTCGCCCCTGATTACCGACATCTCGGCATCGCGCACGAATTGATGCGACAGTTCGATGAACAGGCGACGGGAACGCGTCTGCTCGAGGTCATCCAAGGGAACAATCCCGCGCTCGCCCTCTATGACCGACTCGGGTACCGTGTCGTCCGAGAGATTATGTACTTTCAATCCGTATTGACTGAGACGAGTGCGACACGGGAACGGTCGTCGATTCTCGAACTGTTCGATACGTATTATCCGGCAGCGGCGCACAAGCCGACTTGGCAAGTTGATGTCCGCACGACACAACAACAGACTGAACTCGTTCGAGTGGCAGAAGGTGAGAAAACCGGGGCACTGCTCTTCCGGGACAATCTGTTGCTAGATGTGTTCGGTCGCGAAGAGGACGCCGAGTGGTTATTGCGTGCGGCCGCAGCCGAAGGACCGATTCGACTGACGTTGACGTCGGATCGCCCGACGTTGACGTCGGATCGCCCGACGTTGCTCTCAGCAGCCCGACAGCTCGGGTTCGTCCAGGACGAGATTGCTCAATTCGAGATGATCAAGCCCGGGACGGAGACGTAATGCGAGTCCTATTGCCTGTCCTCATGATTGGTCTGATTGTCGGGAATTTGTTCACGATTCTTGGCCTGACAACGAATCTGCCATCGGACCTGAATCGACTCTTTTTGTTCGGCGGACCGGCGCTGACCATCCTGGCCGCTGTCAGTATAGTCGTGATCGTCCTACAACGAAGACGATCACGACGGATGAACCTTATGAAATTTGAGTGAAGTTTATGTATGGAGAGTTCACGATTTTGATATGTTCGACATACAAATGAAATGCTTCATATATTGAACTTTTCAGACATGGATGCTATATTCGCACTTGTAGCTTTTTAATCAAGCTAGCGAATCATCCAATCTGGAGGTTTTATCGATATATGTGGAAACAACTACTCGTTACCGTCGGTACAGGCGTCCTGATTCTGTCAGGGACTTCAGCCGTATCCGCGGATCAAATTACCCCGCAAGACCTCGTCAAGACGACGAAATCGCTTCAACAGACCGAACAACGGATTCAAACTTCGAAACAATCGGTTGCCAAAGCCAAACGTCACGTCGAAACGATCGATCAGAGCGCGAAAGCAATCAATCAAAAGATTGAACAGACCAAATCAAAACTCGCGTCATATGAGACAGCATTGAATCCTGAGACAGCTGACAAGTCTCTATTCAAACAAGTGTTGTCGACTGTGCTACCGAGCGCTAAGGCAGAGGCGGCGGAGTCTGAAGAGACGAAGCGTGATTTGCAAGCCAAACAAGCCGAGACAACGCAATCGTTAAAGGCGCTTGAGAGCAAACAGGCGGACGTGGAAGCAGAACGACAACAAGCCCGCTCGGCTCATGTGGCTGCCTATAAACAGTTGAAAGGACAAGCGGCCCAATTGAAAGACTTGAAGCAACAAACGGCCGCGCTTGCGCCTGACAAGTTTATGATGCCAGCGACTGGACGTCTGTCACAAGGCTACGGACCGGCGAGTGGCCAGTTCGGATATACGTTCCATAACGGAATCGATATCGCGGCGAACGTGGGCACACCGATTTACGCAGCGGCGGCTGGAACGGTCACGGACGTCAAATCGGGCGGCCCTTATGGGAAGCACGTCTTCATTGAGCATGAAATCGATGGTCAAAAGTGGACGACGGTTTACGCCCATATGCATAAAATCGAAGTGAAGACAGGCCAGACGTTGCTCCAAGGCGAAGGCATTGGCCAAATCGGCAATACGGGCAACTCGTCAGGTCCGCACCTCCATTTCGAAGTGCATCAAGGAGAATACGCTTATTCATCAAGTTCGGCCGGCAACACGGTCAACCCGATGGATGTCGCCGAAGTGCTCGGTGGCGTGTCGCCCATCAAAGCGACGTATTGACGCAACGATTCGTTGCGTCATTTTTTTGTGTCTCCCTGCTCGTCCTGGGTCGAGCGCAGTTCGATCAATTTCCGGAACGCCTCATCGCGGTCGAACGTGCTGAACCAGCGGAAGTCGTCGTGGTCGAGAATCCGGTAATGTTGACTGACCATATTCTGTTGAATCCGGTATTTCCCTTGATGCTCGATCGTCGTCCACCAGACGTGTCCGCCCAACGTTTTCGTTGCCAGGCTCGGGTCAGTATGGGCGACAAGACGAATGAATTCGATGGGTTGATCCCCAATCAACGAATAGAGATACGGGCTTTGATTGAAGAGGGCGCAGATGGCGACCGTCGTCGTCCAGTTCGCGTTCAGACGTCGCTTCTCGATTTGAATCAATGTTTTTTTCGAGATGCCGACGAGCGTACATAGTTCTTCTTGGGATAATCCTTGCTCGGTACGAATCAATTTGAGTTTGCTTGAAATCAGTTCGGAAAACGTCTCTTTTGTATGCATACCTGCTCCTAAAGTGTATTTTTACACAGTGTATCATGCGGTATAGAAAGATGGAAGATATCGGATGAAGAAGCAGGCTCCCGTGGCAAGCAAAAAGCGAAAGGAGAGGGACTCCTTTCGCTCGGTCACTGACTGATGTTATTCACGTGTCGGGTCATGATTGCCCTCGCTATCAGCAATCGTATCCGAACTCCCGAAATCTTCGACTTGGCTGAACGCATCCGTGCTTTGCCCCGGTTCGTCCGTCCCGTCGAGTTGCTTCCGGGCAGCCGTCTCAGATGGATTGAGCACGTCCTCTTCGACAGGACGTTCGCGGTCGGTCAAGTGCTCGTTCTCTTCTTGCTCGCGCGCGTGCTGGATGCAGAGCGTCGCCTCAGGGATGATTTCAAGACGGTCCAACTCGATGTCTTCGCCGCACACCTCACATTTGCCATACGTCCCATTCTCGATGGCGAGCAACGCCTTATCGACGTCAGTTAAAAATTCTTCATCGAGTTCGGTGAGCGCTTGATCGCGTTCGCGTAAGAAGAGTTCTTCTCCTGAGTCTGCCGGATGGTTATCGTAGTGTGACAGTTCTCCTTCGTCATACACTTCTTCCCGGTTTTCCATATATCCTTCGGTCTTCGCTTTCTCTTTTAATAGACGTTCCTTGAACGTATCAATCTGCTGTTGTGTCAACATGCGGTCCACTCTCCAGTTCTGATTTCATTAATATTAGCATTTCCCATTTTGCGTCGGGACAAACCTTTCGATTGGCGAAGGCGAATTCTAAACGCTTCGGAAAACGGGTATGATGAAAGAGACGGAACGATGATTGTGAAGGAGGGAATGGACCATGAGAAAAGTAGAGGTCGTCCCGTATGATCCGATATGGGAGACGAAATTCAAGGAAGAGGCGGCCAAGCTCGAGCGCTTGTTTGAAGGGGAAGTCGTCGCCATTCATCACATCGGGAGCACGTCGGTGCCGGGACTCGATGCGAAACCGATTATCGACATCATGCCGGTCGTGCAGGACATCGAGCGGATTGACGATTGGATCAGCCATATGGAGGCGCTAGGGTACCGGAGTTTCGGCGAGCATGGGATTCCGAGACGGCGCTTCTTCGCTAAAGGAGAAGACGTGCGGACGATTCATGTCCATATGTTCGAGGAAGGGGATGAAGGCGTGACCCGCCATCTCGCGTTCCGCGATTATTTGATGACGTTCCCGGACGTACGGGACGAGTATGCGTCGCTTAAACAACAATTGGCGAGCCAGCATCCGGAAGATATCGAGAGCTATATCCAAGGAAAACAAGACTGGGTATCCGCGACCGAGCAGGAGGCGACGTTGTGGTATATGTCTCGCCAACAAATTTGAAACGTTTTACCGTTTCATCTCGTACAGAAAACTAATCAGTTGAGGGGGGTCACGAGATGAAACGATTTCTCGGGAAATGTATTGAGTATGCGTTTGTCGCACTCGTGTTTGTCGGCTTGTTTTTAGGATTGCGCTACGGGGTCTCGCAGTACGTGGGGAGCGCTGATGAACTCCGTTACTACGGATTAGTTTTCCTCGGCACCGCCTTTCTCGTCTTCCCGGCGTCGCTGTTTGGAGGCTATTTTTTGGCCCGTCCGATTCAGCACCGTTTGAACGGGAAAGATTCCACTTATGCAGGCCATACGCTTCGCGGAAATGAAAAACCGCACGGGGTCACGGAAGATCGAAATCATCCGTTTGGCGGAGGCAGCTGATGGTCCGCCTGCAGCGGACCGAGAATGCGGCGTTAATCGCGGCATTGAATCAGCCTATCCATGAACATCATCTTCAGTTGGCGCCGGCTTTCTTTGCGGCGTACAATCACGCCTCGATGGAAGCGGCGTTTTTGGAGATGATGGCGCGAGACGATTATCACTTTTTCACGGCAGAGGTCGGCGGGGACGTCATCGGCTACGTCTGTTTTCAGGAGCGGGTAAGTGAGGCGAACGCATTTCGGCAAGCCGTGCGGACACTCTACGTGCATCAAATCAGCGTGAACCCTGAGGCGAAACGACAAGGGTATGGACGCTGGGTCATGGAAGAGGTAGAACGCTACGCCATCGCGCACGGATTTCCATCGATCGAACTGGATTATTGGTCAGTGAACGAAGCGGCGGCAGCGTTTTATAGCCAAATTGGCTTTCAACCGAAGCGACAGTTCGTCATCAAGCATCTCTAAAGTAAAAGAATAGTCTTGGCGTAACATAATGGCGCCACATATGTAATAGAGGAGGATTTGATGGAGACAATCATTTTGATTATCGGGATCGTTGGGACGATTTCGCTCATGCTGTTCATGTCGAATCAATGGATGGGGTATGGCAAAGGTAATATCGTCATGACGCTTGATGAGCACTACACAAATTTGAACGAATATGTGCCGGCGATTTTGACAAAGCTGTATGAAGACGGGAAGTCGGCCCATTATCTTGGCGATCGGAAGTTCGAGGTGGACGGGAAACCGTACGTCCTCTTCGAACGCACCGTCCCAATCGGTCGCGTCCCGACCCAGCAGACCGTGCTCATGCCAGACAAAAAATAAGCCACGCCTTCAGGCGCGGCTTATTTTATTTGACAGCCGGGGGACCGAAGCCACCGGCATGATAATCGCGGAACGCTTGCCGAATCTCCTCTTCCGTATTCATCACGAACGGACCGTGGGCGATATAGTCTTCACGAATCGGCTTGCCTGAATAGATGAGCAGTTTCGCACGTGACGTCGCGTTGAGGCGGACTACGCTCTCACCGTCGCTCGTCTCATCGTACGTGAGCGTCGCCGCGTGCGTCTTCGAAAGCGGTGTCGCTGACGTTCCGAGTTCGAGGGAACCCGCGAGTACGTAGACGAAAGCGTTATGATTCGTCGGGATGATGTGCTCATAGGCGGCTCCACTCTGTAAGCTCACTTCGCTCATCGTGATGGGGACGAGACTGTCCATCGGTCCGGTCACTCCGGCGATGTCGCCCGAATAGACACGCACGTGTCCTCCGTCAATCGGCACGAGCGGTGCCGCTTCGACATATACGTTTTGGTAAGATGTCGTCGTCGTTTTAAGTGCTTTCGGCAAGTTGAGCCATAGTTGAAGCGTATGAATCAAGTCGTCATCGACGGCCTCCTCGGCATGACGTGCCGCCCAGCCCGCATTCATATATTGAACGTCACCCGCATCTAAAATTGAATGTCCGCCATGGTTGTCGATATGTTCCAGTCGTCCATCAATCACGTAGGTGATGGTCTGGAAGCCGCGGTGAGGATGGTCAGAGAACGTTCCCCGTTTGAACCAGTCCTCGGCCATCAAGATGAACGGGTCGAACTCGTCTTTTCGTTCCGGAGGCAAGACCCAACCCTGCTGCACGTGCGGATATCCGTTTTGTTTATAGGCGACTGGCCAATGGCTGGCGACGTCGCGCTCGAATCGTTTCGTCATCACACTCTCTCCTTTGCACCGTTTGCTGTCATTGTCGCATAGCGAGGCAAGGAGGCTTTCCGATTTTGCCTATACAACGTGCAAAGCCAGACCAGTGAGCCGGTCTGGCTTGAAAAGTGTCGTCAGTTGTTTGCTTGTCCGATGGAAAGGTCGCGCCACCGTTCGGCATCGGCGCGGAGCAATTTGAAATGTGAGCCTGTCTTCGTATTTGTCAAAATCACATCGTCTTCCGTGTAACTGACATCGAATGTTTGGGCACAAATGCCCTCGAACACCGTCAAATAAGGGGTCGGCGCCGGGGTTCCGGCCGTCGCCACGGCTTTTGAGCGATCGATGGCTTGAAACACGAACTGGACGGTCTCGGCGTTGGCATGATGCAAGAACGGTGCATCTTTTGATTCTGTGCCGATTAGAGCCAGTTCATGGGCGACGACGTGACGTCGATGCGCGAATTGTTGCCGCATTTTTGTTTTCAAACGATCGCCGTGCAACAACGTCTCTTCTTTATAGGTGATAGAAACGACTTGTTTATAAGGCTTGCCATCACGGATGAAGGAGAAGCTGAACAATGGATAGCGCTCGTTCGGCACGAGCTTGTTCGGAAGCGTGCTCGCCTGCCGCGTCCCAAGCATTCGATCGTAGGTGGCATCCTGTGGTCGCAGGACGTCCTCATATAACGTCTGATCGGATGACAGATGGAGCCCGTACTGTTGCGTGTCTTGAGACACTTCGGTCCCTAAGCCAAGGGACAGGAACGGTTGACGTGACGATTCGTTGATGGGCAACGTGATGGTCTCACGCGATTCGGGTGATTCGAACGTGAATTCGAACGAACCGTTGAACGGCATCGTCACGTGGACGAGCGTTTGTTCGAAACCGTGACGTTTTGGATAAGGTTCATTGCCGACCGGTTTTTTCATCTCTTCGGTGAAATGGACTTGCTCGTGCGGTTGCGCAACGCGAAGGTTGGACATCGCAGAAGATGAGACGGCTTGTTCGCGGTACGGAGTGAGACTATCCGGCAACGCATCGATTTGTTTCATATAGGTGAAGGTGTCAGCTTGGCATTGGACGTAGGTTTGATTTTCCACTTCAAAAAATGTGGCGGTCGGAAAGACTTCGGTCGAGGCCGTCGTCGTAAGCGGTTGGCTCAATTTGACCGTGCTAATCAAGAGACGCTCTCCGTCAGGCACGCGGGTGATGGCGTCCTCCGGATAACAGGCATCAAGGACGTTCGTCCGGTCGGACTCGGTCATCTCGATTTGTTGACCAGAAGGCAGAGAGGCGCGACCTTGATAGTACTCTGGAGCCGTATGTAAACGAAATGCATGTTCTTCTTCGCATCCGAACAGGACGAACAACATGGCGAGCGTACAAAGAATCAGGTACTTTTTCACAGGGTGCACTCCTTTAATGATTAACTTTCATCATTTTAGCACCATTTTTTTGTGACTTTAGTCTTAGGAAAATTAATGCGATTTTTTTTAAAAAAATCAAAAAACCCGCTCAACTTGAACTGAACGGGCTTGTTTTACACTTATGGATATGAAATGGAATTTCTCCATTTGACACGTGTCGATTTTTGACGAATGAACATTGTAATGACGATGTTCTTAAAAATGACGAAAATCGTCAGAAATAATTAAATGGTATTAAAAGGCTTTTATTTGTTTATTTTTAACTTCAATCCACGTCACGGCCACGGGCCGCCTTCAAAATTTCGAACCATTCTGCTCGCGTCAGGTCAATCTGAAGCGCATCGACGGCGGTCCGAACTCGTTCAATTTTCCCAGATCCGACGATCGGCATGATCTTGGCCGGGTGCTTTAAGAGCCACGCGTAGACGACGGCGTCGATGCCGCCAGCTTGATGCCGATCGCTGATTTCCTCCAATTTTTCACGAAGCGGTGCGTAAGCGGCCTCGGTGAACAGTTGTCCGCCGGCGAGAGGGCTCCACGCCATGAGCGGCATCCGCTTCTCGTGGCATAGGTCGACAGAACCATCTTCGAAGTGTTTCAGTTGCATCGGTGAAAGTTCGAGCTGATTCGTCACGAGTTGGAACGGTAAGCGTGACTGGAGCAACTGTTGGGTTGCCGGTACGTGGTTCGAGACACCGAACGTCCGGACTTTTCCACTGCGTTGTAACGTAATGAATGCCTCAGCGACTTCGTCCGGGTCCATGAGCGGATCGGGACGATGGATCAACAGCGTGTCAATCTGGTCAATGGCGAGCTCTTTGAGTGAACGCTCGGCTTGACGGATGATATGCTCTTTCGTCGTATCATAATGGTTGATTGTTTGGCCTGGGTTGAAAGAACCTGTCAGTTTAATGCCAGTCTTCGTCACGATCTCGATTTGATCGCGAAGTGAAGGATTGAGGCGAAGTGCTTCTCCGAATAGTCCTTCACATGTATAGCCACCGTATATATCGGCGTGGTCGAACGTCGTGATTCCAAGTTCGATACATTGCTCGATGAACGTGAGACGTTCCTGCGGGCTCATATCCCATTCAGCGAGACGCCACATGCCGTGGATGATCCGTGAGAATGATAAGTCTTCTGTCAGTTCGATACGTTGCATGATTGATTCCTCCTCATTTTCTGTCGCTTTCATTATAGAGATAGTCGGGGGATGCGTCACTTATTGGGCGTGTCGGACGGACGCGGACCGAGTCAAATGAAAGTGATTTCAGTTATGATAGGAAAGAGATGAACCGAAAAAGAGGAGTGCTCTATGAATCATTATGAACAATATGCGGGCGTCACGTTTGAGCGACATGGGCAAGACACGCGTGTGACCGCCTATCATCCCGACCTCGAACTGCACGGCATCGGGCGAAGTGCTGCCGTGTTCCGCATCAAAGCTACCCGACTCGTCATTAAAGTGTTTTTCCCTGGCTATACGCACATCGCGGCCGAGGAAGCCGTGATCTATCGGACGCTCGAAGGGTTGCCACAATTCCCGGGTCTGTACGAAGCGGGTCCGAACTATATCGTCATCGACTATATCGAAGGGAAGACACTGTTTGAATGTTTGATTGAAGGCATTTGGATCGACCCCGCGTACATCAAGCAAGTCGATGAGGCGCTCATAGCGGCCCGGCGACTCGGGTTGACCCCGTCCGATGTCCATTTGCGCAACCTCATCCTCACGCCGGACGGCCGACTCTATTTGATTGACTTGGCGCGATTCCGACAAGGGCAACAAGTCGATCACCAATGGGAAGATTTGAAGCGGATGTATCGGCTCTATCGCCTCCGTTTCATGCCGAAGCGGTATTCGGAGCGCTGGTTGAACGGTGTCGCCTACCTATATCGTACATTCGTGAACGACCCGAGACGTTAGTCGACGGTCGTTTTTCTTTTGAAGATTAGGGAACAACAGTAACGTATTGTCGTTGTGTAGTCATTCAAAAGGAGGACGAATACATGGCTCATCGAATTTATGCGAACGAACTGGAAACGTTGCACGATTGCGTGGAGACATGCAATTACTGTCTTGAATCTTGTCTCGAGGAACATGACGTGAAGATGATGGTCGACTGTATCCGACTCGATCGTGAGTGCGCTGCAATCTGTTCATTCCTCGCCGAGGCGATGACACGGGATTCGGCGTTCGTACCGGAACTGGCCCGGGCTTGTGCGGTCGTCTGTAAGGCGTGTGCCCAAGAGTGTGAGAAACATAAGCACGAACATTGTCAGGAATGTGCGCGCGTCTGTTTCGAGTGCGCATCGATGTGTGACCGTTTGGCAGCCTAAGGTAAAAAAGTCAGTCGAAACGGCTGACTTTTTTTGTGGCAGCAAATCGTTACGTGTATTTTGAAATCGAGATAAGTATAATAAAGAAAACTTATAGAAAGTATGGTGTCCTCATGATTCGCAACTGCCGTCGAGACGACCTTCAAGCCGTTTTACATATTTACAATGACGCAATCGTCAACAGTACAGCTGTTTACCATTACGAGCCGGTGACGCTTCAAAATCGTGTCGCTTGGTACGAAGACAAAAAAGCGTCCGGGCTCCCGATCATCGTGTGGGAGGAAGGCGATGTCGTCATGGGATTTGCCACGTTCGGCCCGTTCCGTCCATGGCCGGCCTATCAGTATACGGTCGAGCACTCGGTGTACGTGCATCCCGGCTATCGGGGGAAAGGGATTGGGAATAAATTGCTCCGTGAAATCATCCGCATCGGTGAAGAACGGGAAGTGAAGACGATGATTGGTGGTATCGATGCCGCCAATATCGCGAGCGTCAAAGCCCATGAAAAATTAGGGTTCGTCCATTCAGGCACGATTAAAAAAGCCGGATACAAGTTTGGCAAATGGCTGGACTTATCGTTTTATCAGCTTGATTTGAAAGGCCCCGAGACTCCGCAAGAAGGCTGACCGCTAGCTGTCGAACTTCTAAAATTGCGGTATACTGGGAACAGTGTATCGAATGGAGGAATCAGTATGACAGAACTACCGAATTGCCCAAAATGTCAGTCGACTTATGTGTATGAGGACGGGAGCTTGCTCGTCTGTCCGGAATGCGCCTACGAGTGGTCGCCGAGCGAGGTAGCCGAAGCGGAAGCAGACGCGCAAATCAAAGACGCGAACGGAAATGTGCTCCAAGACGGAGACACAGTCACGGTCATCAAAGATTTGAAGGTGAAAGGGACGTCGCTCGTCGTCAAACAAGGCACGAAAGTGAAAGGGATCCGTCTCGTCGACGGGGACCATGACATCGACTGCAAGATTGACGGCTTCGGTGCGATGAAGCTCAAATCGGAGTTCGTAAAAAAAATCTAAAAAAAGCGTGTTGATCCGTTCGCGGATCAACACGCTTTTTGCTGTTTATGAAAAGAATGGTTTGTATTCCCGGCGTTCGTGCATGACGGATACCCATTGGAGCGTCGTGAACTCCTCGAGCACCCATTCGCCGTTGAAACGGCCAAGACCAGAATCTTTCTCACCACCGAACGGCAAGTGCGGCTCATCATTCACCGACTGGTCGTTGACGTGAATCATCCCCGTCTCGACTTGGCGGGCGAACTCGGTCGCACGATAGATTGAACCGTGGACGGCACCGCTCAGTCCGTACGGGAGCTCGTTCGAGAGTTTCAGCGCCTCGGCGTCATCTTTGAACGACAGAATGACGGCGACCGGTCCGAAAATCTCATTTTTCGCGAGTGGCATGTCATTTGTGACACCGCTCACGACGGTCGGCTCGAGCACGTTCCCGTCAGCGTTACCGCCGACTTGGAGCGTCGCACCGGCGTCGACCGTCTGCTTGATTTGATCGAGGATACGGTCGACTTGATCGTGATCGATGAGCGGCCCGACTTGTGTATCCGATTCGTTCGGATTGCCGAACTTCAAGGCGCGAACCCGCTCCACAAATTTTTCAAGGAACGCATCGTGAATCGACTCGGCGACGAGAATTCGGTTCGTCGACATACAAATTTGCCCTTGATGATAGAACTTCGAGTAGACGGCCGATTCGACGGCACGGTCGATGTCGGCGTCGTCTAACACGACGAAGACGTTATTCCCGCCGAGTTCGAGCGCTGTTTTCTTCAACAGGCGTCCGGCCTTTTCGGCGATACCTTTGCCGACCTCGGTCGAACCAGTGAACGAAATAAGTTTTGGCACCGGGTGCTCGACGATCGCGTCCCCAATCTCCGAACCGCGACCGACGACGACGTTCAAGACGCCTTTCGGAAGGCCCGCTTCTTCAAATAACGAAGCGAACAGGAGACCGCCTGTGACCGGTGTCGCCGTCGCCGGTTTGACGACGACGGTATTGCCCGTCGCGAGCGCGGAGACGATGGAGCGGACCGCGAGGTGGAACGGGAAGTTCCATGGGCTGATGACGCCGATGACGCCAAGCGGTTTCCGATACACCCGGTTCTCTTTGTTCGGGACGATTGACGGCTTGATGAGGCCGTCCATGCGGAACGGGAACGTCGCCGCTTCCTTGATGATCGCCATCGATGCTAAAAATTCACCTTCTGCTTTAATGCGCGTGCTTCCCGACTCTTTGACGAGCCACTCGATGATGTCTTCTTTATGTTGTAACGTCACTTCGGCGAACTTCTCAATCAAGGCGCGTCGGTTTTGCGGGAGCATCGTCGCCCATTCGGCTTGTGCTCCTTTGGCGACATCGTACGCTTTATCGAGATCAGATTCGTCGGCCGACCGGATGGAGAATAACGTTTCGTCCGTGAACGGATTGGTGTTATCAATCGATTTGTCGCTCGATCCCTCGACCCACTGGCCATCAATGTACATCTTCGTAAAATCAGTATGCATGTTCAAAACACTCCTTTATGTTTTTGCTTCACCTTAAGAAGTATTCACCTGATTTGAAAAATTAAACCTATCGATGCGCAACTAGCTTGTTTTACAAAGTAGTTGCAATTGGTAGTACCTTCCATTACTATTATGTATAACAAGTTAGTTTAATGAAAGTGAGGTCACGCCATGGCGATGAGTCAAATGTTGAAAGGCTTGCTCGAAGGGTGCCTGTTGGCCATCATCGATAAAGGAGAGACGTACGGCTATGAGATGTCGGAGAAGTTGCAGGCGTACGGATTCACGATGGTGAGCGAGGGCAGTATTTATCCGGTGTTGTTGCGGATGAAGAAAGACGGCTGGGTCGAGACGATTCAAAAAACACTGCCGTCCGGAGGACCGAAGCGAAAGTATTACATCTTGACGGAGGCGGGGCAGCAAGAATTGCTGGCCTTCAAACAACGTTGGGCGGAAGTGTCAAGCGGCGTCGACCGCGTACTCGGAGAGGGGAATGAAGATGGGACTTTCAAAAAAGAGTCGTGATTTTTTGGATGATTTAGCGGTATATCTCATGTCGAGCGGGAAATCGGAAGGGGAAGTGCAAGACGTTGTCGCCGAGCTGAAAGACCACCTCGAGGAGGCGGAACGCGCAGGCAAAAGCGTGGACGATGTCGTCGGCCAGAGCCCGAAAGCCTACATGCAGCATCTTGGGCGTGAGATGGCGTTCGATGGAAAAGGGTTTTTCAAAATCATCGCGATGATCATTCCGAACGTGTTCGCCTACATCATCATCGCCAACTTCATTCAAGGCGAGATGACATTCTCGACGGTCCAGTTGATTGGGTTCCCGCTCGTCGCTGTCCTGTTCTTACTCGCCGCTTCACAAGCGTTCCGCAACATGTCGGTCCGCTCGAAAGAAAGTAAATTCAAAAACGGGATGATATACATTGCGCTCGCCGCGATGCCGATGACGTTATTCCTCGGGCTGATGGTGCTCGACATCTTCGTCGAGACCCCAACGATCGTGTTCGGCCCAACCGGTCAACTCGTGTTGCTCGGCCTTGCCGTCGTCACGTTGCTCATCGTCTCGGTTTGGACGAAAACATGGATCAATCTGATCATCCCGATTCTCTTGTTTGGACCGCAATATGCGTTCGCCCAAACAAGCTTGCCGCTCGAACAACAATTGATTTACTCGATGCTGATTTTGTTCGTTGGGATGGGGATTTTCTTGTTCGTGTGGTGGAAAAAGAACCAAAAGGGGCAAGTTTGATGCGGGGACGCTTCGGATTATTTCTCTTCTTGAGCCTACCTTTGGGCTATCTCATGGCCGCAGCCGACGATCAATGAGACAGGTTGTCCGAAAAAGCACTCACGTCTGCTTAGAGTGTAACGCGGCTGGGAATAGGCAACTGTATGCCTAAAAGAGAAAGAAGGGATTCCCGTTGCCAGTCAATCCGACGATTCAATTTTATTTGAACCAGTTTCAAAATCAAATCTCGACCACATATGACCAATTGGATCCGCTCGAATTAAGACGACAAGAAGACGCAATGATGACCCGGTTTCAACATAAAGAGCACGTGCATGACGTCGAAGAGCGTCTGATCGCACTCCCAGGCCGTTCGCTCCCAATCCGCATCTATCGGTCGGGTCGAACGATCGCGCCAGCACTCGTCTATTTTCATGGTGGCGGATATGTCACGGGCAGTCTCGACACCCATGATGCGATATGTCGGACGATCGCGAACGAGGCCGACTGCACGGTCATCTCGGTCGGCTACCGACTCGCTCCGGAGCATAAATTTCCGACAGCCGTCTACGATAGCTATGAGGCGCTCGTTTGGATTGCGGATCACGCCTCGGAACTTGAAATCGATGCCGAGCGCATCGCCGTCGGCGGTGACAGTGCCGGCGGGACGCTCGCTACGGTCAGCGCCTTGATGGCGATTGAACGAGGTCGCCCCCTCGTCATGCATCAGTTGCTGTTTTACCCGGTTACCGGGACCGAGGAGAACTTGCCGCTGTCATTGATTGATTACGCGAGCGGTTATCTGCTCGATGAAGGGCTCATCCGGTGGTTCCAGCAACAATACTTCCATGATGAGTCGGAATTGATGCATCCGTACGCCTCGCCGATTTTTTCGGACCACTTAGGGGACTTTCCCCCGACGACGTTGTTGACGGCCGAATACGACCCGCTCCGCGACCTCGGACGCGCATACGCCAACAAATTGATTAGCCTCGGTGTCCCGGTGACGTATCACAATTACGGAGGACTCATCCACGGATTCGTCAACTACTACGCATACGTTCCGGAAGCGCGACGAGCCGTCAAAGAAGCGGCGCAGGCGCTCGGACATGCCTTCCATACGCAAAAAACTCGCCCCTGAGGCGAGTTTTTTTCATGCTTTCGATAAATAAGGGAAGCGACAACCTTCCGGGAAGAGTTGTCCTTCGTTCATGCGAATCATCCATTGGCCGTCGTGGGACGGACGTTGTTCCACACCGTCCAGATTGGGCGTGAATTTAAAGACGATTTCGGTGATGCCTTCAAAGGAGAGGCGAGCCACGACGTCACGCATATCGACAGGTCGCGGCGACAGCACGGCATACAAGTTTAAGCGCGAGCGCTCAATCATATAAATGACATGGACGTCATCGAAACGATACACGTCCTCGTCCATCCCTTGATAGTAATGGAACATCCAAATGTGCATGTCGTCTGTGGTATACAGACGCGGTGAAAACGGGAGTGACTCCAGCTTGAAACGACGCCACTGCTCGGCATCGACATCGACACGTTCGAGTGGGGAAGCGGATCCCGATACTGAAACGAATAGCTCCGTTTCAAGTTGGACGGAGAACCCCTGTTGCTCGTAAAACGGTTCAACCCCTTCGTCACAAGCCAAAAAATAAGGCAAGGCATCGGCGTCATGTTGCTTGAACACATGCTTGAAGATGCGGGTGGCGAGTCCTTGTCCTTGTCGATCCTCGTCGGTCATGACCGTCCCGATCTGATACGTCTCGCGAGCGGCTCCGTCAGCCACGATCGTCATCCGGCTCATCCCGACGTTCGAGATGACATTCCGATAAAACGTCAATGAGTAACAACGATAGCGGTCGGTCCATTCGCCGGCCATGTACCATTCACCAAAATCGATGCCGAACATCTCATCGGCCAAATAGAAAAATGACGCGAATTCTTCCCCTGAATACTCGAGATTGCTGGTAGGTCGTTTAGCCATATGACTCACTCCTTGTTTTGAACTTCTCGGTCCGTTCCTGTACATTAGAGGCAGAGAGGGGTAATACAGATTATGAAACGGTATGAAGCGATTTTATTCGATGTCGACGATACGTTGCTCGACTTTAAACAGAGCGAGCACGTCGCCTTGGAGCAGTTGCTCGCGGCACACAACGTTCGGATGACAGATGAATTGAAACAACAGTACGTGACGATCAATAACGGATTATGGCGCGCGTTCGAGCGCGGCGAGGTCGGACGGGAAGACGTCTTAATGGGCCGACACACGCAACTGTTCGATACGCTCGGCATCACGATCGATGCACATGAAGTCGAACAGCGCTATCGCGACCATTTGCACAACGGGGTACACATCATCGATGGGGCACTCGAGCTCGTCCAAACGCTCAGTGAACAGTATCCGCTCTATATCGTCACGAACGGTGTGACGGAGACGCAGTTCAAGCGGCTCGAAGCGTCGGGACTGCTTCCTTATTTCAAGGACGTGTTCGTCTCGGATGCGACCGGATCGCAAAAGCCGATGACACCGTTCTTCGATTACGTGTTCGACCGCGTGCCGAACGTGGCACCGGAACGTGGACTCATCGTCGGTGACTCGCTGACGGCAGATATCGCCGGCGGACGCATGTATGGGCTCGACACGTGCTGGTACAACCCGCACGAGATTGCGGCGTCGGTCGAGACGACGTATGAAATTCAAGACTTGCACGAATTGAAGTCGATTCTATCAAGCTCAGCGATCGATAAAGTGGGGCGGTAGTGATTGCGGCAACGCATAGAGTGTCTCCGGGAAGAGTTTCAAGTCCCGGAGCGCGTCGAGCGGCTGCCAACGATAGATGAGGTGATCTCCTTCCGGTCCATGGAAGTCTCCATGCCGGAGCGGGAGGTCACCCGACACATAAAAGTACATGCCGATCTCATGGACGGTGCGCTCCAAATATGTGAAGAAATTTTCGGAGACGAAAGCGAACGTCGTTCCTGTCAGTGTCGCTTCGAGTTCTTCTTGCAGCTCACGCGTCAAGGCGAGCTCGGCCTCTTCGCCGATGCCGACCCGGCCGCCCGGCAACGCCCAAAAGTCATCGTTCACGTTCCGATGAACGAGCAAATGACCGTCTTGGACCCAGATGCCGGCGACGCGATAATTGAACGTGCCGTGTTCGGTCGGAAATACGATATCCATGTGTATCACTCCATTCCATAAGCTACATCAAGTATATGCCAAGGAGGCAGGTCATGTTTCAATCAAATGAGAGTTATAAAGGCGAGGACTTCCGCGACGAGACGCTCCGTGACATCCAACTCACGCAGACGACGTTCGAGAACTGCCGCTTCACCTATATCGATGCGACCGAGTTCGAGACTGAACAGTGTCGTTTCATCAACTGTGACTTCACCGATTCGAAGTGGAACGCCTCGCGCCACAGTGGCAGCTCGTTCTTAAACTGTCAGTTTAACGGGGCGAATCTGTTTTTGAGCGAGTTCGATCAGTGCAAGATGACGGGTTCTTCGTTTGAGTCATGCACGTTTGAAGGCGTCGTCGTACGCGAGGGCGATTGGTCGTTCGTCAATCTGCGTCACGCCCCGCTCCGGAAGATGGATTGGTCCGGGGTCCGGTTGACCGAGGCCGATTTATACGGTGCCGATTTGACAGAGTCACGCTGGACGAACGCCGTCTTGTCTCGCGCCGTCTTGCAGCATGCCGATTGCACCAAGGCTGATTTTGTCGGGGCCGAGATGGATGGGGTCGATTTCTCGGACGTCATCCTGAAACAAGCGACGATTGACGTGATACAGGCCGTCCAAATCGCCCGCTCGCTCGGGGCGAACGTCATATGACCAATGAGCAAGTGCTCGAGCACTTGACGGCCATGGCCGCGGAGCGGGAAGACGTCCGCGTCCTCGTCTTGAACGGGTCGCTCGTCAATCCGCACGTAAAACTAGACCGTTTTCAAGACGTCGATGTCACTTGTTTCGTCGAAGACGTGACCACGTTCATCGAGGACCGTTCTTGGATGCTGCCGCTCGGGGACGTCTTGATTATGCAGACGCCGGATGAGGTGCCGGGAGGCGACGAATATGAGCGTTTTGCGTTTCTCGTCCAGTTTGCAGCCGGTCATCGCGTCGATTTGACCGTTCGCCCGCTGCGTGACGTGCAGGAAGCGATTCACGCTGACTCACTCAGTCTCGTCCTCGTCGATAAAGATGGAATTGCCGGTCAACCGATTCCATCTGATGACACGTACCGTATCAAACGACCGAGCCGATTCGACTATGAGCAGTGCTGGAACGAGTTTTGGTGGGTGTCGCTTTACGTCGTCAAAGGAATCAAGCGGGGGCAGTTATTATACGCGTACGACCATGTCACAATCATGAGGGCGATGCTCCGTCAGATGCTGTCGTGGGAAGTCGGTTTTACGATGGACTTCACCGTGAACGCGGGGAAGGCCGGTGACGGTCTGACCCCGTACGTGGATGCGGCAAGGTGGGACAGCTATCTTCATACATTTCCGGCAATCGAGACGACTTCCCTCGAGGCGGCCCATAAAGTGTTGGTCGAGCAGTTTGAATGCACGAGCAGACGGGTCGCCGAGCGGGCGGGGTATCCTTTTCGTGCAGAGGAAGCGCATCGAATTCGTGACGCTTTTTCGACGCTTTGGGGTTCACACGGTTAAGTTTAGGTCGAGTCGGGAAAAGCCCCTCTATAGAAGGGGGAATGACGCTTGAATCCGTATACGACGTTCATCGCGCTCCTAGTAGGGAGTTTACTACTATTTGTCGGCATCCGGACGAAGAAATGGCCGATTGTTGTCGTGGCCTTATTTCCGCTTGGACTCGTGGCCTTCAACTTATATTTGCTCATTACTGGACGTTAGAAGACTGTTTTCATCAGTCTTCTTTTTTTATAGCGATTTTTGTATTGAACGGAATCGAACGCGATACGTTTAGATTGGACCAGAACCGGGCAACTCTGAATACAATGACCTAAATCCAATTTTTCCCTTCTAAAAACGATGAGTGTATCTACTCGTCGTTCAACGTCAAACGGACCGATTCACACCAAGACAGATTTGCTCATCAAGGAGGTGTCCTCGTGCGACGATTGTGGCTTACCGGCTTATTGCTCATCTTCTGTTTAGGAGGATGTACGACAAGGGAGCCGTTTGATTTTGATGAGATTCACTCTTACAAGATTTTCTACAATATGCCGACCGAGGCGATTATCGAGGATATGGCCCGCTACGACCTCGTCATCATCGAACCGATTTGGTATACACCGGAACAGATTGAGACAATCCGATCGAACGGGACGAAAGTGTTCGGGTATATCAATGTAATGGAGGCAGATTCGTGGAATCGAGCGCTGATCGGCCAAATGGACAAGGATGACTACTTTTATCGGGACGGGGAACGGATTTACTTTCCGAAATGGGACTCGTATTTGACCGATATCAGTTCGGCCGACTTCCGTAAAATTTTAATCCGCGAGATTCAAAAACAAGTCATCAACAAACATTTGGATGGTATTTTCCTTGATACGGTCGGGGACATCGATGACGTCCATTTGGATTATCCAGAAGACTTAGCAGAACAGTTGGCTGGGCTCGAGAAATTCTTACAGGCGATTGAGCGTACGTATCCCGGCGTCCCGGTCGTTCAAAATTGGGGCATCGAGACGCTCGAACGGACGAGTGCCCCATATGTGGAAGGCTTCATGTGGGAAGGCTTCAACTACACCAAAATCACGTCTGATTCGTGGTCGATGGAGATGCTCGACCGGATGAACGTGATTCAAGATGAGTATGGAATTGCCGTCCTCACCGTGTCCGATCAAGAAGAGGCGACGAGTCGTGATTTGGCCGAAGCGAACGGCTTTATACATTATCATGAACCAACGTATTACAATACGTGGGATTTTTAGGTGTTGATTAGGGTATGAGGAAATAAAAGATGCCGTGATCCGTTACTTAAGTTCGACTGGCTAGCTGCTAAACTGGTACAGATGAACCAATCGCGAGGAGGGGATTATCATTTTATACGCTCAAGACCGTCCGTGGCTAAAGTGGGTTGAAATTCTTGTCGTGTTCGCGCTGTTGATTGGAATCGATCTATTCTTTAATCTGGGCACGATTCAAAATGAGTTGAACATGTTTTATGCGGCCGCCATCTTATTCGCCTTACGATACGGCACCATTTTCGGCTTAATCAGTTTTGGCATCTTGCTCCTCTATAAGGTGTTATATACCGGCTTAATGGGAGGGGACGTCTTCCTCTTGTTCTACGATACAAACTCACTTCTTACACTGTTTTACTACTTCGCCATCACCGTCATCGTCGGGTTGTTCAGCACCTCATTTCGAGAGCGTTATGAAATCAGTCAGTTCCGCAATGAGGAACTGAAAGATGAGAACACGTATTTGAAAGAAACCGTCGATTTACTCAACACTTCGCAAACGACACTTCGTCAAAAACTACTTCAATCCGAATACAGCTTGAACCAATTGTATGAACTTGCCGTATCGCTCGACTTGCCGCACCCGGAACTGATTCGAAGCGAAACGATTCGCCTGTTGAAAAAGACGTTTTTAGCTAGCGATGTCGCCATTTACCACGTCGATCGCTCACAAAAATCGATGCGTCTCTTGATTCGGCAAACCGAAAAGAAAGAGTTCCCGCAAACAATTTTCCTCGACGAGGCGTCAAGCATGTTCAAACGGTTCTTCCAAGTCCAAGAGACGACACTCCGTCAACTCGATGATGAAGACACAGACCCGATGTTGCTCGCGCCGATCGTCGTGGACGGACAGACACGTGAAGTTGTCGTCATCAAACGCTTGCCGCTCCGCAAATTGACGACCGATGACTTGCACGTCTTGAATATCTTGTTCTCGTGGATCGGGACGCGCGTCCAAAACGCCGAAAATCTGATTCGCAAAGAGCAGCACGAGAAAATGCATAAAGGCACCTCGTTCTATAAAAAAGAGGCGTTCACGGAACTTGTCGCCATTCAAGAACAAAAGAAACTTCACCACGGACAGCCGTATATCGTGCTCGATTATGCGCTCGGCTATGAACCGGTCTCGCTCGAGAGTATCGAGGCCATCGTCCACTCGTATTTACGGGAAATCGACGTCGTCGGCTACGATCCCGAAGACAACAAACTGTTGCTCTTACTTCCTGGGACGAGCGAAGAACACCGTCAACAGATTTATGATCGGATCGAAGGGATTTTGATCCAGAAGGGAGTGTGACGGTATGGAGCTGACGGTTCGTCTCGGATTGATTGGGATTTATGTCGTTCACGCTATGCTAGCCTTCGTCTTGTTAATCACATTGAAACGAAAGATGAAAGCACCGGACTATGGGGTCGCGGTGGCGGCACTCAGTTTCGGACTGTTCCTGCCGTTTGTGGCTGAACTTGCCGTCTATGCGGTGTATCGTTTGGCCGAGCGCTTTGGCCGGAGCGGTCTGATTGAAGACTATGACGACTATATCGATTTCAAAGTCGTCAACTATGAACAGATTCGTCATGAAGCGAACAGCAGCACGCACTTGTTGCCGCTCAACGATGCCATCAATTCCAAAGATCCGGCCATCCGGAAACATTCGATTTTGACGCACGTCAATCAGTCGATCGACCAGCAAGGGAAGTATTTGCAGATGGGTCTCGAGAGTACGGACAGCGAGACCGTCCATTATGCGGCGGCGACGATGAATATCTTAATCGACCAGTATGAACAAGAACTGAAATTGGCGAAACGCGAATATGATTTGGGGAATCCCGACACGATTCAACGGCTCGCGACAATCTATAAACGGATGATTCATAGCGAGCTCATCACCGAGGTCATGTTGAAGGACAAGCAGACCGCATGGCTCGAAGAATTGTTAAAAGCGAAGACGCTCTATCCCCCGACGCCATGGATTTATGAAGACTTGAACGAGATTTATCTCACGTTACAGCATCCAAAAGAGCAATTGAACATCCTGAAGGAGTACGTCCACCATTTCCCGGAACGAATCGAGGCCCATCTTATGCTCATCAACTTCTATTATGAGCGGGAGCGTTGGAACGAAGTGAAGGCGGTCATGTTTATGATGCAGACCCAGTTCACGCTCGACGATGTGCCGTATGAGTACCGACTGTTGTTTGAAGAATGGAGTGACACGACATCATGGAAAAACGAACTGTAATCTCATTCTCGCTCTTCATCGTCTTATTTCTAGTCATCGTCGGTGCGATTCAATACTTACGGATTCATTCGCTGCACACACTACTGCCGAACGTTGCCGAGCAGCAGATGAATATCGATCAATTGAAGAGTGATGCGTCAGCGAAAGCAGGCGAACATCAACTTCAAATTTATCTCGTCCGGGATGAAGGGGATTTGGCGGTCGAGACGGCGGACAATCTGCGTCACGGCTTACAGTACGCGAAGCTCGACGTACGCGATGTCAGCCCTGGTGCCGTCGGATCGATTGCGCCTTCTCCGTATACGATTATCATTTTTACCGGAGAAGATTCATCGAGATGGCCGTTCGTCGCGATGAAGCGTTACGTCGAACAGGGCGGCAACCTTGTCTTCGCGAACCGGTTCAAAGACCCCGCGTGGAACGCGTTGACCGGGATTGAAGAAATTGGTGAGTATGTGCCGGACGTATATGGCTTGAATTTCGAGGAGACGATTTTCCCGGGCTATGTCGACTTGAATCCGCCGGACGACCTGTTCGTTCATAGCGTCGTCGACTTTGCGGTCGCAGATGACGCCAACGTCATGTTGTCAGCCGAAGGTTTCCCAATCCTTTGGGAATACCGTGTTGGTGAAGGGAACGTCCTGTATTGGAATACGACAATCACGAACCAAAAGATGATTCGCGGCTTGTTCGTGCAGACACTTGGCACGATGCCCCCGGCGTTCGTCACGGCACAAGCGGCCATCAAACTCATGTATATCGATGATTTCCCGGCGCCGGTCATGGACGGGAAGATGAAAGATGTCTCCGCCACACCACTCGATAAATCGGTCAAAGACTTCTTCGCCGAGAATTGGTGGGAAGACATGGTCGATTTAGCGAAAGACGACGATGTGATTTATACAGGTGCGATGATTGGAACGTATGAGGAAGAAATGGAACTGGTTGACGAACAGTTGATTAAGCGCGGTGAGTTTCCGATGCTGTATTTTGGACGTAAACTGATTGCCCACGGCGGAGAAATCGGGTTACATGGTTATAATCACCAATCGCTCGTCACGGCCGATGAACCGATTGATCCGACGTATGGCTATATCCCGTGGAAAGATAAAGAAGAGATGAAGCGGTCGTTATTGCAGGCTGAATCGGTGTTCGCGAACTATTTCCCGGCCGAGACGCTTAAGTCATACGTCCCGCCATCGAATGCGCTCAACCGGACTGGTGTCGATGCAATCGCAGAGGCGTTACCTAACCTTCGCACGATTGCCTCCCTTTACACCGGGGAACCCGAGAATGGAGACTTCGTGCAAGAGTTCGAGTTTGATGCGACACACCCGAACCTCTATCATTTCCCGCGCGTGACGAGCGATTACGGGGAAGAGCGCGGCTCGATTTTCCAGATGGTCGATGCAATCGCCAACTTCGGCGTATTTTCACACTTCATTCACCCGGATGATGTCATCGATCCAGACCGGGCCTTCGGGCGGGACTGGGATACGATGTTCACAAGCCTGCGTAAAATCGTCCATGACGTGAGAGACCAATATCCGCATCTCGAGGCGTATACGCAACATTATGCGACCGAGAAGATGATCACCTACCAACAAGCTGATTTGAACGTCACGTTCGATGAGTCGACGGTCTATTTGGCCGGGGAAGGACTCATCAATCCGTCTCATTTCACGATTCGCCTGAAACCGGGCCAATCACTCGAGACAGGGAAATTTGACTTCGGGACGGTCGAACAGTGGGAGGCCGACCGACCTCTCTATCTCGTCAAACTGTCAGCGGCGAACGCTGAAATCGCCATCAAGGGGGAAGCGCAATGAAAATCGGACTCGTCTTAGAGGGCAGTTATCCGTACGTGAGCGGAGGCGTCTCGAGCTGGACGCAGACGTTAATCGAGGCGATGCCCGAGGTGTCGTTTGAAATCATCTCGATTCAACCGACCGAGAAACGGCCGGAAGACATGAAATACGCGCTCCCTCCAAACGTCTCCGGCATCACCCATCTGTATTTGAACGACGTAGGTGAACGAGCGAGGGGACGATTGAAGTGGGGTGCCGACGACGAACAGAACGTGTCGGATTGGCTCATGTTGAGAAGCCCGAATCGACAAGCGCTGCGACTACTCGGGAAAGAAGTGCCTTCGAGCGAGTCATTTTTCGCGAGCGAGTTCTTTTGGCGCAACGTCAAGGCCGCCTACGCCGAAGAGATGAACGGCGGCTCGTTCATCGACTATTTCTGGATGTGGCAAAGCATGTACACCCCGATTTTGCGGGTGCTCCATCAGCCGCTCCCGAAAGTCGATCTCGTCCATTCCGTATCGACGGGTTATGCCGGGGTAGTCGCTTCCTACATGAAAGAGACGCAAGGGATCCCGTTCATCTTGACCGAGCATGGCATCTATTCCCGTGAACGCGAGGAAGAGATTTTACAGTCGTATTGGATTCCGGCGCCGTATAAACCGAGATGGGTCCGTTTCTTCCACCATTTGTCCCGGGAGGCGTATAACGCGGCCGATGAGATTATCACCTTGTTCGAGCGGAATCGCGAATATCAGGAATGGATCGGCGCCCCGAGCGAGAAGACGAAAATTATCGCCAACGGGATTGCCGATCGACAAATCCAGGCGACGATCGATCGTCCGGAGCACGACCTGTTTCAAATCGGTGCCATCGTCCGCCTCGTCCCAATCAAAGACTTGAAGACGATGATTTATGCCGCCAAGATTTTGCAGGAGCGGCATCGTCTGTTCAAACTGACGATCATGGGTCCACTCGATGAGGATGAAGAATATGCGGAAGAGTGCCGTCTGCTCATCGAACAGAGCGGATTGAGCGATTATGTCGAACTGGCCGGGAAAGTGGACGTCCAAACGTATTTGCCGACCTTTGATTTACTGCTCCTGACGAGCATCTCGGAAGGGCAGCCGCTCGCGATTCTCGAAGGCATGGCCGCCGGGATTCCGTGGGTCGCCACCGATGTCGGCGCCTGTTCCGAGCTTTTATACGGACGAGCGGATGACCCGTTCGGTCCGGCCGGTTTCATCGTGCCGCCGGTTCATCCGGAAGCGGTCGCCGACAAAGTCGAATGGATGATGGATTACCCGCAGGAACGAATGCGGTTCGGCAAGAACGGACGGGAGCGGGTCCGCCAATATTATCGTCTCCAACAAGTCGTGGACCGCTATAAGGCTATCTATGAAGCGAGGAGGGAACAGTATGGCGGGCATCGGGTTTAAGTTGCAGAAGTTGTTTCAAGAAGACTACTATTCGTCCCGGCTGAAGGCGTACACGTTCTCCGGCCTCGTCACGTCCGGACCGTGGTTGATCGTCATCTTGGTCGTCGGTACGATTCAATGGTTGGCATTCCAAATGCCGACGTTGTCGCTCGCCGAACGGACGCTCTTCATGATCTCGGTCTCGTACGCGTTCATCTTCTCGCAAATCTTGTTCAGTTTTCAACAGCTCGTCGTCACACGATACGTGGCGGACTTGTTTTATGAGAAAAAGGCGCATGAGATTTTTCCGGTGTTCACCGGGATGCTCAAAGTGACGATTCTCGCCGCAGGCTTGCTGTATAGTATCTTTTGGCTATTGTCGCCGCTCGATTTTCTGTACAAACTGACGTTGTTCGTTTTATTTATGACGATTAACGTCATCTGGGTCATGTTCTTGTTCTTGAGTGCCGCCAAGTATTATCAAGCGGTGGCCTATAGCTTCTTGCTCGGTGGACTCATCTCGGTCGGGAGCGTCTACGCGATCAGCCGTCTCATGGTCGACCCGTCGAGTCTCGAGCTGTTGCTCGGTTTCACGGTCGGGATGATTGTGACGTTGTTCGGGTTATTCTTCGCGATGCTCCGGACGTTCCCGCTCCGTTACGCGGTGAAAGAGTTCTCGTACTTCAAGTACTTCGACCACTATCCGGACTTGTTCGCCATCGGCGTGTTGTACGTGCTCGGGATTTGGGTCACGAATTTCATCATCTGGTTCGGTGAAGGACGTGTCATCATCGCGGACTCGTTCCTGTTCAACCCGTATTATGATACGGCCATCTTTTGGTCGTACTTGACGATTATCCCGACGCAACTGTTGTTCGTCGTCGCCGTCGAGACCCGATTTTATGAGCGCTACCGTACGTTTTATGGATTGATCAACTACGGCGGGGCACTCCATCAAATCGAGAAGGCGAAACAGACGATGACGTCCGTATTGAAAAATGAGTTGATTCGACTCGCGCGGAGCCAAGGCGTCGTGACGCTGTTCGCCATCCTGATGGCGGGCGCGTTCGTCAGTTGGATCGGCGTCCCGGATGAGATTGGTCAAATCTTTCGGATGACGACGCTCGCGGCGTTCGCGAATGCGATGATTCTCATCTTGACGCTGTTATTGCTCTATTTCGAGGACCGGCGCGGGGCGTTGTTCGTCAACATCTCGTTCTTCACATTGAACGCGTTGTTCACGTTACTGCTCTTGCCGCGAGGCATCGATTGGTACGGTGTCGGCTTTGCCGTCAGCACGACGATCACGTTCTTCTTGGCCGGCCTGCGTTTGATTTATTACATGGGCAAAGTCGATTATTACGTGTTCGCCGCGTCGAACCGGCGCAAGCTCGGCACCGAGCGGTTCTCGCAAATGGGAACGTTGTTGAACCGGCGCTTTTCGCGATAAAGGGTTTTCAGTACAGGGAAAGACTGATATGATGTGGTCGTAGACGACCGAATTTCATAATGTTTACCACTAGGGGAGTCGCGTGACGCGGCTGAGATGGACGAGGTCCAGACCCTTTGAACCTGATCTAGTTCACGCTAGCGTAGGGAAGTGGGCGAACCGATTGTTCTCGTACACTTTGTGTAAATCCGACGCCGCTTCCGTTATGGGAGGCGGCGTCTTTTTTAATCACAAAGGAGGAGAACACATGACATTCACCGCACATCTACGACAAGAGGCAGATGCTTTGTTTCAAGCCAGTTTTGATCACCCGTTCGTCCGCGAACTCGGAACGGGTGAACTCGACGAGGCGAAATTTCGGCATTACGTCATGCAAGACTCGTATTATTTGAATCAGTTTTCGAAAGTACAGGCGAAAGGCGCGACGCTCGCCCCGAATATGGAAGTGGCGAGCCGTTTTTTGACGCACGCCCTTCACACGATTGAAGCGGAGCATGCGCTGCATCGTGAGTTTTTTACGTTGCTCGACGTGACGGAGGCGGAGTGGGCGACGTTCGAACCGGCCCCGACGGCTTACGCCTATGCGATGCATATGCAACAGGCTGGGCCGACGCTCGGCGACGTGCTCGCGTCAATCTTGCCTTGCTACTGGGTCTATTATGAGATCGGGGAGCGATTGAAAGACGCGACACCCGATCATCCGATTTATACGACGTGGATTGCGACGTACGGGTCGGAATGGTTCCGCGACCTCGTCGAGGAACAGATTGAACGGCTCGACGTGCTCGCCGGACAGGCGACCGCGGAAGAGCGATTCCGGTATCAGCAGCTGTTCTTGAAGAGTTGTTATTATGAACACGCGTTTTGGGAGATGGCGTGGACGCTCGAGTCGTGGGATTTACCGGCGGGGGTAACACGATGAAGCGCGACTTATGGGACAAAGTCAGAGCCGAACGGCCACTCATCCACAACATCACGAATATCGTCGTCGCCAACTTTTCAGCGAACGGGTTGCTCGCCATCGGGGCGGCCCCGGTCATGGCATCTGCGGTCGAAGAAGTGGCCGAGATGGCATCCGTGAGCGATGCGCTCGTGCTTAATATCGGCACGCTCGATGCAATGACGGAACGTACGATGATTCGAGCCGGGCAGGCGGCGAATCAAGCGGGTCGTCCAGTCGTCTTCGATCCGGTCGGGGTCGGGGCGACCTCATTCCGGCGCGACGTCGCCAAAGCGATTCTGCAACATGTCCGCGTGACGGTCATTCGTGGGAATGCCGGAGAAATCGCGACATTGATTGGTCTCGACGCGGCGGCGCGCGGTGTGGACGCCGGTGAAACGCGAGACGATTTGAATCAAATCGCGCGTGAGGCGGCACGACGCTATACCTGTGTCGTTGCCGTGACCGGAGAAACGGATGTCGTCAGCGACGGGGACGTGACGATTGAAATTAAAGGCGGTACTGGCGCGATGGCCCGGACGACAGGGACCGGTTGTTTACTCAGTGCGGTCGTCGGTGCGTTCCTTGCGGTCGAACGGGATGCTGTTACGGCCACGGCGACGGCGCTCGCCGGCTATGCCCGGTGCGGCGAACTCGCTACCGCTTTGGCTGACGGACCGGGTGACTTCCCCGTTCACTTCTTGAATGAGCTTGGCAAGATGACGGCGGTCGAGTTGCCGAGTGACCGTATCGAGGTGGTGTCATGATACGGCCCCAAGTATTGACGATTGCCGGTTCAGATTCGGGCGGTGGCGCTGGCATTCAAGCTGATTTGAAGACGTTCCAAGAGCTCGGTGTGTTCGGGACGAGTGTTTTGACGGCCGTCACGGCCCAAAACACACGTGGGGTGCATGGGGTCGAGGCGGTGTCACCGGAACTCGTGACGCAACAACTCGATGCAATCGGTTCAGACTTTACGATTGCGGCGTGCAAGACCGGGATGTTGTTCGATGCGGCGCGCATCGAGGTGGTCGCTGATGGGGTGCGGCGTCACACATTCAATCGGCTCGTCGTTGACCCGGTCATGATTGCGAAAGGCGGGGCCTCGCTACTTCAGGATTCGGCGGTCCAGGCGCTCAAGACATCCCTCTTGCCGCTCGCGACCGTCGTCACGCCGAACGTGCCGGAAGCGGAAGTGTTGACGGGCATGACGATTCGGACGTTTGAAGACCGGATTAAAGCAGCAGAGCAGATGTTAGCGTATGGTGTCCGTGCTGTCATCTTAAAAGGCGGACATCTCGATGGCGCAACTGCGGACGATTTGGTCATGACGGCGTCAGAGACGTTCCTCTTGTCGGCCCCGCGCATCCAGACGAGTGACACACATGGAACCGGTTGTACGTTTTCGGCAGCACTCACGGCGGAACTGGCCAAAGGGCATTCCATCCTCGAGGCGACGGTTACAGCCAAGCGGTTCATCCAATGCGCGATCACGCATGGACTCGATATCGGTGCCGGACATGGACCGACGAATCACTGGGCGTATGCGACACATGGAGAGGCAGGTGTGACGCTTGAATCCATCACAACGAACCATCGCTGAGCAGTTGCGGCTTTATTTTATTTGCGGAACCGCAAACGCGGAAGACATGCTCCAGACGGTGGAAACGGCACTTCAATGTGGCGTGACATGTTTTCAATTTCGCGAAAAAGGTAAACATGCACTGTATGGGGATAAAAAAGAAGCGATGGCGAGAGCGTTGCAAACACTCTGCCGCTCATACGATGTTCCGTTCATCATCAATGATGACGTCGACCTAGCAGAGCGCATCGATGCCGACGGCGTGCATATCGGACAGGATGATGCCGAAGCCGCACGCGTTCGTGAGCGAATCGGCCCGGACAAATGGCTTGGTGTCTCGGTGCACACGCTCGAAGAAGTAGCGGCGGCCATCGAGCATGCGGATTATGTGGGCATCGGTCCGGTCCACCCGACGAATTCGAAAGAAGACGCCAGGGCAGTGAACGGGACGGTGCTCATCCGCCAAGTTCGAGCCTTGTATCGAGAGCTGCCAATCGTGGGGATTGGCGGCATTTTACCGGAACACGTTTCGATGATTCGGAACGACGGGGCGGACGGCGTCGCCGTCATCTCGGCTATCGCTTCTGCACCGGATGTGGCCATGGCCACACGGCGTTTCGCTTGTCTCTGAATTCAATTTGAGGAGGAAGACAGATGAACGTATTTGTAATAGGCGCGAATGGACAGATTGGAAAACAGCTCGTCGAACGATTGCACGAGGAAGGGAAGCATCAAGTCACGGCGATGGTGCGGAAACAAGAGCAACTCGACGACTTTACATCGAAAGGCTATCAAGCCGTTTTAGGCGACCTCGAAGGTGACGTGTCGTCACTTGAACAGGCGATGTCTGGGATGGACGTGGTCGTCTTTGCGGCTGGTTCAGGCGGTAGTACCGGAGCCGACAAGACGCTGTTAATCGACCTTGACGGCGCGGCGAAAAGTGTCGAGGCGGCTCAGGCGAACGGGAATGTAAAACAGTTCGTCATGGTCAGCGCCTTGAAGGCGGAAGATCGTTCGGCATGGCCGGAAGAGATGAAACCATACTATGTCGCGAAACACCATGCAGACCGTCTGCTTGAAGCGAGCGGGCTCACGTACACGATCGTTCGCCCGGGTGCGCTGACAGATGATGCCGGAACGGGCAAAGTGAAGACGAGCGACGTCAAGACGGGGGAAATCCCACGCGCAGACGTTGCGGCCTTCTTGGCACACGTCATCGGACATGACGCGGCCCACAATCAAACGATTGATCTCGTCACAGGCGATACGGCAATCGAAGACACATTTTGAACTACCCCCACCTACGCTTCACTTGGAGGTGGAGGATTCCTGGGTGATCCAGTCGAACGACCGGAACCTGATCAGGCTATCCCCGTCGTCCCGACGGTTGTGGAGGCCAGGATGCGCTCGGCCTCTCGTTTGAGGTTCAGTCCTGCGTTCACATCGCGGTCGTGGTGCGTCCCGCAACCCGGGCATGTCCACTTACGCAGACCGAGATGCTTCACGTCTCTGTGTCGGTGGCCGCAACTCGAACAGAGCTGGCTCGAGGCGAACGTCTTGCCGACCTTGACGACGGTTTTGCCGTACCAGTCCGCCTTGTATGCGAGCATGCGGAAGAACTCCGACCAACTGACATCGGAGATCGCTTTGCTGAGCTTGCGGTCCTGCTGCATGTGTTTCACCTGCAGGGTCTCGATGCCGATGACGTCGTGGTTTTTGACGATCCTATTTTTGATAAACGAGATGAAGACAGCGAGTGGACTTTGGTTCCGCTCGCTTTTTGTATGGATGTGTCCGTACACTCGAGAAAGGATTCGTTTCGACCGATAGAGAAAGTAAGAGATGGATTTGTTTGAAGAAAGGGGTCTATCCGTGACCACATTATTTCTCTATATGGCCGTGTATTTATTGCCGGCATTCTTATTGAGCCACCTGGCCCTAGATGTCTTGCTCCGCAATCCGCGCCAAGTCGAACATCGACTGCTCAGCCTATTCGTATTCGGCTACGCGATGCTGTTCTTGGCCGAGTTCGGTCGGCACCTGTCGCCGATTGACGCGAGCCCGGCCTTCGTCACGTACTGGTTCGGCAATGCCGGCATTTTGATTTTCGTCTGTTCCGTCCACTTTATCGTCAAAGTGACGGGAGTCGGGGCGAAACTGCCGAAATGGATATATCCGTATGTCATCTATTTGCCGCTCATCCCGGTCGCGTTGACGTTCATCCGTCAAGAGAACATCTTGAACAGTCAGCGCTTCGATCAAGTCGGTCCTTGGATATATCCGGAGTTCAACGTGTCCTATTTGACGACGATGACGGTCGGGAACGTGTTTCATTTCTTGATTATCGTGTTGCTGATGTATGCCTTGAAGCGTGCAGATCGCCACGAACATCAACTGGTGCTCCGGATGCTCATTTGGACGGCGGTCGTCGTCCTCGTCTGGGACATCGTCTTCGGTTATTTCCAGTTTCGTGGAATCATGCCACCGTATGCCTATATGTACGGAGGCTTGGTCTGGACGGTCGCGCTCGTCGTGGCGATGAACCGGCTCGACTTCCTCGCGTCTTACGCGAAACGATACGGCACGCTCTATAACTTGAATCCGTCTGCCATCCTGCTCGTCGACGACACCGGTCGCATCGAGAGTGCGAACCCGGCCGCGCGGACACTGTTCCATACCGTTCGTGTCGTCAATGAACGCTTCGTCGACTTGTTGCCGGAAAAGAAGCGAGACGAGTGGTGCGAGCACTACACCAAGCACTTCAAAGCCCAAAAGAAGTTCCTCGAGTTCGAGACGAAGATTCAGACGAAATCGGGACAAGAACGGTACGTCGTCATCGACGGCGATTTCGTCTATATCGACCAAAAGATTCACGGGATGATTTTGATTCGTGATGTCCATACGTTCAAAGAGGCCGAGCAGTCGATTCGCTTCTTCGCCTATCACGACCCGCTCACGAAGCTCGCGAACCGCCGCGCGTTTTATGAACAAGCCGATCAGGCGTTGCTGCAAGCGGATACGCTCGCGCTCGTCATTCTCGACCTCGACGGCTTCAAAGGCATCAATGATACGTACGGCCACCAGGTTGGCGATGATTTTCTCGTCCACCTCGGCGTCTTGCTCGAGCTGGCGACACCGGAGACGGGTCTCGCCTCGCGTGTCGGCGGCGATGAGTTTTATATGTATGTGACAGACGTCGAGGCGGATGACATCGTCGCGTTCGTCGAACGATTACAATCGCTGCTGGAAGAGCGACCGTTCCGTCTCGGCCGTGAGAAAATCCCGATTCGAGCGAGCATCGGCGTGAGCGTCTCTCCAACCCAAGGCAACGATTTGGACACGCTGATCCATAAGGCGGACCAAGCGATGTATCAAATCAAGCAACAAGGAAAAAACGATTATGCCATCTACGATGAGGTGTTACACGGTCCGAAATAACGGGAACGAGTAGTAGAATGACATCATTTGGAGGAGGAGAAGCGATGACTGAAAAACCATTGGTGACGATGCGCGCCGAAGGAGAAGCGACAAGTGTGAAGACGACGGTGCACGTACGTGATTTAGAACCGTTCATCGTCGATGAGCCGGAACGACTAGGGGGGACGGATGCCGGGCCGAACCCGCTTGAATATTTACTCGGAGCGCTATCGTCGTGCACGACAATCATGATCGCTTACGTCGCACAAGATCAAGATTTCAATTACGATGGGGTGACGTTCGTGACCGAAGGAACGCTCGACCCGCGCGGCTTCCAAGGCGTTGAAGGAGTGCGGACGTATTTTGAGAAAGTACACGTCAATATCATCCTCGACACGACCGAATCGGATGAACGGATTGCGGCGTTACAAAAAGGCGTCGAGGCTCGTTGCCCGATTCACAATTTAATGCATGCGGCCGACGTCGACATCACGGCGACGTGGACACGGAAGTGAGGACGGGGCGACCCATCCTTTTTTTATACAGACAGGAATGTTTGCCGGCGAGCACGAACAAGAGGAGACGTGAGAAAGGAGGTTGTCATGGACATTCGCCCGATGACACGACAAGACGCCCGCGCGATTCAAGCGTGGACGTACGAGTCGCCGTATGATTTTTATAACCAAGAAGCTTCAGCGGAAGGGATGGATGAACTGATGGCGTATCAAGCCGTCCATGATGGTACGCTAATCGGTTATTACTGTCTCGGCCGATACGCACAAGTACCGAACGATACATATGTTTACGATGACACATACGTCGACCTCGGGCTCGGCATGCACCCAGAGCGAACAGGTCGGGGACATGGCCGTCCGTTCGTCCGGTTGGTGATGCAAGAAGCAGCACGCGAAGGCAAACCGCTCCGATTGACGGTGGCCGCATTCAACAAGCGGGCCATCCATCTCTATGAGCAGCTAGGGTTTCAACAGGTCACGTCGTTTGAAAAAGGAGCGACCCGTTTTCTCGTCATGACCCGATAATCATCCGTACTGTTTCTGATGGGCTTTCTTTCGTTTCAAATAGTCCTCATCAGCCCGAAGCTGGTCCCATCGTTCCTTGAAGATGCGAGCCGATTCCGCCTTCTCTTCATCGATTTGTCGGTCGTGGATGTCGCCGTCGTCCTTATATTTTCGTCCGCCTTTATAGTTGGCGTAACGTCTCGCCCGGGTATAGCCCATCTGGATGAATTTGCGGGCCATATCCATCCCGACGAAGTCATCGGCGGCCCGATACGCCTCGAACAGCTCCATAATCTCATCGGCGGACTGTTTGGCGATGTCAGGCGTCTTGAAACGCCAATGGGGGAGAATCTCACTTTTATACGGTTCGACGAGCAGGACCCCTTGTTCGCCTCGTCCGACCCGATACAGCTCCGGTTGTTTGCGGAAATCAATCGTTTCAAAATCTAAATCATAATCAAACGGCATCGTCATCCCTCCTCATGGATTCATTCCCGTAACGAATCCGAGGGAAACGACAGAAAGGAAGAACATGATGATTCAACTTGATACAGACCGGCTCCGGCTGCGGGCGTTTCAACTCGAGGACGCTGAACAGATGTTTCGATACGCGCAAGACGAGCGGGTCGGACCAAAAGCAGGATGGGCACCGCACCAATCGGTCGAGGAGACGCGTGACGTCATCCGGCTGTTCCAACAAGACGAAGACGTCTGGGCCATCACGTTAAAAGAGACAGGTGAGGTCATCGGCAGCCTCGGGTTGCACGACCGCCGGCCGGACCCTGAGATTCAGCATGACCGCCAACGCGAGATTGGGTATGTCCTCAGCCCGGAGCACTGGGGGAAAGGGTACATCCCGGAGGCCGTTCATGAAGTGATGCGCCACGGATTTGATGATCTCGAGCTCGAACGCATCTGGTGCGGACATTTCGACTTCAACGACCAGTCGCGCCGTGTCGTCGAAAAGACGGGCTTCACGTACGTCTTCACGACATCCCAACAGTTGACGCGCTTGGATGGGCGCACGGTGCAGAGCCTCATTTACGTTGTGACGAAAGACGAGTATGAGGAACGCCGGGCTCAATGATGAGCTTGGCGTTTTTTGGTGCGGAAAAATTAACACTTGATATGTAACCGGTTACACATTATGATGTGTTTGTAAGCGTTACCAAAAAGGGGGGGTCGAGATGGCAACAATCAAACAAGTGGCCAAACGGGCGAACGTTTCTGTCGCGACCGTGTCCCGTGTCATGAACAATAACGGCTATGTGAGCACCGAGGCGAGGGAGGCCGTCGAGCGGGCCATCGCCGAGCTCGACTACGCCCCGAACCGGGTCGCGCGTTCGTTATTCACCAAAACATCCGGGCTGATCGGATTGATTATGCCAGATATCACGAACCCGTTCTTCCCGCAGTTGGCCCGCGCGATCGAAGACGTGGCCAATCAGCACGGCTATCAAGTCGTCTTGTGCAACACGGACGAGCAACTGGCGAAAGAACAGTCGTACTTGGTCGCGCTTCAGACGATGCATGTTGACGGCCTAATCATCACGACGAACCACTCGGACAATCCGAACTATGAAAAGTTAGAGGTGCCGATGGTCGCGCTCGACCGAATCGTCAAGTCCGGCATTGATGCCGTCATTTCAGACGGATATGAAGGCGGTCGGCTGGCGGCAGAGACGCTGTTGAATTGTGGCGCGACAAGGCTCGCTCACATTGGCGGACCGGAACAGCTGCAGACGGTGAAGCGACGGACGGATGGGTTCCTTGACGTCGCGGGAGATCGTCTCGTCGGCATGACGCATTCGAGTTTCACGTTCAAAGAAGCGCTCACGGCGGCGCAAACGCTGTTTGATGAGCATTGGCCGTTCGATGGATTGTTCGCCGCCAATGACGTCATCGCGGCCGCGGTGTTGCAGGAAGCGGTGCGTCGGAATGTGCGTGTGCCAGAAGACTTACAAGTCATCGGTTACGACGGCATAGAGCTCGGGGAGATGACGTCGCCGCCGCTCACGACAATCTCGCAACCCATCTATGAGATGGGACGCCGAGCGACCGAGCGACTCCTCGACTTGATTGAGAAGAAAGATACCGTTACGAAAGAAATCTTGTTGCCCGTCACGTTGACGGAGCGACAGACGACGATCCGAAAGGGGCATGACACATGAAGCGAATTGTGGTCATCGGTAGTGTATCGATGGATTTAGTGGTCACAACAGACAAACGTCCGCAGGCAGGAGAGACCGTCATCGGGCAGGCGTTTCAGACGGTGCCCGGAGGAAAGGGTGCCAACCAAGCGGTCGCCGCCGCTCGACTCGGAGGACGAGTCGAGATGGTCGGATGTGTCGGTTCCGATGAATTCGGACAGCGTATCCGCCAAAACTTTGAACAGAATAAAGTGGGGACCCAACACCTGCGGACGATTGACGGCGAAGTGACCGGGACGGCGCATATCGTGCTCGCCGAAGGTGACAACTCGATTGTCGTCGTCCAATCGGCGAATAAACAAGTCGTCTTCACGGAAGCCGAGCTCGAACAGTTGATTGATGACGAGACACTCGTCTTGCTCCAACTCGAGATTCCAATTGCAACGGTCGAACAAGTGAGTGCGTACTGTCGCGCCCGTCAAATCCCGGTGTTGTTAAATCCGGCTCCGTCGCAACCGCTCACGGATGAACTGCTCGAGCATGTAACCTACGTGACGCCAAACGAGCACGAGTGCCGTGACTTGTTCGGAGACATCCCGCTCGATGAGGTGCTGCGCCGCTATCCGAACAAACTGATTGTGACCGAAGGGGTCAACGGTGTCCGCTTCTTTGATGGCGAGATGATTCAGCACGTTCCAGCCATCCGAGCCGATGTCGTCGATACGACGGGAGCGGGGGACACGTTCAACGGGGCCCTCGCGGCCGCCTTGATGGAAGGAAGCGAGTTACGTGAAGCGGTACGCTTCGCCGTCGTCGCTTCAGGATTGAGTGTGGAAGGGTTCGGAGCCCAAGGCGGCATGCCGAACCGGAACGACGTCATGAGACGATTGGAGCGAGTGTGATGAAGAAACATGGGATTTTGAATAGCCATTTGACCAAAATCTTTGCGGACTTGGGTCATACGGACACGGTTGTCATCGCGGACTGTGGACTACCGATTCCAAATGGCGTGGCGCGAGTCGATTTGGCGCTTCGTCTCGGTGAACCGTCGTTCCTCGATGTATTAGATGCGGTCGAGTCGGATATGGTCATCGAACAGATCACCGTAGCCGATGAGGTGTTCACGGCGAACGAGCCAATCGCCAAAGCGTTGACCGATCGATTTGACACGGTGAAAACTTGTTCGCATGAAGCGTTCAAACGCGAGGTCGAACAAGCGAAAGTCGTCATCCGGACAGGAGAAGCGACTCCGTATGCGAACGTCATTTTACATGCCGGCGTCATCTTTTAAGGAGGGGTTCGATGCACATCCAGTTGAAGCGCATCCATAAATCGTTCGGTCCGGTCAGTGTATTGAAAGGCGTCGACTTCGAATTGTTACCCGGCGAAATTCATGCGTTGATGGGCGAAAACGGGGCCGGCAAATCGACGCTCATGAAAGTGATGACCGGGCTGCATCCGCTTGATGAAGGAGAAGTCGTCATCGATGGGGCCGTCCGGCAGTTCAAACATCCGAAAGAAGCCGAACGGGCGGGCATCGCGTTTATTCACCAAGAGTTGAACATACTGCCGGAGCTGACGGTGATGGAAAACTTGTTCCTTGGACGGGAATTGACCGGTCCGTTCGGTGTCATCAAGCAGCAAGAGATGAAGCGTCGGGCGCGGGAGTATTTGGCCGAGTTGAACGTGTTCATGGAAGTCGATCAGCTCGCCAAACAATTATCTGTCGGACAACAGCAGATGATCGAGATCGCCAAAGCGCTCATGACGGATGCGAAAGTCATCGTCATGGACGAACCGACCGCCGCACTCACCGACCGCGAGATTCGAGCGCTGTTCTCGGTATCGCGGGCGTTGCGTGACCAAGGCGTGTCGATTATCTATATCTCGCACCGGATGGAAGAGATTTTTGAACTGTGCGACCGCATCACTGTCCTCCGCGACGGCGTGTCGATTGGGACACACCGTATCGCTGAGACATCGTTCGAAGAAATCGTCAAAGAGATGGTCGGGCGCGAGATTGGGGAACGCTATCCGGATCGGAACGCCACGATTGGCGACGTCGTACTTGAAGTCGATGGATTGATAGGTAACCGGTTCCACAATGTCTCGTTTGATGTTCGAGCCGGTGAAATCGTCGGTTTCTCGGGACTCATGGGAGCTGGACGCACCGAAGTGATGCGTGCCTTATTCGGAGCTGACCGGGCCAAAGCAGGCGTCGTCAAACTGAACGGAACCGAAATCCGAATCAAGCAACCGGCCGACGCGATCCGACACGGCATCGCCTTCTTGACGGAAGACCGAAAAGGCGAAGGGTTGTTGCTCGACTTCACGTTACGTGAGAACTTATCGCTGCCGACGCTCGATAAACGAGCGAAGGGAACCATCATCTCACGGCAAGCGGAAGAACAGTTCGCGGACGGTTATTTGAAAAAGCTGCGCGTCAAACATCATTCGATGGAGCAGAAAGTGAAGTCACTCTCGGGTGGGAACCAACAAAAAATCGTCCTCGGCAAATGGCTCGGCGCCGAGCCGGACGTCTTGATTCTCGACGAACCGACGCGTGGTGTCGATGTCGGGGCGAAAAAAGAGATTTACACGATCATGAGTGAGCTTGCCGAGTCGGGCGTCGCCATTATCATGGTGTCGTCGGATTTACCCGAGGTACTCGGGATGAGCGATCGGATTGTCGTCATGCGAGAAGGTGTCGTCACCGGAACGTTGGCCAAAGACGAGGCGACGCAAGAAAAAGTCATGACATATGCGACAGGAGGACAATGATATGGAATTGAAAGCTGCGACTGCATTAGGTCGGCCGCAAAAGCTTGGTTGGGGACAAAAGCTCGGACCGTTATTCGGATTGCTCGCCATCATCGTTGTGGTGACGGCGCTCGAACCAGGTTTTCTCTCGTTGAACAACATCTTTAACGTCCTTCGCCAAGTGTCTATCAACGCCTTGATTGCGTTCGGGATGACGTTCGTCATTTTGACAGGCGGCATCGACTTATCGGTCGGTTCGATTCTCGCCTTGTCTTCGGCGTTCGTCGCCGGCATGATGGTCGATGGGCAACACGCGGTCATGGCGATCGCGCTCGGATTGATTGCCGGTGCTGTGCTCGGTGCGTTCAACGGCGCCGTCATCACATACGGGAAAGTCGCACCGTTCATCGCGACGCTCGCGACGATGACGATTTATCGGGGTTTGACGCTCGTCTATACGGACGGCCGTCCGATTACCGGGTTAGGCGACTCGACGTGGTTCGAACTCCTCGGACGCGGTTACTTCTGGATTATCCCGGTGCCAGCTGTGACGATGTTGATCGCTTTCGGTGTGTTGTACTTCATTTTGAAAAAGACGACGTTCGGTCGTCATACGTACGCGATTGGCGGTAACGAGGAAGCTGCCAAACTGATGGGCATCGGGGTCAACAAAGTCAAAGTCTTGATTTACTCGTTGTCGGGTACGTTGGCGGCACTCGCCGGCATCATTTTGACATCGCGTCTCAACTCGGCCCAACCGACGGCTGGGACGTCTTATGAACTTGACGCCATCGCAGCGGTCGTTCTCGGGGGAACGAGTCTTGCGGGTGGACGAGGCTGGATTGTCGGGACGCTGATTGGGGCGCTCATTATCGGCACGTTGAACAACGGTTTGAACCTTCTTGGCGTCTCATCGTTTTTCCAACTCGTCGTCAAAGGGGCCGTCATTTTATTCGCAGTATTGCTCGATCGAAAACAAAACGCGTAATCATCGAAAGGGGAAACGGAAGATGAAAAAATGGACAGCTTGGCTACTCGTATTGACAATGGTCGTCATGGCAGCTTGTTCGACGGAACAACCGGGGACAAGTTCGGAGCAAGAGACGAAAGACGGGGACTTCAAAATAGGGCTCTCGATTTCGACACTAAACAACCCGTTCTTCGTCGCGTTGAAAGACGGTGCGGAAGAGCAAGCAACTGAACTCGATGCGACACTCACGGTCGCCGATGCGCAAAACGATGCGGCCAAACAAGTGAGCGACGTCGAAGACATGATTCAAAAAGGGATGGACTTGATTCTTATCAACCCGACCGATTCGGAAGCAGTCGGTGCAGCCGTTCAAAGTGCGAACGATGCGGGCATCCCGGTCATCACGGTCGACCGTAACGCCGAGTCAGGCGACGTGGTCGCGCACGTGGCGTCAAATAACGTCGCTGGTGGGAAGCTCGCAGGTGACTATATGGTTGAACTCGTCGGCGAAGGCGGGAAAGTCGTCGAACTCGAAGGGATTCCAGGAGCGTCAGCGACACGTGACCGTGGTCAAGGATTCAACGAAGCAATCGATGGAAAACTTGACGTCGTTGCCAAACAGTCGGCTAACTTTGACCGGGCCCAAGGGTTGACGGTCATGGAGAACATCTTGCAAGACAATAAAGACATCGTCGCCGTATTCGCTCATAATGATGAGATGGCACTCGGTGCCGTTCAAGCGTTGAACAGTGCCGGCTTGAACGATGTCAAAGTCATCGGCTTTGATGCGACGGATGATGCCGTCAAGGCGGTCGAGGACGGAACGATGGCTGCGACGGTCGCACAGAAACCGACAGAGATTGGAAAACTCGGTGTCGAGGCTGCTGTGAACCACTTAAAAGGGGAGACAGTGGAAGAGAACATCCCGGTCGACCTTGAATTGATTAAATAATATGAACAGCCGACGCATTCGAGGTGCGTCGGCTGTTTTTATGCTTGATGAATAGGTTGGAGTGCTTGAACGACTTCGTCTTTGATCGTGACGCCGCTCGCTTCGAGTTCAGCGATTTTATCGGCGAACTGTGGCAAGTACGCTTTATGGGCGATGAGCAGTTCATCGAGCACCCGTTTCGCGGTCTCGCCGCTCGGGATGAGCGGATTGATGATGAACGCTTGAAGGGCGAGTCCGTAGTCACCGGTCACGGCCGCTTCTTCGACGCACCGCTCCATGTTCTTCATCACTTGGAGCCATCCTTTTTCAGCGGGGGCGAGTGCGCCGAACGCGATTGGTTTCGCACCGGTCGCCCCGATATAGGCCGATACTTCGACGACGTCGTCCGGGGCGAGGTCCGGGACGGCCCCGTTGTTCTTCGTCGAGACGACGATATGTGTGTTCTTATTGGCGTAAATCGAGGCGATCGTCTCACACGCCGCGTCCGAGTAGTGGGCACCGCCGCGTTTAGACAGTTGCTCCGGTTTATGGTCGAGGTTCGGGTCTTTGTACAGCTCGAACAGCTCGGCTTCGGTTTGCTTCACTTGCTCGGCACGTGTGCCGACGGCCGGGTCCCGATATTCCTCGAGCATGTGGGCGAGCATCTCTTCGGCACGGTAATAGTATCGGTGATAGCCGCAAGGAATCATGTTCATCTGTTGCAGTTGTTCTTTGAAGAACGGCATGTCATGAATATTGGCGGGGATGCCCGAATCGCCGTCATACATCTTGTCGATGATGTCGCGCGTGACGTCTTGACCATGCACGTCATGAACCCGGTGCCAATGGAAGTGGTTCAATCCGGCGAACGAGTAAATCAACTCTTCCGGTTTCTTACCAATCAGTTCCGGTTCTGCCATCATCGCATTGACCGGCACGTTGCACAGGCCGATGACTTTGTCCCATTTGCCGTAACGGATGACCGCATCGGTCACCATTCCGCTCGGGTTCGTGAAGTTGACGAGCCAGGCGTCCGGACAGAGCTGTTTCATGTCTTCGACGATATCAAGGATGACCGGAATGGTACGGAACGCCTTCAAGATACCGCCGGCCCCGTTCGTCTCTTGGCCGACCATGCCGTACGAGAGCGGAATCCGTTCATCTTTGATGCGGGCGTCGAGCAAACCGACACGGAACTGGGTCGTAACAAAGTCGGCGTCTTGTAACGCTTCTCGACGGTCGAGCGTCAGATGCACTTTAACGTCATACGGAGAAGCGTCCCACATTCGCTGCGCCATTTGTCCGACGATGTCGAGTTTGTCTTGACCGGCCTCGATGTCGACGAGCCAAATTTCGCGAATCGGTAACTCTTCATACCGCTTAATGAACCCTTCCATCAATTCTGGTGTATAGCTGCTACCGCCCCCAATGGTGACGAGTTTAATTCCGGTTGTCATACGAATCTCCTCCTTGTTTGTTCACAAAAAAAATCAATCGTGTGTAAACGAAATGTGATACTCGAACTGTATCCGTTTGTCCATTTCAGTATAGAATAGAGAAAAATGAACACAATAGATTTCAAAAGAACTCAGAAATCGTTTACAAAATAAAACAAAATCAAGTCGTTTTTTGTGAACGTCATTCACGTGAGGAGCTGGCTTATGCTGTTAACTGAAAAAATGAAGCAGGATGGATTCTCGCCGTCGGAACGAGACGTGATCGACTATTTATTTGCCGAGCGGGAGCGGATTCACGATCAGACGATGAAGCAAATCGCTGCGGCGACGTATACGCACCCGTCCATCCTTAGCCGAATCGCTGCGAAATTGGAGTTCACAGGTTGGGTCGAGTTGAAGGAGCAGTTTTTGGAGGAAATCGAGTATTTGAACCGTCATTTCTCAGACATCGATGCGAACGAGCCGTTTGCGGCCGGCGACCAGTTGATGGTCGTAGCGAACAAGTTAGCGGCGCTCAAACAGATGACGATTGAGGATACGTTGTCGTTGCTCGATCATGAGGCGTACGAGCAGGCCGTAACGATGTTGTGTGAGGCACGGCACATCAAAGTCTTTTCTGTTATCCATAATTTGTTGCTCTGTCACGACTTCAAGTCAAAGATGAACCGAATTGGCAAACAAGTCAGCCTCTGTGAATTCGATGCCGAGTTCGAAGCGGCCAACTCGGATGAAACGACGTGCGCGCTCCTCATCTCGTATACGGGGGAGAGCGATTACACGCTCGGGCTCATCCCTTACTTAAAGAAACAACGTGTGCCGGTGCTCTCCTTGACGAGTCTCGGAGAGAACGCGATCTCGAGCCAGGCCGACTGCACGCTCCGTTTGACGACTCGTGAGCGCCTCTACTCGAAAATTGGGAGCTTCACGACGAACGATTCGATTCATTGTCTGCTCGACCTGTTGTACGCGGGTGTGTTCTCGAAAGACTATGAGGCGAACATGGCTTACAAAGTGCAAATTTCGAAACGGTTCGACCATCGAAAAATTTCAAGTGAGGTCATGCAAGAAGAAGAGCATCCGTTCACGTGAACGGATGCTCTTTGCGGCGTACATATACGCGATAGCTGATTAACAACACGAGACCAAGCAACGTCATCACCGTTGTGATATTAAAGAATGGCGGTCGATATGTCAATTCGACCTCGTTTCGCCCTTGATCGAGCTGAATCGCACTGAACGCATAGTTGGCCTGTAAGACGTCACGGGTTTCTCCGTTGACGGAAGCGCGCCATCCGCGTTCAAACGGCACAGGGAGAACAGCATACGTTCCTGGCTCGGCTTCCTCGACGGTGAAGTCAAAGTCGGGACCATCCCAAGTGACCGGGATGTCAGGACGTGTCTTCGTCTCCTCGACTACCGAGTCGAGCGTCGCATAATCTTCCCACTCGACGGTCACATTTTCGAGTGCATACGTGCCTTCGGGAAGACGTAACGGGACGCGCTCGGACATCGGCGTGCGTAGCGTCATCGATGTGAGGTCGGTCCGGTAAATCGACTCCTCTGGTTTACGTGTCGTCCGGTATCCACCCAGTTTGATGAAGAACCCGTCGCCCTCCAGCTTTCGAATGTCGAAGGAGACATACAAGTCTCCCCTCGCCGTCGACGGGACGTCCGGAATCAAGTCGATGCCGCCTTCATCAGAGGTGACACGAAGTGTATCGCCATCTAATGCAGCCTCGACTTCTTCGGTCATAACGTCGATGGTCCGAGCCGGAGTCGGTGTGTCGCGTCCAGCTTCTAAGATGACACCTGAGAGCATCGTCTGCTCGCGCGTCAACATCGAGACATCGTCAAGATCAGCTTGGCGATAGGTAGACGTCGTCGTGCGAACGAACGGGAGGCGCGTCCCGCTTTCATAGACGGCGTAACGTTCCGTCTCGGCGAGCAAGTTGAACCCGTAAGGCGCTTCGCTCGCCACGTTTTGGTTACGCATCCAGTAAGGGCTTGATAGTAAGTGATGCAGGTTGGCGCGATTGCCGAGCGTTCCGTACCGACTCACACTTTCCCGTCCCGTATCGATTTCGAGGTCGTTCCAATAGAGCGTCAACAGGTTCCCGTTCAATATGCTCGAGTACAGGCTGGTCCCGAGGAACGATTGGACGATGGGTGTGTTGTTGCGCAAAGGAACCATCCAATCGAGACGTTCGAGCGGGGCGGCCTCTTCTTGTACGAGTGCAATCAGTTCCCGTTGTTCGGCGCTGTCATAGTTGGAACTGTTCACGAATGACTCGTTCGTCTTAACGATGGCTTGATCGTGAAGCACGAGTTTCGTATAGCCGTTAAAGACGACGAGACATGAGACGATGAGCAGGTACGGCGTAATCATTGGTTTCCACCAAAGCGACGCCACGGTGGCGAGCATCAATCCAAAGATGACAAGACTGACTGACCACGACGCGACCTCCCCGAACAAACCGAGTAGGAGATAAAGCGAGACCGTACTCGTTGCGGCGATATAGAACGATTTTTTTTCAAATCGCCAATGTGACAATCCGACCGCGACCGCACCACCAATCGTAAAGCTCGCGAGATATTCCCAGCGATATTGCGGAGCCGAGAAACCGTTGAAGAAACTTCCGACGTGTGGGCTGAAGTGAAGTACCGTGAATAAAAGACTCATCGCCGCAAAAAGACGAAACGCTGTTTGGCGATAGAGTGGACGATAGAGGGCGAACAGGATGAAGACGGCCGGAATGATGAACAGGCGGCTATCATACAAAATATTATCGAAGCGCACCAGGTCAATCTCGTGCTCGAGAGACGGTCGCTCGTTTTGCAGAAATCCATACGTCGCCGGAATGAATGCGAACGCGCTGAGGAGCAACGCGAGCACACCTGATCCACTATACAGTAGCCACTGTTGTCGGCGTCTGAGACGATCTTCCGGGAAGCGGATGAACTGGCGGAACACGACGTAGACAAAGACGAACACCAAGTTGATGTAGGCGAAGTAGAAGTTATTGACGAGCATAAGCGCACTGATGACGATGAAGAAGTCGGCGCGCCCAAGCCGGATGATGCGCTCGAGACCGATGACGAGGAGCGGGACCCAGAGAAAGGCGTCTGCGAAAAATTCCCAAAACGTCACATGGCGAATATACATGACGGATACTCCGTATAGGACAGCGCCCACGAAGGCGTGTGGCAGTTTGACGTGGAACAGCCGATACGCGTGTGTCGCTAACAATAGGACGACGGCGAGACGGATGATGCTGACGACGAGGGTGAGCTGTAACCATAGTTCGAGATTTGGCGTGACGAGTCCGAGTGCGTCGAACAGGGAGACAACGGAGACCGTGAGCCAAAACACGACCGAAGTCGCATAGTAGTAGGCGAGCTGCGTGATGATTCCACCGCCAAAGCCGAAGTCTTCCGCATAGACGAGGTTTCCTTTATGGAACGTCTCGTACAGGAAATGTTTGAACGGGACCATCTGCGATAATCCGTCATTCGTGCCAGCGATGTAACCGCCTTGTGACTGATAATAGATGAAAAAGGAATGGGCGACGATGGACACGAGTAAAGCGGCGGCGATGAGCAATTTTTTCTTCATATGGCGGAGTGCCCCTGCTTCAAAATCTTACTCGTGACGATGAACGTCGCCGGTACGGCGATGAAAATGGCGAACAGGGGGGCGATGGCAGTCGACACCCGGAGCTGTTCGACGAGCACATAAATACAGACGGTCGTGACCGTGAAGTTGACGACTTGTGTCAGCGGGAACTGTAGAAATTTGCGTAGCGTCGGTTTAACGTTGAACGTGAAATAGCTGTTTAAAAAGAAAGAGGCGACCATGCTGAGCGCGAACGCCACCACATGAGAGACCCCATAGCTGATGTTCCATACGTAATGAAACAGCATATAAACGACGTAGTAATTGAGGGTGTTAATTCCCCCGATGACGATGAATCTTATAAACTCTGCCTTCCGATTGTTCATTCACACTCTTCCTTTGCATATTAGTCTCTTGAATCAAATAAGCGGGACGTTGTTTTGTCTCGAAGTAGATACGTCCGACATATTCACCGATAATCCCGAGACTGACGAGTTGAATCCCTCCGAGCAAAAGGATGGCCGAAATGAGCGTGAAATAGCCTGGCGTTTCGACGCCGTCTTGAATAATCCCGAACAGCGTGAATAAAATGTACAACATCGACAGGACGAGAATCGAGACCCCGGTAAAGAAGCAGAAGCGGAGCGGTTTGGAGTTGAACGAAATCAAGCCGTCGACGCCGTAATTGAACAATTGACGAAACGACCATTTCGTCTCTCCATTTTGGCGAAGGACGTTTTGATAGGTGATGATTTTTTGTTCCATCCCAATCCAAGAGAACAATCCTTTTGAGAAGCGCTGATTCTCGTTCATCCGAAGAATCGCATCGACGGCATCACGACTGAGCAATCGAAAATCGCCGACCCCGTCTTCGAGTTCGATATCGACAATTTTATTAATTAACGAGTAGTACGTTTGGGACGCCAATTTTCGGATGCCGCTCTCGCCGGTCCGGTCCCGTTTAGCGATGACTTGGTCGTAACCTTCCTCAAAGCCCGTAATCAGTTTCGGGATGAGTGTCGTCGGATGTTGTAAATCGGTATCCATTAAAATCATCGCGTCTCCGTTCACGTGTTGCAGACCTGCTAAAATGGCCGCCTCTTTCCCGAAGTTCCGAGAGAACGAGATATACCGGATTTCAGGACGACGAACTGCTAGCGATTTGATCGTCTCGAGAGTGCGATCGGTACTTGCATCGTCAATAAACAAGATTTCATAATGATAGTCGCTATCAAGAAATTGTTCATGGATGGCTTGGAAGATGAGCGGGATGTTTGTCTCTTCATTATAAGCTGGGAGAACAAAGGAAATGAGTTGCATAGATTGACTCCTTTCGGGCGTGACACATACGTCTCTTGTTCCCGAACGAGCCGGAACTCATGCCTGATTTACAGAATGACTGTAAAAACAAAACATCTACCCGGGAAGAGTAGATGTTTCTTCGTTCAGTCCAATGAACGCAACAGTGCGCGCACCGGACTGCCATCTCCTTTGACGATGGGGAGCGGCACGGCGTTCAATTCATAATCACCAGGGGCGATATGGTCGAGGACGAGTCCTTCAAGAATATGGACCCCGTTGCGGGCAAGCGCATGATGCGCCGCCATCTCTTTACTGTCGATTGCATCGACCGACGGCAAATCGAGACCGATCAAATAAATCCCAAGTTCGCCGAGCCGGTCGGCGAGTGAAGGCGTGAGTTCAGGGATATGGCTCGGGAACTCCTGCTTATTCGGCCAGCCGTCCGTCTTTAAAATCAACCGTTCGACGCCGGTCAAGTCAAAGCCGTCCAAGTCCCTTGCCTCGATGCGTTCTCGACCCGGGAGATGGATGACCCGGGCCGGCCCGATATAAAGTCCCGGGTCGAGGTCGATGACGCGCTGTCCGGCGTCGTCGAAATGGAACGGGGCGTCGATGTGCGTGCCGGAATGGAGGCTCATCGTCACTTTGCCGACGTTGACCGATCCGCTGTCGGCCATCGGCCAGGCAATCTCGTAACGGAAGGCGGTGTCGCCCGGCCATGTCGTGATTGAATCGTCGAGCGGTTGCGAAACATCAATCCATGTCATCGTGTTCATCCTCCTCACAGTTTTGTCCGGACGGTCCAAAGTTCCGGGAAGAAGCGGTGGTCGAGGACGCGGCGCAAGTAATTGACGCCGGACGAGCCGCCGGTCCCCATCTTTTGTCCGATAATCCGTTCGACCGTGCTCATATGGTTGAAGCGCCACATCTGTTGCTGGCTGCCGATATCGAGCAGTTTCTCGCCGAGCTCATACAAGTCCCAATATTTGGTGACGTCTCGGTACACTTCGACCCAAGCCGCTTCGACGCTTTCGTTCCATTCCCAATCTTTCGTGACGTCGCGGTTGAGCACGGCGTCATCGATGGCGAGACCGCGGCGGTGCATCTCGCGGACCGTCATATCATAGATGCTCGGTGCCTGCAGGGACGACTCGAGGAGCGGGAACAGCTTCTCGTCATGGGCGTACACGTTGAGCGTGCGCGCGTTCTTGAAGCCGAGCGCGAACTCGATTTGGCGGTTCTGATACGATTGGAACCCAGACGACGAACCGAGCTTGTCCCGGAACTCCAAATATTCAGCCGGGGTCAACGTCGCCAGGACGCTCCACGACTGGATGAGCTGTTGTTGAATCTTCGAGACGCGGGCGAGCATCTTGAACGAGCGCTCAAGCTCTCCGGTCTCGATGGCGGTCGTCGCCGCCGTCAGTTCATGTAAAATCAGTTTCATCCACAGCTCGCTCGTCTGATGGATGATGATGAACAGCATCTCATCGTGATGGTCCGACAGACGATGCTGGCTCGATAAAACCGGGTCGAGTTGCAAATAGTCACCGTATGACATGTCTTTTGAAAAATCGGTCTGAATTGATTGCTCGACGTTATGTTCAATCCGTTCACTCATATGAATTCTCCTTAGGCCACGACTTCGCGGACGTTCTTGAACGCCTCGTATTCTTTGTTTTCCATGATCGTCTGTAGCGTCATCACGACGTCATAAACGTCGGTGAACGTGTTATACAAGGCGACCGGAGCCAAACGGATGATGTTCGGGGCCCGGAAGTCCGGGATGACGCGATGTTGTTTGAGCGCTTTACATATGCGGGCCGCCTCTGGATGCTCGAGGCTCAAATGGGCACCGCGTTGCGTCTCGTTGCGCGGGCTACCGATGACGAAACCGTATGGCGCGAGCACTTCGTCAATCAGTTCGTTCATATACGACGTCAACGCGAGTGATTTCTCACGGATGGCGTCCATCCCGACCTCGTTGAACATTTCGAGGGCGCCAAGTTGCGGGGCGAGGCTTAAGACGTGCGGCGTCCCAATTTGGAACGCGCCGGCGTCATCAGCCGGCGTCATAGTGTGATCCATATCGAACTGTTTGTCTTTGCGTGAACCGAACCAACCGGCAAGGCCCGGCGTCGTCCCGAAATGGCGTTCATGGACGAACAGGCCGCCGACGCTGCCCGGTCCGCCGTTCAGATGCTTATAGTTGCACCAGTAGGCAAAGTCGACACCCCAATCGTGGAACGCGTGCGGGATGGCGCCGACCGAGTGGCAGGCGTCAAAGCCGATCAAGATGTCCCGTTCGTGCGCCACCTTGGCGAGACGGGCCATATCAAGAATCTGTCCGCTGCGATAGAGGACGGTCGGCAAGACGATCAAGGCGATATCGTCTGTCATCGCTGCGATGATGTCTTCTTCTTTTAAATAGCGGCCATCTGGGCTCGAGACTTGGACCAAATGTTCGGCCGGGTCGAGTCCCCGGAGCTCGAGTTGGCTTTTCAGTGCGTAGATGTCAGATGGGAACGTGAGCGCGTCGGCCAAAATTTTCGTTCGCTTGCCTTTCGGCTTAAAGAATGAGGCGGCGAGCTGATGCAAGTTGACCGTCGTCGAACCTGTCACCATCACTTCTTCGGCTCTCGCTCCGACGAGCGGTGCGTTGAGGGCGGCCAACTGTTCTGATAAGTTGAACCATGGGTGTCGTCCCGACATCCACCCGTCAATCCCGAGCTCCTTCCAATCCTGAAGCGATTCGAGGAGCGTCTGCTCGGCCCGTTTCGATAACAGGCCGAGCGAGTTCCCATCCATGTAAATCCCGTCTTGCGGCAAATAAAATTCTCCCCGGTATGATGCGAGCGAGTCGCTGGCGTCGCGTGTTTCCGCGTACGCCCGTGTGAAATCTTGTAACATTCTCATCCCCCTAAAATTCGTCATGCAATGCTGACAAAAGCGTAGCAATCAGGGCAGGGCGTGTCAACACGAATGACCGCAGTTCGGGCATGGTTCGCACGTGCTTCTCACGGCTGGATATGTGATGATGAAATGGAGAGAGTCAATCTGAAAGAATTGGGTGATCCGACCCGCGTGAGAGGAGAAGAGGAGATGAAACTAATTGCCATCGATTTAGACGGGACGTTGTTATCGCGGACAGGTGTCATCACGGAAGCGAACCAGGAGGCGATTCGCCGGCGCCAGGCCAAAGGAGATTTGGTGTCGATTTCTTCTGGACGTTCGATTCATGACATCGAGGAGCTGTTGAAGCGGAGTGATTTGTCGTGCCCGATTTTGTCGGGGAACGGCGCGATTGCTTTCTATGAGAATGAGCGGATTTATTACCATGCGCTCCCGAAAGATGTCGTACAAGAGTTGTGGAACGTGGCCCATGAGCACGGGGCGTACGTTGAATTTTATACGAATGCCGGCGTAAAAGTACTTCGTTCGGGCACCGATTTGCTGAAAGGTGAGCTCGATGAGGTGTTGCCGCATGACCAATCGTTCACACGAGAGTGGGGCGAGCGAGAGATTGAGATTCAAAACGAGCAATTCGGACTGACTTATGTCGATGCAATCGAGGACATCGACTTCGAGGCCGACGAAGTGTATAAAGTGTTCGTCTATTCGTTCGACCGGCGAAAGCTGCATGAGCTCCGGAAATTATATGAACCACGGACGGATATTTTAATCACGACGGCAGGCTGGACGAAGATTGAAATCGGACATCCGAAGGCGAGTAAAGGGATGGCGTTGACGCAGTTGGCGGAGCATCATGACATCCCGCCATCAGACATCGTGGCCATCGGTGACAATTTGAATGATATCTCAATGTTTGAAGTGGCGGAAAAACGGATTGCGATGGGGAACGCCGTCGATCCGTTGAAAGACATCAGTACCCATATCACGAAAGACGTCGAAGCGGACGGCGTCGCCTATGCGCTCGACCACTATATCGATAACTAATTTTTGGAGAAATGGTGAACAAGGATTCGTCAATCGATAAAACGGTTAATGTATCTGTGTAGTCCTCATTCAACGTGTTGAGCTGAAAGGGGGCAACGGATGAAACAAAGATTCCATCGTTGTTTGACTGAGGCCGGCTCGGTGAAATGAGAGACGTATTGGATGAAACATCGGCTGACTAGGCGGTTCTCCTCGTTCAAGCTGTCGTCCACCTGACCTCGCGTAAGGGGTGAGGGGGCAGACAAAGGAGAATCAGTGGGAGACTAGACGTTTAGGCAACTCGGTGTTTCAAAAAAGGTGGGCCGATGAGGTTCATGATTGATTTCAACCATATCCGTCAAAACGCAGTCATGGTCATTGTGGAGACGAGATCTCTAGGCAAGACTTGATTGCTGTTCAGACGAACGTACGCCGCGAAATCACGTGCTGAACCACGTCCGTTTTCTAGTGTTGATTCATGTACCGCATGGGACGGTCGGCCGGGAAGGTTCCGGTCGGTTGAAAGTCCGCTTTGCTAGAAACGCTCACCGGTAAGCGCCACGTTCGTGGCGCTTTTCTTATGGGCGAATGTTGTGGTGCGGGCCGTCAATCAAATAAGTGTCGGGTGAAGTGGTATAATGAGTCGCAAGCTGTGGCTGCAAGGCGCGTTCGCTTTCCTTGATTTCGGTCGAGCGGCGGATGTAAAGGAACGTGGTAGAGGAGTGATCATATGCCGAAACTGTATTGGCTCGGGACGTTCGTGAGCGGAGTGATCCTGACGACGATGGGGGAAGCGGGAGGAGTCCCGCGAATCGTGCCCTATTTTTTGATGGCGCTCGGCGTGACCGGGTTTCTCGTTCAATCTTGGTTCGAACAAAAACGACGCCGTTAAGCCGGCGTCGTTTTTCATTACATGGATTCAAGTAAATGGTTGAGCAACGTGTCGATGTCAGTTTGGAGGACATCAGCTTGTTGTTGCAACGTCATCAGCTCGGTGAGGTCGTTCGTCTTACTCATCTGATGAAGAAGTTCCTGATGCGCTTCTTCGAGCGCAGACAAGCGAGCCTCATCCACCGAGATGTCTTGAGCCTTGACCGCCGTCACGGTCGCTTCTGTTGATTTCGTTTTCTTCTTCGGTACCGCCACGATGGCTCCCGGTTCGAGTTGACGTTTTTCAAGCGCATACGTGACATTTCCCGGGAAACGTGTCGCTGTCCCGTCGAGCCAATAGGTGACGGGGAACAGTTTGTTCAAGAAGTAGCGGTCGTGCGAGACGGCGACGAGCGTACCGGTGAAACGGTCCAGTGCGTCTTCAAGCGCTTCGCGGGCTTCGATGTCGAGGTGGTTCGTCGGTTCGTCCAAGACGAGCACGTTGATGTCCTCATGCATGAGGATGGCGAGCATGAGCCGCATCTTCTCGCCACCGCTCAAGTCTTTGACCGGTTTGAAGACGCTCGCGCCATAGAAGAGGAACTGGGCCAACAGTTGACGGGCCTTGCCCTCGTCGACGGCAATCCGGTCGCGGAACGCCTCGATGAGCCGGTGGGAGTCCTCGAAGTCGATATGTTGGGACAAGTAGCCGATGCGGGCGCGTTCCGCTCGTCTTACCGTACCCGAGGTCGGTTCGAGTTGGCCGAGCAACACTTTCAACAGTGTCGATTTTCCGCTCCCGTTCGGACCTACGATGGCGACACGCTCCCCGTGACCGGTGTAGAACGACACATGTTCGAAGACGGTGCGGTCGTATCTGACCGTCACATCGGTCGCCTCGAACACATCGCGCCCGGTCCGTCCGTTCGCTGTGAACTGGATGTCTGGTTGTACGGCTTCGAGACAAGGCCGTTTAATCGTCTCGATGCGGGCGAGCGCCTTCTCCATCGATTTGGCGCGGCGGTAAAACTTCTCGTTTGGCGGATTGCCCTCGTTCGCCCATTGCCGAAGCTGGCGAATCGTCTCTTTCATCTTCTTGATTTTCTTTTGCTGCTCCGTGTAGGCGTGGAATTGATCGAGCAACCGTTTTTCTTTTTGCGCGATAAAGGCACTATAATTGCCGTCGAAGCTCGTCAGTTCCCCGTCCTCACACTCGACGATGCGCGTGGCGACCGCATCGAGGAATACCCGGTCGTGCGAGACGAGGAGTAGGGTGGATGGACTGTCACGCAGGAACGCCTCGAGCCACGCCATCGCCTCTAAATCGAGGTGGTTCGTCGGTTCGTCCAGGATGAGCAGTTCCGGTTCTTGGAGCAGTGCCAAGGCAAGCCCGACTTTTGTCCGTTCGCCGCCGCTCAGCGTATCGAACGGTCTGTCGACGAAGCGGGTCAGGCGCAGCCCGTCGATCATCGCGTTCACTTTCGAATCGATGACGTACCCGCCGCCGTTCTCATAGCGGGTCTGCAAGGCACCGTACGTCTCGAGAAGCGATTCAATGTCATCGCTTGTGGCCATCATGGCCTCGAGCTGTCTCATCTCGTCACCGAGTCGCGTCAACTCGGCGAATGCGGTATAGAGCACGTCTCGACCTGACTTACCGGGATGGGCCGGAATTTGGGCCAAATAGCCGATGTGCAACCGTTGCTTGCGATAGATGGTCCCTTCGTCTGGCGAATCGGCGCCGACGATGAGACGCAGAAGCGTCGTTTTGCCGCTCCCGTTCCGTCCGACGAGCCCGATTCGTTCGCCGGCGTTCACATGAAGATTGGCATCGCTCAAGACGGCATGGCCGCCAAATTGTTTTTGGATGTGTTGTAACTCGATTAACATGAGTGATTCCTCCTAGAGTAGAGGCCTATCAAAAAAGCCGAGCGCAAAGAAGCGCTCGGCAAGAGAGAGGCGCTTTGTCGTATTTCAGCAATGTCTAAAAAAGGACAGACGGGTCCTGTGATTATGCGACATCGTGAAAAATCGCACGCAAAATGTACAAATGTTCTGTTGACCAATGCGTACGTCCGACAAAGTTCACCTTTCTCCCTCCTTTCAATCATCATTACAATAAGTGTAAGCGATTTCGGTCAGTTCGACAACTAAGGAGACAGGAATATTAGGAGCTGATGTCGTATTGTTAAGGAATCAGAGAGGAGAGACGTCATGCGCAAGGAATGGATAGGTGCTATCAGTTTAACGCTCGCCGCGAGTATTTGGGGCGGGATGTACGTCGTCAGTAAATATGCGCTTGGTTATATCGAGCCGTTCACGCTCATCTGGATGCGCTATGCCGTCGCCTTTATCGTCCTATTGGCGATGTGGGGAGTGTTCGGACGCGAGCGAATCAATCGGCGCGACTGGAAATGGATCGTGCTCGTCGGAGTCATCGGGTACATCGCCTCGATTTCGTTTCAGTTCATCGGTACGAAACTATCCGACGCCCATACGGGATCGCTCGTCACGGCGGCGACCCCGGCGTTTATGGTCATTTTCGCCCGAGTCATTTTGAAAGAACGGCTCACGCCTGTCAAAATCGGGTCACTCTTGCTGGCGACGCTCGGGGTCATCATCGTCGTCGGCTGGCACGTCGAAGGCACATACTTCATGGGGAGCCTCGTCTTGGTCGGTGCGGCCATCACGTGGGCGCTCATGTCCATCTATGTGAAAATCGCATCCGAGACGATGTCGTCGTTGACGATCACGACGTTCGCCATCGGTATCGCCTTCGTGTTGATGACGCCGCTCATGGGAGTGGAAGTGGCCGCATCCGGCTTACCGAATATGACCATGGTGCTGTGGATGAGCGTATTGTATGTCGGCGTCATCTCGACAGCTGGGGCGTTCTTCTTTTGGAACAAAGGGCTCGAGCTCATGGATGCGAGCGTCGGGTCATTATTCTTCTTTTTCCAACCGCTCGTCGGGGGTTACCTCGGCTGGCTCGTCCTCGACGAACGACTCGACCGTAACTTCTTTATCGGCGCCGCCTGTATCGTCACGGCCGTCACGTGGTCGACACTCGCCGAGCGACGGCAAAAGCGGACCCGCGAGACACGTCAAACTGAGAAGCGCCATATTTTATAACCAAAGACGACCGGCCCGCTCTGGGCCGATCGTCTTTTTAAAAACCGTGATGGTCGAGTTTGTCTTCGTCGCGCTTCATCGCGAGTTCGAGCCGCTGAATCGCGAGTTTCTCTTGCTCGATTTTGAGTCGAAGCTCTTCTAAACGCGCCTTCCGTGTCTTGTTGAACGTGTCTGCGGCGATGGACACGACGACGATGACCATAATGTAGAAAAAGAAATCCATTTGATACGCCTCCCTTTAGTGTGAGCCGAACAGCTCCGTCACCAGCTGTTGTGTGAGGAGCGCCTCACGACCGTCCGTCATGATGGCCGTATCCTCGGTCACTGCCGAGATAAAGTGGTCGATCGCCCCTTGGAACCCGCGTTGGGTCAGGAGCGTGTCCCATGACCCGAACGTCTTCGTCGAATGGGCGCCGTGCTCGAACCGTTGAAGCGTCACCATCTCATCGACCGTCACGCGAAGTCCGTCGCGGATGGCGCTGAGTCCTTCATGATTCGTCCCGGCTTTACGGTGCATCGACGTCGTGTGCAGTCCGTGCTCGTCTTGCCAGACGTGACGTGCGAAATGGAGACCGTTCGCCTCGGTCGTCGCGATTTGGCCCGTCACTAAGCGTAACTCGCTTCCGGCGAAGTACCGGAGCGTGTCGACGACATGCAAATAGTCATCGAGCAGTGTGAACTGATAGTCGTGGCCACGCAATCCGTCGCCACGATGCTTGACGAAGTCGATCGTGTGGAATGGGGCTGCTGCTTTCACGTGCTGATACATCGGGGCGAACCGGCGATTGAAGCCGACCATGAGCTTACGGTTCGTCTGCTCGGCCAGCTCGACGAGACGTTCCGCTTGTTCGATTGTCGCAGCGAGTGGTTTATCGACATACACATCGACGCCATTTGCGAGCAGATAAGAGACGGCGTCGAAATGTGTCTCGGTCGAACTGTGGACGAACGCCGCGTCGACGGACGCCGCGAGCTCGGGAAGTCCCGTGAATGATTCCATCCGGTGGGCCTGACAGATTGCCTCACGTTTGGCGACGGTCGGGGAATAGGCACCGACGAGTTCGAACGACGTGCTGTTCGTCAAAATAGGTAAGTACGCTTTTTGAGCGATGCCGCCGAGACCGACGACACCAATTTTAGGCTGACGCATATGTACCACTCCTTTTCTATCATCATAACGAAAAAAGAACCGAATGACACGTACGCGTGGTGCGTCAGGTCATTCGGTCCTTACTTATAGGCTGGCACTGAGTACGATGTCGCCCTCGGGTGCCGTGTTGCCGCGTTCGGGTTCTTTCGTGACAGCAACGGTATCCCAGTCTATCTCTGATTCGGTCGAATCGAGCGTATAGATGACGGTCCCGTTGCCTTTGTCGTCCGTGACGAACGCCCCGGTCGGAATCGGAGAGCCGTCTTTTAACAACCAAACTTGATACACTTCGTTCGCTTCGAGCGCATCGAGTCCGTTCGTCTGGACGATGAGCTGGCGCTGGCCGTCCTGTTCGGCGAGGTAAGCCACGCCTTCCGATTCACCTTCGAGCGGGACGGTCTCGGTCAAGGCGATTCCGCTCGGATCATCTTGGTTCAATAGCAGATAGCCGTTCCCGATCAAAGAGAGCACGAGTGCGGCTGCGAGAGCGAGCGCTCCCCATGGCGTCTTCTGTTTTTTCTTCGATGCCGTGAATGGGGTGACCGGGGTCGGTTCGTCTGGTTTCGACTCTGCCTCCGTATTCGTATCGTCTTCAGCGAACACGTTGTCGAGGATGCGTGCCTTCATCCCGCTCGGCGGTTCAGCCGGTTCAGAGAGGAACGCGACGCCGCCGACGAGGGCCTCGAGTTGTTCGAGCTCTTCTTGACACGTTTGACATGTCGCGAGATGCGCTTCAAACCGGATGCGTTCGTCTTCCGTCAAATGCTGGTTGAAATAATCGATCAATTGGTCACAAGCGTTCATCGTTCCACCTCCTTATCGATCAAATCATGGGATAGATGCCTTCGTAACTGTTTCAACGCTAATCGAATCCTTCCTTTTACGGTACCGAGCGGAATATCGCACGCATCGGCGATCTTTTGTTGGCTGAGCCCTTGGAAATACATGAGGCGGATGACTTGTTGTTGCTCGGTCGGCAGTTCGGCCATCGCCGTCTCGATTTGCGTTCGCTCTTCTTGCCATTCGACCTCGGTCTCGACGGACGGGGCCGGGGACGGGATGGCTTCAGCGTAAGACTCGTCTAGTTGCAGGTCGGGTTTTCGTTTGCGAATCAAGTCGATCGTGACATGACGGCTCATCGTGAACAGCCACGATTTGAATTTTCCTTTTGAGTCATCATATACGCCGCCGCCGCGCCACAGCTTGATGAATACTTCCTGCATCGCTTCTTCGGCGAGGTCGCGGTCTTTCGTCAACTGCATGACAAAGGCATACAGGATTCGTTCGTAGCGATCATAAAGTGCCTCGAGCGCTTGTTTGTCTTTTTGCCTGACGCGCTCGTACAGTTCAATATCAGTCATGGCTGTCTCCTTTATCCATAAGGGAATCCCTTGTATTGATCTAACGGATGAAACCGTGAAATGGATGCCTATTTGAGGTGACTATTTTGTGAACGGTCGTTATGTAGTCCCGTGTTTAACGGGAGCATGTCGACGTCGCGTCGCCGAGGCGGCGGAAGAGTTTCAAATTCAAGGCGCTGAGCAGTCGATACGTCATAAAACTAATGAACGTCGCCGTGAGGAGCGTGACGAGAAGTGCGGGTCCGTTCGAGAGCCATTGTTGCCAAAATGAATATGTCCGTATGCCGAACAAAAAGGCGAAGACAAGTCCGAACCCGATCACGATTCCGCTATACTGACAGTAGTAGCGGCTTAAACGATTTTTCATGTTGCACGTCCTTTCTCCTTTTACTATACGAGAAGGGGTATGGCGATACAAGGAGGATGACGATGAAACGATTTACAAAGGAAGGACGGACGCTCATCTGTTTTGATTTCGACGAGACGTACTTCCCGCATGCTTGTTCCGCAAAGCAGTTGGAGCGCTTGCGGCAACTCGAAGATTTTCTCGATCATCATTCACATCGCTTATCAACGATGTGGGTGACGGGGAGTTCGCTCGAGACGATTATGGAGAAAGTGAAGCGGGCCGAGATGCGTTACTTCCCACATCGAATCGCGGCGAGTCTCGGGACAGAGCTGTATCAAGTGACGGCGTCCGGACAACTGGAGCTTGATCCCGGTTATTCGTCACGGTTTCCCGATGATTTTTCAGACCGCGTCACCCAAGTCGTCGACAGGCTAGGGCGAACACTCACGATTGAACCACAGACGAATCTTGGCACAAGCGGCTGGATGCACAATTATTATTACTTCGGCAAGAGCGCACAGGAGCTCGAGCATATTCGTTCGAGTGCCGGTGACTTCGGAATCGCGGTCAACGTTAGTCGTTGCAACCCGCTCGCCGGGGATCCGGCAGACGCCTACGATATTGATTTCATCCCACGAGGGGCGGGGAAAGTCGCTGCAGTCGACTACGTGTGCGACCGATATACGTTTCAAACCGAGCACGCCTACGCGTTCGGGGACAGTGGGAACGATTTAGGAATGTTGGGGTATGTCGGTAACGGCTATGTGCTTGGCAACGGGACGGAAGAAGCCAAACGAGAACATGGTCGTGTCACCGAGGGCATGTATGCGGATGGGATTCTAGAAGTGTTGCATCGAGCGATGCGATAGACGAACTCAAGCGCTGGCGACTAGACGTAGCGCTGCGGTCTCCACCCGCTCGAACAAATGCGTTCTCAGCCGATGGGTCGTCAAATCGAGCGGCAGACGATGCTTCCAAAGCTCGGTGAACACCTCGAATAGGACGGCCTCGGCCCAGTCGGCTCGCGTCGTCAAGCGGAGGGTGAGCGAATATAAGATGCGCTCATAGCGGTCGTACAGCAGTTCGAGCGCGGAAGTGTCGCGGTTTAACAATCGTGCGTATAAATCGTGATCGGATATGAATGACATGGTGAACTCCTTTAAGAATGAGACTATCTCGGGTTAAGTTGCGGGAAAATGACGGAACCTTCTTATTTCACTTATAAGGTGAGCGTAAACGGTTACTTGCTGATTCGAGCACATTCAAAAAACACCCGAGGTCCGCGTCTAGCGGCCAGGCGGGTGTTTTTGGGTTAAAACGACGTATAACAGTGAGGGCATGTCTGGGTGTTCCCACCGGACCGTTTGAACGTTTTCTTACAGTTCGGACACGTGACGGTCTCGGTGTCTTGGCCGAACAGGCTGCCGCGGTTGAATAAGACATTTCGTAAATTTGGCAAGGCTTTGGCGGCATAAATCATGGAGATGAATAGGACGATGGCCAAAACGGCCAACATGACATATGTCATAACGGGCGTACTCCTTTCGCAAAAGATTCATTTCTTCTAGCATACGGCAAATCGCTCAAACGCACACCTCTAGACTGGAATTGAGAACAAATGTTCGATATAATAAAGGTAACAAAAGGAGGGAGATCAGATGAGGCAAGAAGTCATGCGTTGGATGCGGAACGGACAAGTCGTAGAAATGGTGTATATCGATCGGAACGGGGTCATTTCAAAGCGACGCGTCAAACTGATGAAGCTGCAAGGCGATCGACTTGTCGCGTGGGATATACGCAAGAAGGCCCGTCGGACATTTTGTATGGAACGTGTCCTCGCCTGTCTCCCGACGATCGAACGAGATTCAGGACGAGAGGAGGGAATTGGATGACACCACTTCCGAAATGTTCGGCGCCGGCCGAACGGGCGCTCAAGGCCGCCTATATCGATACGCTCGAACAGTTGGCCACGTATACGAAGCAAGAGATTGCGGCCTTACATGGGGTCGGGCCAAGTGTGCTGCGGATCTTGGAAACCGCGCTTCATGAGCAAGGACTTCGGTTCACCGACAACGAAATACATTCCTAGTCCCGTCCTGGACTAGGAATTTTTTGGTTGGGCGATTGCATTGCACGTAAAAAGGGAAGTAATATATTTGTCATCTCCATTACAGCCTAATATCTAGTACCATGACGATAAGGTTTGCGAACCTAGCGACACCCATGAGAAAGGAAGTACACAGCATGAGGACGAAACGTTTATCCGCCATTCTAGAAAATGAGATGGATGACATCGAACGCGATCCATGGGTGACCGGAATTGAGACAGATTCCAGAAAGGTCAGTCCAGGGAATTTATTTATCTGTATCCGCGGTTATACGGTGGACGGACATGAATTCGCTGAGGATGCCGTCTCCAAAGGAGCGGTTGCTGTCATCTCGGAATACCCGCTTGATCTTGAGGTGCCGAACCTTGTCGTCGCGGACACGAAGCGGACAGCCGGTGTGGTGGCCAGTGCCTTTTATGACCACCCCTCACATCGGATGCGTATTTACGGTGTCACCGGTACGAATGGCAAAACGACGACCGCGACATTGACATATGATCTATTTCGTCTGTCCGGACGACCGGTCGGGATTGTCAGTACGATTGGAGCACGTTATAAAGATCAAACATTAAAAACACCAAATACGACGCCGGAAGCCGTCGTCTTACATCGTATTTTGGCCGAGATGGCGGATGCCGGCGTGACCGACTGTGTCGTCGAAGTCTCCTCGCATGCAATGATGGAAGGACGTGTCGAAGGCGTCCGATTTCACGCGGCGGCGTTCACGAACTTGACGCATGACCACTTGGATTACCATCGCTCAATGGACGAGTACGCCCGGGCCAAAGCCCGATTATTCGAACAAGTCGAAACGACAGACGGGGACGCCATTATTTTGAACGCCGAAGACCCGGCCAGTAAAACGATGGCCGCCTTTGCCCCGACCCGTCGACGTATCATGTATAGCACGCATGCGGACGTACCGGCCGATATCCAAGTCATTTGGCATGACCAAACGGTAGTCGTCAAAATGAACGCACTGACGATTGAGGCGCCGGTCCGCTTCATGGGCGCATTCAATGCCGCCAACTTGGCCGCAGCCATCGGTCTCGTCTCGACGTCGGAACTGATGTTGCGTGCAATCATCGCCAACGTGCCGGGACTCACGCTTCCGAAAGGTCGGCTCGAACGACTCGATACGGAAGACGCCGAGATTTATCTCGATTATGCCCATACGCCTGATGGTCTCGAGAAGTGTCTATCGACGCTTCAGCAAGGGGAACGTGAACTCGTTGTCGTCTTGAGTGCGGCCGGAGACCGAGATCCGACGAAGCGGGCAGAGATGGGTCGAATCGCGAGCCGCTATTCAGACGATTTAATCGTGACAGTACATGACGTGCGGACGGAAGACCCGAGGCACATCATCGATGGATTGCTCGAAGGTGTTGATTCGAACACGCATTACGTGACGTTCGAGGAACGGCGAGATGCCTTGCGCCATGCAGCGCAACAAGCGCTCGTCGGGAAACGGATCGTCGTCGTCGGAAAAGGTCATGACCATGTCGAACGAGTCGGACAAGAGTCGATTCCGTTCAACGAATCGGACATTTTGCTCGATGAATTAAAAAAATTAAAAGGCCAAGAACCGGCCGTTTAACGAAACGATGACAGCTGTCATCGTTTTTTAATGTGTCATTTTAGGAAAAGAAGGTAATTACTCTTACTGTAACGCTATCGAAGGAGGGAACTACACATGTCAGTTTTGTACAAAGAGTTCACAAATGATGAAGAAGTCGTGACCGCCATTCAATCGATGAAAGCGAAAGGGATTGAGGACAAGCACATTTATGTCATCACCCATGACGATGACCGGACCGACCGTGTGGCCGATAATGCCGACGCGAATACGGTGACGGCATCAGACGTCGGCCTGGGGACGGCCGCGAAAAATGTGTTCCGTAAAAAAGGGGACGAGCTTCGAGCCCAATTCGAACAGCTCGGCTTCTCATCGACCGAAGCGGATCAACTCGAGAAAAAATTAGACCAAGGCAAGGTGATCGTCGTCGTCAAAGACGCACCAGCCGGATTCACGTTATAATTCCACCACCATGGAGAATACAGAGACAGGGCTGAATCGATGGATTCAGCCCTGTTTGTTAGTCATGGATCCGAACGACGGTCCGACCGCTCAGTTCGCCGCGCATCATCGCCTCAGCGTGGCGAGGGATGTCATGCAACGGAATCTCATGAATCATATGGTTGAGCACGTTAGAATCAAGCAGCTCATCCAGTCGTTCCCACGCCTTCAGACGACGTACGATGGGTTGCATGACCGAGTCGATGCCGATTAATTTGACTCCGCGCAAAATAAACGGATAAACAGTTGTTGGAAGGTCGGAACCGCCGACAAGTCCGCAAGCTGCAACGGCACCTTCATAACGCGTTTGACTCAAAATATTCGCAAGAGTGGCCCCGCCAATCGAATCGATTGCCGCGTCAAACCGCTGTCGAGCTAACGGACGAACCGCTCCCTCAAGCTCGTGTCGATCGATGACGGTGTCAACGCCAAGTGCTTGCAAATAAGGGGAGTCTGTCTTTCCTGTGGATGCGATGACGTGATAGCCAAGTTTATGAAGTAAGATAATTGAAAAACTGCCTACGCCTCCAGTTGCACCTGTTACTAGCACTTCTTCCCCTGGTCGAACGCCAGCGGACTCAAGCGCATCGATTGAAAGCATGGCTGTCAATCCAGGTGTCCCGATTGTGATGGCATCACGCATGTCCATACCTTTAGGCAGTTTTACAAGCCAGTTTCCGGGAACTTGTGCAAATTGACTGAATCCGCCGAAATGTCGTTCGCCGATCCCGAAACCGGTGGCGATGACTTCATCGCCGGCTTTGAAGTCGAGATGATCGGACTCGACGACCTTGCCGACAAATTCACATCCAGGGATGAACGGGTATTGATTAATGATTTTTCCGGGTTCGGTAAGACCGAGGGCGTCCTTATAATTGAGTGCGGAATAATGGACCTCGACGAGGACGTTACCGTCTTCTTCTTTTGGAAGCGCGTCGAGTTTGACGTCCGTCACCTTGGCGTGAAGATGGTCATCCGTCTTGTCGAGGACGAGTGCTTGAAATGATTCGTTCATGGTCAATTGGCCCCTTTCGCTGATCCGTATTCTATTCCTTTGTTATGATTCCCTACCTGCCAAAATATATACACGAATGTTTCGTTCTAACAGGGAGTGGAATGGTACAATGAAAGAGATTCAACTAGAGTGAGGAGGAATGAAGCATGCGGCACGACGACTATGAGTTTGATGAAGAAGTAGAAGAAGGCGAATTGTTCAACGTATACGACATTCTGCCACCGGATGGTACCATTCTTGAGATGGCAACGGCCGAAGAGATGGTACGTGCGGCGGAACTCGAGGCGACACATAATGCGCTCGAGCGAATCCAAGACTCAAACTTTCAGTTGTCAGGGGTAACCTTTAAAGAGTTGCTGGCAGAGTTCGAACGATACGAGCAAGAATCGATGGAATTCTGGACAGGTGTTTATAGCCGATTGCGCATTCCATGGGCATGGACGATTCGAATCGATGTGGCCAACGGTCCGATTCACGTCGTCAATGACCGCGACATCTTTATCGATGAAGCGGACTTCGAAGAGTACGATTTCGAGGAATATGCTGATGATGATTACGAAGAAGAAGACAATCAATGAATCCAAAAACGTCTTTCCCTCATTCAGGGAAAGACGTTTTTTTGCTGTCGAGGAGAGCAACACGGATGCGCGTTACTTCTGTCGCTCCGAACCAAAGTCCGACGCTACATAAGATGGCGACACCGCTCACCATCGCTCCGACAATCGCCGTGTCCCCAATCATCGTGAACGACAATCCGAGACTGAACAAGCCGAAAAATAATAATCCTCCTGCAATCGTCTTCATGACTTAGCCACCCTTTCTCATTTCATCTGTCTCTAGTGTAGGCGGTTGAACCTAAAAAGGGTGGCTGAATTTTATACCAGGTGAAAAATCAGTCTAGGTCATACACCGAATACGTCTTGCCATTCTCGAACGGCTCGTCTAGCAAGTGTTTCGCCAAGATGCGGGCGACCGTTTCAGGGGTGCGCAATCGTCCTTCCGTCACATAGGAGCGGAACTGTTCAACGTCACGGAACGCGTCTTCTGACGAGGCCCGAATGCTTTCCTGCATCGCGGTGTCCATGACGCCTGGATTGAACAAGGCGACCTTGTCGTCCGTATCGGTCAATTCAAGGGCGACCGTCTCGGTGAAATGATCGAGCCCGGCTTTCGTTGCACAATAGGCACTCCAGCCCGAGATGGGGCGCTTGGCGGCCCCAGAGGTCACATGGATGAGCGAGACGGGCAGGTCGTATGCGAGCACCGCGTTTGTCAAGAGCATCGGGGCGAGCAGGTTGGCTTGGACGTGGGCGATGAGCTGCGCAGCGTCCAATTGACCGGCCCGATGAATCGGTTCAATCAACGCCGCATTTTGGACGACGAGCAAAGACGTTGCCGTCTCGATGAGCGGCTTCATCTGTCCAATTGCGGCCAGTGTGCTTGTCGGATCAGCTAAGTCGACCTTGACGTGACGGAACGAGGCATCGGTCGCCTGCGTCCGTGAAAAATTGACGACCTCGTAATCCCGCTTCAATAATTCCTCGGCGATGGCACGGCCGAGACCGCGCGACGCACCGGTCACGATGGCTAGTTTCATGACAGTTCCTCCTATTCGTGAATCGTCTTTCGATACCCGTAAAACGGGCGGAAATTCAATTTCTCGTAGTACGTGTGGGATGAAGCGCTCGCGAGCATCTCGAGGCGCGTTTAGGGGTAGAGCGCATGCACGTGTGACAGCAGTCGCTCGCCAATCCCGAGGCGACGGTGCGAGGCCGCGATGAGCAGTTCGCACACGTACAGGCTCACGGTCGTGTCGGTCAATCCACGCAAGTAGGCGATCACCTGTCCTTCTGACTCGACGACATAGGCGACGTTCGATTGCCGCCACGCCTGTTTCGTCAACTCGTGTTGTCGGACGAGTTGACTCCAACCTTCCGTTTCATTCAACGCTTGAATCTGTTCGAAGTCACGTTCTTCGTATGGGTGGATGTTCAAGAAGACACACCTGCTTTCTGTTCGATGACTTTCATGAGGTCGAACGCCCCGTCTGACTCGTTCGAACAGACGACCGAGACGATGTCTGTGGCCGGATAGTAAGCAGAATGAAAACTGACGCCGGGGTCATAGCCCATGACATGATATTTGAAGACGTGTCGATTCGCGTCCAATTGAATCCACAGACCGTAGCCATAATGTACGCCTTTGTCGTTTACCTTCACATGAGGAGTCAGCAGTCGTGATGTCATCTCCTCCCCAAGCAGGCGATGACCGAGCAGGGCGTTCCAAAGTTTGGCCATATCTTGTGCCGTCACGAACGCGCCGCCGTCCGCGCCGCCTTTGACGGGAATCGAATAGTGGTTCGTCCGCCAAGAGCCGTCCGCGTGGTCGATATACCCGAGCGCCGTGTGCGCTGGTAAGGCATCGAGGGAGAAGTACCCCGAATCGGTCATGTCGGCCGGCTTGAACACGAATCGTTCGATATAATCCGAGAATATCAACCCGCTCGCTTGTTCGACGATGAGGCCGAGCACGATATAACCGGCATTATTGTATTGGGACACGCCTCGTTCTTGTCGCATCGGCTCGTGTTGGAACATCGGGAGAAAGTCACGTAGCTGCCGGATGTGATACATCGGTCGTTGCCGCCACAATTCCTCAAAATCGACCATGACAGACTCGTCGAAATAATCTGGGATGCCGGACGTGTGAGTGAGCAACTGTTCGACTGTCACGGCCGGGTCGAACGTTGGAAAATCGATGGTGAGGCATTCGCCGAGCGTCGATGTAAATGCCAACTTGCCTTGTTCGATGAGCTGACAGACGGCGATGGCCGTAAACAACTTACAGCCCGAAGCGATACCGAATCGGGTCGATGTTCGATTTTCAATTCGTTCCGCACGATTCGCATAACCTTGTTGACGGTCGAACAGGATGTCGTCTTGTCGCATGACGAGCGCCGATCCAGAAAAAGTAGATGAGACTTTATAGCGTGACCAGTCAGGACTCATGGTTGACCTCCACCTTCTAATTTTTAAGTTTACATTTATCAACAAATAAACTTTATGTTTAAACGTTAACCTAAATAATGGAAAAGGTACAGGCGGCATTTCGCTAATGTGATACGATAGAATAGTACGTTTAGACGGGGAGCGGGAAAACATGGAACAATTTTGGTTAGGTTTATTAGTTGGATTGATTTTGGTACTTGTTGCGCAGAAGACACTTCAATCACGTAAAGAGGTGGACGGAGCCTTTGCACATTTCGGTAACCACGTTAAAGATGTCATCTATATATTTGAAGTCAAACCGACGTTTCGTTTTCGTTACATAAGTCCTTCCCTTGATTTGTATCTAGGTGAGGGCGTTGTAGCGGAAAACTACGAAAATCCAGATGATTGTTTTCGTCGTATTCACCCAGATGATTATCAACTTCTCATGAATAAAGTCTCAGGAAAGATGAGTTACGATGAGGCTATCTCGCAACGTTGGCGCACTAATGACGGTCGTTACTTACGTTTTGAAGAATACACGACCCCAATCTATAAAAATGGTGAGATTGTAGCTGTACAAGGAATCATTCGGAATGTAGAAGCGGCTGTAATGAAACGTGAGGAGTTAGAATATGTGAGCCGTCATGATGAACTCACTGGGGTTTTGAACCGACGTGCCTTTAACGAAACAATTGATCGTCTCTCTTTTAAAAAAGTAGGATTGATAGTCATCGATTTAAATGATTTGAAGAAAATTAATGACCATCAAGGTCATTCGGCTGGTGATCAGTTACTTCAGAAAACGGGACTCCTCTTGCAAGGGTTAAGCGAAAACGTTTATCGGATTGGAGGGGACGAATTTGTTGTATTAACTGATCAACTACAACAAGATGAATTGTTAGATTTGACGGTCTCCATTAGGAGCATGTTTGAATCGAATTACATTTCAGCCGCTGTCGGTGCAGCTTGGGAGGAGCAGTTAAACGATTTCAAGAAATTATATGATCAAGCGGACCAAAACATGTATAAACAGAAGAATAGAAGTAAGACAAACAGACGCGTTCCTTGCTAAAAGATATCAGCAAGGAACGCGTCTGTTTGTCTAAATACATTATTCACCAATCGCTTCTTCACGTTCGGTGTCTGTCGTACCGAGATTCGTCAAGTAAGCCTCATATTTCGGAAGCCAGTAGCGATACGACGCCCAAACGAGGACGCCCGTCACAGCGAACAAAGCGACAGTCGCCGGCCAGAACCAGCTCGAGACGATCCCGTCTGCGTAGGCGAGACCGATCGGCGAGAAGACGAAGTAGACGAAAATCATCGACGCGACAAGGATGATGGAAGTCGAAATTGCATGACGCCATGGCTTGACGCGGCCAAGATCGATGCGAATCGGATTGATGTGTTGCATCGGTCGAACTTTTGCGAACACGAGCATGATGGTCGTTTCGAGGACGAACAAGATCCCGTAAATGTGAATGAAGTTGATGCCAAGGTCGAAGCCGAACCACTGCTCCGTTCCCCAGACGAGGAAGTAATACGTGACGACGTGGAAGCCGATGACGAGTTTCGCGGCAATCGGCGGTACGCGCTTCACGAGCATCCCGATTAAGACGATGACGAGAATCGGGATGTTGAAGAAACCGGTGAAGCGGCGAATCAAGTCCCACAGTCCGTCCGGTGCGTACATCAAGTTCGGAGCGACGAAGAACGAGACGAGCGCGACGAACGTCCCGAACCATTTGCTGACACGAATCAAATCTTTGTCAGACGCGTCCGGTTTGAACTTCGGCTTATAAATATCGAGCACGAATAAGGTAGCGATACTATTGAGCAACGAGTTGAACGAGCTGAACACGGCACCGAGCAAGACGGCGAGGAAGAAGCCCATGAGCCACATCGGCAACAAGTCGGCAATCAAGCTCGGATAAGCGAGGTCGGCCTTATCGACGTTCGTGCCATACAAATGGAATGCGATAATCCCTGGAAGCAGCATGAAAATCGGGACGAGCAACTTCAAATAGCCGGTGAAAAGCACCCCTTTTTGACCCTCGGCCAAGTTCTTCGCCCCGAGTGCCCGTTGGATGACGTATTGATTGAGTGCCCAATAAAACAAGTTCGCAAAAATCATCCCCGTGAAGATGGACAAGAACGGAACGGAATCGTTCTCTGAACCGATCGCGTTCAGTTTCTCTGGATTCTCGGTTGCAATCGTCTTCATCCCATCGACGAGGTTGCCGTCACCGAGCGCGATGAAGCCGAGCGTCGGGACGAGGAAACCGATGATGATTAATCCGATCCCGTTCAACGTGTCGGAGACGGCGACGGCGCGGAGACCACCGAAAATGGCGTAAACGGCTCCGATAATCCCGATGAACCAAATGACGAGCCAGAGCGACTGCTCGAAGCTGATTCCGAGTAATTCCGGTACGTCAAACAGTTGCAGGACGGCCAATCCGCCGGAATAGAGCATCGATGGGATCGTGACGCACATATATCCGAACAAGAACAACAGGACCGTCAAGCGGCGGACGTCCTCGTCATACCGTTGGCTCAAAAATTCAGGGATTGTCGAAATACCGATTCCGAGAAAACGCGGCAGTAAAAAGAGCGCCATGATGATGGCGGCGATTCCGGCTGTGACTTCCCACGCCATGGCCGACATGTTGCCGGCGAACGATTGCCCGTTTAAGCCGATTAACTGCTCGGCTGACAGGTTCGTCAATAAGAGTGATCCGGCGATAAAGATGCCGGTGAGCCCCCGTCCGGCCAAGAAGTAGTCGTCGGCACTCTCGACTTTCCCTTTCGTCATGCGATAAGACACGTAAGCGACGAGTCCCATGAATAAGGCCCCTGTGATTAATATGTAAACAACTTGTTGAATGGTCAACGACATTCCCTCCCTCAACTTCTTCTTATTTATAAGTACTTTTTCATAACTACCCTTCACGAAGTAGGATTATTTCTCGTCTTCTCTTTTGTAAAAGAACTGTAACAAACCTCACAACAAAAAAAGACACCTGAGAGGTCAGGTGTCAAAAAAAGCGAAGCAACGAAGTCGCGACCGTGAAATAAATGATTAAGCCAAGATTGTCGACGACCGTCGTGATGAACGGACCCGACGCGACGGCGGGATCGAGTTTCAATCGATTGATCAAGAGCGGCACGAGCGTCCCGACGATGGTCGCCACGCTGAGCGACGCAAAAATCGACAGACCGACGATTATGCCGATTAAGGCACTGTCATAGAGGACGGTGATGACGCTGAAGATGACGACCATACAGGCGAACCCGAGCAATAGCCCCGTCCCGAACTCACGACGAATCATTTTCAACACGTTCTTTCGATTAATCGTCCCGAGCGCGATTGAGCGGACGGCGACGACGAGCGATTGGGTGGCGGCATTACCGGCCGAACCCATGACGAGCGGCATGAAGACGGCGAGCAAGACGATCGTTTCGAGCGTGTCCTCGAAACCGCCGATCGTCGACGCAGTAATCATCCCGAGAAACATGAGGCTGATAATCCATGGCGCCCGCTTCATCGCCGCCTCGACCGGTCCCATGTTGATGTCGGACGAACCTTTCGTCGCTGACAGCTCTTCGAAATCCTCGGTCGTCTCGCGTTCGATGACGTCCATGACATCGTCGACCGTGATGATCCCGAGCAGATGGTCCTCGCTGTCGATGACAGGCAGGGCCAATAAGTCATACTTCTGAACGGTCCGGGCCAAGTCTTCCTGGTCGGCGAGGACGTGGGCCGACACGACGCGCCGGCCCATGATGTCCGCGATTTGCACGTCGAGCGGGGAGACGATCAAGTCGCGTAGCGAGACGACGCCGACGAGCCGGCGATCGGTGTCGATGACGTACAGGTAATAGATTGTCTCGGCTTCCGGTCCAAGTTCGCGCAAGTCTTCGAGCGTCGCACCGACGGTCTTGTCCGCCTTCAACACGATAAACTCGGTCGTCATGATGGCACCGGCCGTATCGTCCGGATAGCGCATCAAGTCTTTGACCTCGGTCGCCTCGGTCTCGTCCATCAACTCGAACAGTTCGTTCATGAAGTCGTCAGGGAGCTCGGTCATCAAGTCGGCGGCGTTATCCGAGAACATGTCGTTCAACACACGCACGGCGAACGGACGGGGCATCTCTTGGATGAACTGTTCCTGCTCATCCAGTTCGAGTTTTTCAAACAGGTCAGTAAACTCTTCCGGGGACAGCGCCTCATAGACGAACTCACGGCCCGGACGTTCAAGTTCGATGAACAGGTCGGCCTGTTCACCGGGGTGGAGGGTGAGGAACACGTCGCGGAAATCGACCGGGTCCCCTTTTTGAATAAGCGCTGTCACTTGGGCTTCATGACGGGCGCGTTCTGTACGTTCGATTGCCATCGACTCACTTCCTTTTCACATCATTTGTCTATATTATGGCACGACTGGCGAAAGGCTCAAACAAAATCAAAAAAACGCTATGAATTTTTTTCACAATCTATACAGCGTGTATACGTCACTTTCCTTCGATTCGAGGAACCACACCGTTTCTCGAGTGATTGTTCATTCAAATCATGTCATGCTCTATGCACTATTCTGTGGAATCCACCACAGTCCGAACGTCGGACTTGCCCATCGTGGAAATGGGTAAGTTGATAATGTAAGGGTAGCAACACACCCGAATCACAAGGAGGAAGCGAGATGATATCGATGACGGATCAACAAACCGCACGGGACACGACGCTGAAACATCCGATCCACGTGTATTCAGAAATTGGTGAACTCAGGACCGTCCTGTTAAAACGTCCAGGACGCGAACTCGAAAATTTGACCCCGGAATATTTGGAACGACTCCTGTTTGACGACATTCCCCATCTTCCAGTCATTCAAAAAGAACACGATTACTTTGCGAGCGTGCTCCAAAACCGAGGCGTCGAAGTGCTCTACCTCGAAAATTTAATGGCTGAGACGTTGTCGTTGCCGGGTGTCCGTGAACGTTTCATCGCCGATATCTTGTCAGAGTCCAAATCAAATATCAACGGTTCGTACGAGACGCTGAAAGAATATTTGCTCGCCTACGACAATGAAAAGTTGATTGAAACCGTCATGGCCGGGATTCGGAAATCCGAGATTAAGCCCGAAAAACGGCGCCACTTACACGAGATGATTGAGGATACGTATCCGTTCTATCTCGATCCGATGCCGAACTTATACTTCACCCGTGACCCGGCGGCAGCAATCGGCAACGGGCTATCCATCAACCGGATGAAAGAGCCGGCTCGTCGTCGTGAATCGTTGTTCACGCAATATATTATGCGTTATCACCCGCGATTCGCGAAACACGACATCCCGATTTGGTCGGACCGCGACTATCGTTTCGCGATGGAGGGTGGGGACGAACTCGTGTTGTCGAAGGAAGTCGTCGCCATCGGGATTTCCGAACGGACGACGGCCCAAGGGATTGAACGGGTCGCCCTCAACTTGTTGAAAAACGACGGTACATTCAAGAAAGTCATCGCCATCGAGATTCCGAAATCGCGCGCGTTCATGCATCTCGACACGGTCTTCACGATGGTCGACCATGACAAGTTCACGATTCATCCGTTCATCCAAGGTCCAGGAGGCAAGATGAATATCTTTGAACTGACGTTGAACGCCGAAGGCGAACTTCACATCACGCAGCAAACGGATCTGTTGAACGTGTTGAAAGCCGCACTCGGTCTCGATGAGATCGTCTTAATCCCATGTGGGGGCGGGGACCCGATTGCCGCTGCCCGCGAGCAATGGAACGATGGGTCGAACACGCTCGCCATCGCCCCAGGCGTCGTCGTCACCTACGACCGCAACTACGTCTCGAACGAGTTGCTCCGTTCCGAGGGCGTCGAAGTCATCGAAATCATGTCGAGTGAACTGTCGCGTGGTCGTGGGGGTCCACGCTGTATGAGCTGTCCGATTATCCGCGAAGACATTTAACGAGGAGGAAACGAGCATGTCCACAACGTACAACTTTGATTTGAAAGGCCGTCATTTTCTATCATTGAACGATTTTTCAGGAGACGAGTTGAACTATTTGATCGATTTATCGGCCGCCTTCAAGCGTCAAAAGCAACAAGGCGTCCCGCATCGCATCTGTGAAGGGAAGAACGTCGCGCTGTTGTTTGAAAAACCATCGACACGGACGCGCTGTGCGTTCACCGTGGCGGCCATCGATCTCGGCATGCATCCGGAATACCTCGGGAAATCGGATATCCAGTTCGGCAAAAAAGAATCGGTGCGCGACACGGCCATCGTGCTCGGACGGATGTTCGACGGCATCCAGTTCCGTGGGTTCGCCCATGAGACGGTCGAAGGTTTGGCCAAAGATGCCAGGGTCCCAGTATGGAACGGATTGACGGACTTATATCATCCGACTCAAATCTTGGCCGATTTCTTGACCGTCAAAGAACAGAAAGGCGAGTTGTCTGGCATTCGCTTCGTCTATGTCGGCGATGGACGCAACAATATGGGCAACACGCTCTTGATTGGTGGGGCCAAAGTCGGGATGGACATGCGCATCTGCGCGCCGAAATCGCTCTGGCCGTCAGATGAAGTCGTCGATTTTGCCCGCTCGGTCGCTGCCGAGACGGGAGCGAAAATTATGTTGACCGAGAGTATTGATGAAGCGGTCGCCGACGCCGACGTGATTTACACCGATGTGTGGGTGTCGATGGGCGAAGAGGCGGAATTCGCCGAGCGGATCAAGTTGCTCCATCCTTACCAAGTGAACATGGACATGCTCACGAAGACGAATAATTCAGACGTCATGTTCCTTCACTGTCTGCCAGCCTTCCACGACTTGGAGACAGAGGTTGGCCGAGCCATCCATGCCGAATACGGTCTGACCGAGATGGAAGTCACGGACGAGGTGTTCCGGAGTCGTCATTCCTTCGTCTTTGATCAGGCGGAGAATCGGATGCACACGATTAAAGCTGTGATGGCGGCGACGCTCACCGACACGAACGAATGGCTTGAACGCTGACGGACGGGAGGGGTTTCCCCTCCGGTTCGTACTAAACGAAAGGGATGAGTTCAATGTCTACGAAAATAGCGCATGACTCAAGTGGAACGGCAGGCGTACAACCGGAGAAAAAGGATCGACGATTAGGGCTCGGGGCGTTGACGGCACTCGTCGTCGGTTCGATGATTGGCGGGGGAGCCTTCAACTTGGCGGCCGATTTGGCCCAAGGTGCGAACGCGGGGGCGATTTTGATTGGGTGGGTCATCACCGGAATCGGGATTATCGCACTCGGTCTCAGTTTTCAAAATTTGACGATGCGTCGTCCAGACCTCGACGGCGGGGTGTACAGTTACGCCCGGGCCGGCTTCGGTCAGTTCATGGGGTTCAACTCGGCGTGGGGCTACTGGCTCTCCGCATGGCTTGGTAACGTCGCCTATGCGACGCTCCTGTTCAGCTCGGTCGGTTATTTCTTCCCAATCTTCGAAGGCGGTCAAAACATCGCCTCCATCATCGGCGCCTCGATTATGCTGTGGCTCGTTCATTCGCTCATTTTACGAGGCATTCATGAAGCATCCATGATCAACATCATCACGACGATTGCGAAACTCGTACCGATTTTTGCTTTTATCACCATCACCTTATTCTTCTTCAATCTCGATAATTTCACGTTCGATTTCTGGGGCCAGGGTGGTTTCTCATGGGGTAGTGTGAGAGACCAGGTCGTCTCGACGATGCTCGTCACACTATGGGTGTTCATCGGTGTCGAAGGGGCGGTCGTCTTATCCGGACGGGCCCGCAAGCGCTCGGACGTCGGAAAAGCGACAGTCATCGGGTTGCTCGGGACACTCGTCATCTATCTGCTCATCTCGGTCATGTCGCTCGGTCTCATGAATCCAGAGAACGTGGCGAACGCTTCACAACCGGCGATGGCGTACTTGCTCGAGTCGGCGGTCGGACCGTGGGGCGCGATGCTCATCAACGGCGGTCTCGTCATCTCTGTCCTCGGGGCGTGGCTCGGTTGGACGTTACTTGCCGCCGAGATTCCATTCGTGGCCGGGAAAGACGGCGTGTTCCCGAAATGGTTCACGAAAGAGAATAAAAACAGCGCGCCGGCCAACGCGCTCTGGCTCACGAACGGATTGATTCAATTGTTCCTCTTCACGTTCCTGTTCTCGGATGCGGCGTATAATTTCGCCTTCTCGCTCGCTTCGAGCGCCATTTTGATTCCGTACGTCTTCTCGGCCTTCTATCAAGTCAAAGTCGCGAAGAACGGCATCGGCTACAACGCCGGTGAACGCCGGACCCGCGATCTCATCATCGGAGCCGTCGCCTCGATTTACGGGATTTGGCTCATCTATGCGGCTGGAATCGACTATCTGCTCTTGACGACCTTACTGTACGCACCAGGTACGTTGCTCTATATCAAGGCACAGCGTGAGAACGGCATCAAGACGTTGACGAAGACGGAATGGATTGTGGCCGGTGTCTTGACCGCGCTCGCCATCTTGGCCGTCGTGCGTATCGTCTCGGGAAATATCTCAGTCTTTTGATCGGGGGAAACCAATATGCGGAATAAACGAGTAGTCATCGCACTAGGTGGAAATGCGATTCAACAAGGAAAAGATGCGACGGCCGAGGCTCAAATTCGAGCCGTCGAGGCGACGGCGGAATCACTGGCCGCGCTTGTCGCCGAAGGGATTGAGGTCATCATCACCCATGGCAACGGGCCGCAAGTCGGAAATTTGATGTTGCAACAGGCCGCATCAGACAGTCCGGCGACACCGGCCTTGCCACTCGACGTTTGTGGGGCGATGACACAAGGGATGATTGGCTATTGGTTCGAGAATGCCCTCACGAAAGCTCTGAGATCGCGCGGTTTGGAACGTTCGGTCGCGCCAATCGTCACGCGGTCGGTCGTCGACCCGAACGATAGTGCCTTCAGTCACCCGACGAAGCCGATTGGTCCCTTCTACGACGAGGCGGAAGCGCAGCAGATGGAACGGACGACCGGTTATGTGTTTAAAGAAGACGCCGGTCGCGGCTATCGCCGCGTCGTCCCGAGTCCGTTTCCAGTGGCGATTCTCGAGCACGCGGTCATCCGTGACCTTGTCGCCCATGAGCACATCGTCGTCGCCTCTGGCGGTGGCGGGATTCCCGTCATCGATACACCAGATGGTTATGTCGGTGTCGAGGCGGTCATCGATAAAGATTTTGCCGCTGCGAAACTCGCCGATCTCGTCGACGCCGACATGCTCCTCATTTTGACGGCCGTCGAGCACGTATTCGTCGATTTCGGGACCCCGTTGGCTCGGGCGCTCGAAGAGACGACGAAAGAACAGCTCGAGACGTATATCGCCGAGGGCCAGTTCGCACCGGGCAGTATGTTGCCGAAAGTTCGGGCGGCCCTTCAGTTCGCCGAGTCAGGCCACGACCGGGTCGCCGTCATCACGTCGCTCGAACAAGCCCTTGCGGCGGTCCGAGGCGAAATCGGGACGCGCGTCCGACTCGCCGCGACGCTCCAACAATAAGCTTAACGCCACAGACATCAACGTCTGTGGCTTTTTTCTGAATTGGCAACACATCGTTTTTTATCCGTCGACATGGGGAAGGGATGTTGTATGTCGATTTAGACATTGCTATCATTTTGAGTGTAAACGTTTGCACAATTTAGAAAGGGAGTGACGAAGAGCGGAAACGCTCGAGCTTATGCGTCTATTTGAAGAGGAGAACGTCTATACGCAACAAATGAAACCGCAGGCAGATGATCGAGCAATCGTCCAAGGGAGCTGCTATCGCTTCACGGTACTGACGAGCCAACTGATTCGGATGGAATACGCGGAAGATGGGGTGTTCGAGGACCGGCCGACCCAAGTCGTCTTTAACCGGGCGTTCGCAGTCCCGGAGTTTCGCGTGATTGAAGATGAGGCGGAACTGCAAATCATTACGGAACACGTCCACCTCTATTACACGAAAGGACCGTTCGCACCGAACACGCTCTACATCGATGTGAAAGGGAACTTCAGCACATACTATAGCCGTTACACGTTCAACGGACCAGAACGGACGTTGAAAGGAACGGCCCGGACGCTCGACCATGTCGACGGGGCTACCGAGCTCGAGGAAGGCATCGCCTCGAAGCAAGGCTACGCCGTCATCGATGATTCGAACTCATTTGTCATGACGGAAGACCGTTTCGTCGAACCGCGACGCCAAGGCATTCATGACTTGTATTACTTCGGCTATGGACATGAATATAAGCGGGCGCTGCGTGATTTCTATCAACTGACGGGGCCAACGCCGCTGTTGCCGCGAAAAGCACTCGGCAACTGGTGGAGCCGCTATTGGCGTTATGATGAGACGGAATATAAAGAGCTCATGCGCCGTTTCAAGACAGAAGACATCCCGTTCTCGGTCAGTGTCATCGACATGGATTGGCATGTCACCGATATCCCTGAGGAATATGGGAGCGGATGGACGGGCTATTCGTGGAATAAGAACCTCTTTCCGGACCCGAAAGGCTTCTTGACGTGGCTGAAGGACGAAGCGTTGCTCGTCACGTTAAACTTGCATCCAGCCGACGGCGTACGGGCGTTCGAAGATCAATACGCAGCGATGGCGGAAGCGATGGGACTCGATCCATCTCACGGCGACCGCATCCCGTTCGACTTCTCCGATAAACGTTTCATTCAAGCTTATTTCGAGCAGATGCATCATCCGCATGAAGTCGATGGCGTCGATTTTTGGTGGATTGACTGGCAACAAGGCTCGACCTCTAAAATGGAGGGGCTCGATCCGCTCTGGATGTTGAATCACTATCACGCGGCCGACATCGCCCGGGATGGCAATCGTCCGCTCATCTTCTCCCGTTATGCGGGGCCGGGCAGTCATCGCTATCCAATCGGATTCTCGGGGGACACATTGATTTCGTGGGCGTCACTGGCGTTCCAACCGTACTTTACAGCGACGGCGACTAATATCGGTTATGGCTGGTGGAGCCATGACATCGGCGGCCATTATCGCGGGTCGAAAGACGACGAGCTTGCCGCGCGCTGGGTCGCGTTCGGAGTGTTTAGCCCGATTATGCGGCTGCATTCAACGTTCAGCACGTTCAATGGTAAGGAACCGTGGCGCTTCGGTCTCGAGGCGGAGCGGTCGATGAAGACGTTCCTGCGTCTGCGTCATCAATTGATTCCATATATCTATACGATGAACTGGCGCAACCATGCCGGTGCTTTGCCGCTCGTTTTACCGATGTATTATGAGCATCCGGATGAAGACGCGGCATATGAGGTGCCGAATGAGTATTACTTCGGAAGTGAACTCATCGTGTCCCCGATTGTCGAACCAATGAACCGACAGCTACACGTGGCGGCGACGAACGTCTGGCTACCGAAAGGCGACTGGTTCGACTTTTTCACGGGTCATCGCTACAGCGGGGACAAATCGGTTCGCGTGTTCCGCGGGCTCGAGGAGCAGGCGGTGTTCGCTAAAGCGGGTGCCATCATCCCGATGGCACCGCATCATTCGGGTCGAAACGACACCGACAATCCGGCCGATTTGGAAGTGCTCATCTTCCCGGGCGCCTCGAACACGTTCACGCTCTACGAAGACAATGGGACGGACCGCGACTATGAGACAGGAGCCTACGCCGAGACGACGTTCACGCTCGATTGGGAGGAACGAAGCCTTCATATCCAGGTGACGGGGGATCGGTCGGTGTTGCCGGATGAACGGAACGTCACACTGCTCCTTCGAGGAGTGACGGGATCCGGCGAATATAAACGGGAGACACAGACGCTACGCCTTGAGCTCGGTCCAATCACGGACGAGCTGACCGTCGAGCTCCCGGTCGACGTGACGGCGAACGACCATCGTCTTGATCGGCTGTATCGTTTCTTGGACCGTGCCGAGATCTCATACGATTTGAAAGATCGGTTGTACCGCTCAGCCGCCGCGAAGACACGACTCGAAGCCTGGCTGTTCGATTTACACGCGCTCGAACTCGATCGCGACCTGCAAGACGCGATTATGGAATTGATGCTCGACTGAATATTATATTGTGACGGAGAGGGGCGGTTCATGCCCTTCTTTTTTTGTCAGAAAATCGTCGGATTTTGTAAGCGTTTTCACAAAGGGGGTGTTTTATACTAAAAAGAGAGGCAAGACGGATTGGAGGATGAGACATGAAACCAAAATGGACGGTAGACGAGTTGAGACAGCTTGATGTGTTCGCTAAATGTGCCACACGAGAGCTCGAGGCGCTGTTGCCGCATGTGTATTGCCGCGTGTATCGGAAAGGTCAGCTCTTGTTCATGGAAGGTGACCCTCGGGAACGGGTCTATTTCTTGATTAGCGGGTATGTGAAGCTCGAGCGTTGCAACGAGACGGCGACTCATCAATATGCGGACTATTTGAAGCCGAAGCAACTGTTCCCATATCGCGGTTTGATGACGGAACCGTACTATCAACATTCAGCCGAGGCGTTGACCGATATCGAGGTCATCTACATGCCGACCGATCGTTTCGAACAACTCGTCTCGCGGAACGCCTCGATGTTACTCCACATCGTCGGACAGATGAACCGGATTCTCGATTTGCACGAGCGGCGTGTCCAAGACATCATCACGCCAAGTGCGACCGATCGCGTGCTCAACACGATTCATTACTTGATTGAAGACCTCGGGGAACCGGAAGCGATGGGCGTCCGTGTCCGTTGCCCGTTCACGACGGTGGAGATTTCGCGGTTGTCGGGCACGTCACGAGAGACCGTTTCGCAAATCTTATCGCGGTTGCGAAAAGAAGACGTGCTCCAATTCGATGCGCATCAATTGATCATCGGGCATCCTGAATATTTCGAACAATCGCTTTGATAGCGCCGCGTATGGAACGTGGCGTTTTTTGCATGTCTAGCTAAGCGAAGCGTTCGCCTTGAAAGGGTGCATCAGGTATAATTAGTGAGAATCCTCACAAAGGAAAAGTCTCCTGATTGATAGAAAGGATGAACGCAGTGAAACGACTGCAAGCTCTCGCTTTAGCAGAAAAACGTCATATCGTCGGACTCGTCATCGCGGCAGTGATGATTGGATTATCGATTTTGGCTCAAGCTTATTTAATTGTCGACATTGTCGATCAAGTCTTTTTAAAAAATGCATCGTTTGAAAGCATCGTTCCGACGCTCGGCTGGCTCATCCTCGCACTCGTCACACGAGCTGGTTTCGGCTATATGTCGGGGAGGATTGGGGCGAGTCTATCGGAGAAAGCGAAACGAACACTCCGCTTGCAACTGCTCGACCGTTATACGTCGAATCGGATTGAGACGTCACTATCCGGTCAATCCGGTAAAAAGGTGAGCGTGTTCATGGACGCGGTCGACGAGGTCGATGCCTACTTCAGTCAATATTGGCCGCAAGTCATTCAAACGTCGATTATTCCGCTACTCATTCTCGTCGTCGTCTTCAGTCAACATTGGATCTCGGGCGTCATCATGATGGTGACGGCACCGTTCATTCCAATCTTTTTTATCATCATCGGGATTGCGACGCAGAAGAAGTCGGAACAGCAGATGGAGAAAATGAATCAGTTCTCTGGCAAGTTTTTGGACGTCTTGCAAGGATTGACTACGTTGAAACTATACGGTCGGACCGAGCGCGAGGCGCAAGCGATTGAAAAGAGTAGTCTCGATTTCCGCGACGCGACGATGGTCGTCTTGAAGACGGCGTTCCTGTCGGGTCTCATGCTCGAGTTCATTTCGATGCTCAGCACGGGCGTCGTGGCACTCGAAGTGGCGCTCCAAATGGTCGTCTGGGAGAACTTGACGTTCTTCTCTGGCTTTTTGATTCTCGTCTTGGCCCCGGAATACTATTTGGCGATTAAAGACCTCGGAGGTGCGTTCCACACCGGACGCGGTAGCATGGGGGCGGCCGATCGTATTTTCGAGGCGCTCGACGCACCGGATGAACGTTTGACCTGGGGCGACCGTATGTTGACGAGCCGGACGCCCGACCTCGAGCTCGACGCCGTCTCGTTCGCCTATGAAGGTGGACGCTTCACGCTGGACCCATTGAGCGGTATGATTCCTACTGGCGCTCATGTGGCGCTCGTCGGGGCGAGTGGATCTGGCAAGACGACCGTTTTGAACGTGTTGTCCGGACTCGTAAAACCGGACAGTGGACGTGTCCTCGTCGACGGAGAACCACTCGAGACATACACCGATTCGTCATGGTATGACACAATCGGGTACATCTCACAAAATCCGTATTTGTTCGCCGGTACCGTTGCTGATAATATTGCCCTCGGGGAAACAGCCGACGAGATAAAAATCCTTGAAGCCGCGAATGCAGCCGGACTGAACGATGTCATCGCGCAATTGCCGAACGGCATTCATACCGAGCTCGGTGAAGGCGGTTATGGATTGTCCGGAGGCGAACGACAACGACTCGCCTTGGCCCGTGCCTTCTTGAAACGTCCCGGCATCATCTTGTTTGATGAACCGACGACAGGGCTCGATTTAGTGACGGAGCAAATCGTTCGGCGTTCGATTGAGGAGTTGTCGTGTGAGGCGACGCTCGTCACGGTCGCGCATCGGTTGCATACAATTAAGCAGGCAGATGCGATTTGGTTCATGGGCGATGGAAAGCTACTCGCCCAAGGCACGCATGACGAACTGCTCAGCGTTCCGCAATACGCTGACTTGTTCACGCTACAGAAAGGGGTGAGAGGATGAATTCACTTTGGACGATCACGAAATGGATGATGCGAGAGAAGAAAGATATCGTCCTCTCGATCTTCTTTGGGTACGTGGCCGGCATCGCGGCCGTCGCCTTGTTCGCGGCGAGCGGTTATCTTGTCTCACGGGCCGGCCTCGTACCGCCGCTCTATGCGCTCATGGTACCTGTCGTCTTGATTAAATTGTTCGGTGTGATTCGGGCGAGTGCGCGTTATCAAGAGCGCCTTGCCTCGCACCGGGCGACGTTCACGATTTTGAGCGAGTTGCGGGTCCGGTTTTACCGCCAGCTTGAACCGCTTGTGCCGAGCATCTTTGCCAAGTATCGGAGTGGAGATTTGCTTGCTCGCGTCGTCGGTGACGTCGAGAGCTTGCAAAACTACTTTTTACGGGTATTCTATCCGCCGATTATCTTGGTGCTCGTCTTCTTGAGCACGATTTTCTTCGTCACGTACTTCTCGATGTGGGTCAGCCTCTGGATTTTGTTCGGTGTGTTCGTGACCGGTTTTTTGATTCCGGCGTTCTTCGCCCGAATCCGTGCCAAGCACGACCGCGAGCTTCGCGCTTTACGGGGTGACCTGTCGAGTGGGATGACAGAGATGATGTACGGATATCGCGATTTGTTGCTTCATCATCAACTTGGACGGACACGCGGCGAGCTGCTCGAACAGAGTGACCGTTACGCCGAAGCACAGAAACGGGATGTGACGAATCAGTTCTTCAACTCGTCACTCGTCGTGGCGGCATCCCTACTCGTCTCGTGGGGTGTTCTTGCTATCGGGGCGTATCTCGTTGTCGACGGCGAGTTAAACGGCCTATTTTTGGCCATGCTCATTATGATGTCGCTCACCGCGTTTGAGAACGCGACACCGATGGCGGTCTTCCCAGGCCACTTTGCCGACAGCAAGCAAGCGGCCAATCGACTGCTCGAAGTCGTCGAGCCGAGTGAAGCAATCGTCGCGGCCGAAGTCGCCCGGACGGACATGGTACTCGAATCCGCTCCGGACGTATCGTTTGAGCGCGTGACCTATCGCTATCCGGATACGTACCGCGACGTCCTGAGCGACGTGGATGTGACGTTACGAAGCGGGACGAAGACGGTCATCGTCGGGCCGAGCGGCTCAGGGAAATCGACGCTCCTGCAACTGTTGCTCGCTTTCGTCAGACCCGATTCCGGTGAGATCCGATTGAATGGGCAACGGTTGGACGATGTGACCCAAGCATCGGTCTGGCGTGAAGCCAGCGTCGTCCTTCAAGAGAACCACTTCTTTTTCGGGACGGTACGGGAGAACTTGGCGCTAGCCGGAGAGTTCACCGACGCTGAGATGGAAGCGGCGCTCGCGAGCGTCCGGCTCGGTTTCTCGCTTGATGAGCCTGTCCTTGAGAAAGGGGCGAACTTGTCGGGCGGGGAACGGCAACGGCTCGCCATTGCCCGGGCGCTCTTGAAGAACGGGGTGCTCTGGATTCTCGATGAAGCGACGTCGGCCCTCGATGCGCGGACCGAGGCGGACGTGTTCGCCGAAGTCTTCCGCCGTGCCGAGTCATCGACACTCGTCATGGTCAGCCATCGTCTGACCGGGCTCGAGCGCTTCGATCACATCATCGTCATGGAAGGTGGTCGCATCGTAGAGACAGGAACGTATGATGAACTGATGCAGTCCCGCGGTGTATTCTATGGATTGAAACAAATCGAGCAAGATATTTTCGCATGAAAAAACGAGCGGCTCCGTCGGAGAGCCGCTCGTTTTTTGGATGGCAAATTTGGGTGCAACAAATGGGGGTTGTCGCATTGCTTTCAAAAAGAGTGTCGTGGAGGGGAATCCACGTGACGTAATGGTTTGGGGAACGGTTACGTCAAGCTTTTGGGAGCTACATCTTGAGTATAGATGATAACGATTCTCATTGTCAATTAGAAAATGAGATAAAAAAACCGCAACCGGTCCGGGTTGCGGTCAATCGTCAGCTTGATGGCACGTCCTTGCGGAACGTGAAGCGAATCAAGCTGAACAAATAGCGGATATAGAAGAGCGCGAACGCATAAAATACAGCGATGGCTGATGCGCCGAGTTCAACACCTGGAATGTTCATCAAGAACTCGAGGATGAGAATCGACAGCAAGAAGACGTAGAGGCCGGCGTCGAGATAGAGCGGCATCAACTTGCCGCGCTGATGCCAGAACGTCCGCACGAGCGGTGCGACAATCATCCCGATGATACGTTCCGCAAACCCGATGCTGAGCACGGAAATCATGAACGCAGCGACCGTTTCGAAAGAGACGAGCTTCGAGAACGCAAACATCGAGATGAACAAGAGCGGGCCGATGAAAATCATCATCGAGAGTGACGTACGTAAAAAGATCAACAAGTTTCGTTTCATCGTGTCGACTCCCCCGAAGAGTGACTGGCGGAACGTCTTGCCACGTTGATAGTCGAGGATGAACGATCCCACAAACATCAAACCAAATAGTGATAACAATACTGTCATGAAATGTGTTTCCCCTTTTCCTGTCCAAATCTATGATCAACTGTAAGAATCATCGAATCAAAGTCTAGCCTAGTGTACCGATTCACTAGTTGAAAGTAAAGCGGGAAAACTGCGTAAAACCGCAATCTGTTGCGAACGTTGCGCCGATTACGATGCCAAGATGAAGCGATTTCGACCGGATTCCTTAGCGTGATATAACGCTTCGTCGGCATGCTTCAACACGCTGTCGACTTCGATGTCGTTCGAATGGCAGGCACCGAGCGAGACCGTGATATGTAACGTCCCGGCGCTCGTCTCGAATGGGAACGTCGAGACTTTTTCTCGTATAGATTCGGCCAGACGGCTCACTTCTTCTTTCTTGGCGTTCGGCATGATGATTAAAAATTCTTCTCCACCGAAGCGACCGACGAGATGTCGTTCTTCGCTCTCGGCGACGAGCAACATACCGAGCTCACGTAGGACGTCGTCGCCGACGTCATGGCCATACGTGTCATTCACGCGCTTGAAGTGATCGATATCGACGAGAATGAGTGCGTACTCTTTCGCCTCGACGTTCAAGTTGGCCATGGCTTCATTTAATAGACGCCGGTTGGCGATGCCGGTCAGTGCGTCCGTCCGGGCAAGTTGTTGCTGATGCTGGACGTTCTCAAAGTGACGGCGCAGTTCTTGAAGTAACCGGTAAGCTGCATAGGCACCGCCGTATGCCATCACGACGTAGGCAAAGATAACGGGATAGAACAATTGAAGCGGTAACGCGTAATAGATGGCGGCACCGAAAACAGCGACACTGATTGTCGTGAAAATGAGTAGCGTATTGCGAGTATTATCGAGTTTGAGTCGCAATAGACTAATAGGAAGGACGAGCCCGATCATCGTCAAGACGGCCAAATAAAAACCGATATATGCGCCATCGGTGACCATCAAAAATCGGGCGGTCAAAAAGATGACGGCTGCGACCGTTCCGCTGACCCATCCACCGAACAGGACGGCAAGTGAGATTGGTATGGAGCGCAAATCAATCAGGATACCTTCAAGCGGCAGTGCGTTCGCCAGTAAAATCAAGGCGACGACCCCGGTTTGAACGCCGAGCAGGATTCTGCCTTTCAACGGCGATTTCGGTGTGAGTCGTGGACGGTTGCGGAAAGGGAGAAACGAAATCGTGAATAACGTGAACAGGATACACAGATTCAGAAAAAATGAGTTGATGATTGTGAGCATGAATGCATCCCCTAACGTGAAATGGAAATAATTAGTTTCAGTTTAGCATATTCAAATCAAGTTGACGCTCTTTGAATGAAGAGAATGTGTTCACCATTCCCGCCATTCTTCCGTCACGTCTTCTGTTGTCTCATAACCAGCTAGAACGGCACCGGCTTGTATGAAGTCGTACAATTCCTCACGCTCGACCGTCTCGATGAAATGGTCGTGTTCTTCATCAATTTCGTTTAAACGCAATACGACGTCGCGGACGGCCGTTAACACGTTTACTTCCGTCCCGTCTGCATGTGTCAAGGCGGTCACGTACCGTCGGAGCACGGCATCGACTGCAAAGATGATCTCGATGGTATACACGTCATCTCCCTCGTTCATCCGGTTTTCCCAGATTAGTGTCGGGCGCTCGGCCCATAATCGTTCAACTTCCATATTAGGTGCCTCCTTTAAAATGGAACATCATCTTCCACTCTATCTTAACAAATAAGTTTGGTATGATAGAGAGAAAAGGGGGACTGTCCGTGCGGTATTGGGATCATTTCAAACGAGCCTTCATTCCGATCGCGCTCATCTTGATCGGATTAGCCATCTTTTATACATTATCGGCTCGAGGCAACCTGGCATTGACTGTTCTCGGGGCGGCTATTGTCGGCGTCATCTTATTTTTAGTGATGCGTCATATGAATCGGGTCGAAGAAGATTAACGAGAACACGTTTGCGGTTCTCGTTTTTTGTTGTCGATGAGATTTTTTGGGTACACTACATAGTAAGGAGGGATTTATTATGGCAAAAGCTACATTTGCGGGAGGCTGTTTTTGGTGTATGGTCAAACCGTTTCATAAATATGAGGGGGTCGAGCGCGTCATTTCCGGCTATACGGGCGGACATGTCGACAACCCGACCTACCAACAAGTCTGTTCAGAGACGACAGGTCACCTAGAGGCAATCGAGGTCACGTTCGATCCGGAAGTCATCTCGTACGAGGAACTGTTGCGCATCTATTGGCGTCAAATCGACCCGACCGATGGTGGCGGACAGTTCAACGATCGGGGTGAATCGTATCGACCGGCGATTTTCTATCATTCAGAAGAACAGCGTGCGGCGGCTGAACGATCAAAACAAGAAATCGAAGACTCAGGCCGCTTCGATCGACCAATCGAAGTGGAGATTCGCCCAGCGAAGACGTTCTGGGAAGCAGAAGACTACCATCAGGACTATTACAAGAAAAACCCATTCCGTTATGAGATGTACCGGGTCGGTTCTGGCCGGGCCAAGTTCGTGAAAGAAGCGTGGAGTGACAAGAAGATTCAGAAAGAATTGAAAGATCGTCTGACGCCGATGCAATATAAAGTCACGCAAGAGAACGGCACCGAGCCTCCGTTCCAAAACGAATATTGGGATGAGGAGCGTGAAGGGCTGTATGTCGATGTCATCGATGGGACACCGCTCTTCACGTCGCGCGATAAATTCCAATCGAATTGCGGTTGGCCGAGCTTCGCGCGTCCAATCGAAGAGAAGCGCATCGACATGAACATGGACACGACGCACCATATGGTCCGGACGGAGGTCCGTTCGAAGGGAGCCGACAGCCACCTCGGCCACTTGTTCGATGACGGTCCGAAAGAGCTGGGTGGCTTGCGCTACTGCATCAACTCGGCAGCGCTCCGTTTCATTCCAAAAGAAGAACTTGAGTCTGCAGGTTATGGAGAGTACAAGCACTTATTCGATGCGTGAAGGAGAGAAGGCCATGTTCACATCCGTCAAACAACAGATCCGTCGTGAGACGCTCGCGACCGTATTGGACTATTACGACAAATCGATTCGGAATCTATCGGAAGCCGCCAGAGATGAGAAGTATAACAAGATGAGCGCGACGCCGTTCTCGTTTTTCCGTGGGAGTTCGCACTTGTTCTATTACGACTTTGCGAAAGTGCCGCTCGCGTTCGATACGGATGCGTCCCATCCGACGTTCATTCAAGGAGATCTCCATTTTGAGAATTTCGGTGTGTTCGAAGATGGCGCCGGGACAATCATTTACGATGTGAACGATTTTGATGAGGCGTATCTCGGCTCTTATTTGTTTGACGTCCTGCGCATGGCCATCTCAGTTGACTTGTTTGCCGCCGAGTCAGGTTTTGACGCGACTCGTGCCATCGAGACATATGCTGACACGTATGCACGCGCAATCGAGCGCTACGCGAACGGGAAAGACGAGGAAGTCCAGTTCACGAAAGCGAACACGTGCAAAGCAATCAAGAAAGTGATTAAAAAGGCCGAGAAGAAGAAAGACGCGTTCATGGCCGAGCGGACGGAAGTGCGGGACGAGGAGCGCTACTTTGCGACGAGTGACGACCTCGTTCCGGTCAGTCCGAAGACGGAGAAGCAAATCAAGCAGGCATGGCCGGACTATTTGTCGTCGTTATCGGAGAAACATCGCCATCACGCCGACCATTACGAGATTAAAGATATCGCCATTAAACGTGAGAGTGGCACCGCTTCGATTGGGCTCGAACGCTATTATATTTTGATTGAAGGCGCGGACGAGGAACATGACGAGGATATCATCCTGGAAATGAAACAAGCCCAATCGGCCGTCCCATCTCTCTTCTTACCGACGCATCCATTGTTTGAGGACGGACTATCGCATCAAGGAGCCCGCGTCATCGCGGCCCAGCGTGCCATGGTGCACAGTCGTGACCCGTATCTCGGCTATTTGACGATTGATGGGAATGAATACTACGTCCGTCAGCGGTCACCGTATAAGCGAAAAGTGAAAGCGAAGCACATCAAGAATGAGGAATCGCTCATCGAGACGTTGAAAGTGCAGGCGGAAATCACCGCCAAGATCCATGCCCGGGCCGACGCGGATGCGAACGTGCTTGATTATGAGGCGAGTGAACGCATCGCGGCGGCCATCGGCGTGTCACGCCCGCTATTCATCCGTCAAATCACAAGGTGGTCTCAATTTTACGCCAATCAAGTCCGGTTTGATTTTGAAGCATTCCAGACATGGCTCACGACGCGCTCGGAGACTCACGTCTGAACGAGCATCGGACTTGCGGCCAGCCCCTCGTTTGCTTCAGAATGGAACAGTAAAGGATGTGTGCGATAGATGATTACGGAACAACAGGTCATCCTGCAGATGAAGCAAGTGATGACACAAATCGAACAGTCGAGCGGAGAGACGCAGAAGCGCCATTTGGCCAAGCTGATGGGGTATTGCGAGCTACTGCTCGCTGATTCGGCTCCGACGCAACAAGCTGCGGTTCCCGTGGCCCAACCGGTCGAGTCTAAGCCGCCGCTCGATCGTCAGATGGCGGCGTTCCTTGGAATTCCGCTTGAAGAAGAGAACAAACCGAAAACCGATTCATTGCTCGACTTTTAAGCTGTGCCCTGAGGCACAGCTTTTTTTGTGAGGCGTTCGCGTTGACTTGTATACCATAGGGGGTATAATGAGATTAACTAAAATACACCCAACGGAGGCGTGATTATGCTTGATTTCTTGTTTGTTGCAGTAGTGATCGGATTGATTTATTTTTGGTGGACGAAGCGAAACAGCGTCAACACGGTGTCGACCGATGAGTTGAAACGGAAAATCGCGGAAGAGCGGAACATTCAATTGCTCGACGTCCGAGAACCGCACGAATACCGAGGTGGGCATATCAAGCAAGCGAAGAACGTGCCACTCTCTGGCTTCGGCAATGCGAGTGCCCAGTATCCAAAAGATCAAGCCCGTCCGGTCTATGTCATCTGTCAGAGCGGGATGCGAAGCCAACGAGCCGCCGCCATGTTGAAGAGCGCAGGTTATACGGACGTCTATTCGGTCAAAGGTGGTATGAATTTCTGGCGTGGATAATGAGAACAGCTCTAGCCGAACAATATGTTCAACTAGAGCTGTTTTTTTGGTACGCATCCACATCATTTCAGTTTGAGGGCCTGCATAATTTGCTTCGGCACGTCAGTGTTATCCAGAACGCCAGTGAAGCGGTCGTGCTGAGGACCATAGGCATACAGTGGGACGTCCACACCCGTGTGTTGTGACGTCGTCCAACCAACGTAAGCGCGTTTGCTAATGATTTCATTCAGTACGAGCGTACGTTTTGGCGATTCGGCCGCTTGGATTGCCTTCACTTCTGCTTCCGTCAGCGTGAGTGACGTATATCGTTTGACGACGTCCCGAACATTCGTCAGCGACTCGTCAAACGAATCGACCATAAAATCGCCCGTCGCCGTGACCGAACGAAGCACTTCTGGTTTGGCCACGTACTCATTATAACCGCCGACCGACATGCCTCCCGTATCGTGATCGCCTGCGACGACGACAAGTGTCTGTTTGTCCTTCATGGCGAATTGGATGGCTTTCTGGAAAGCGTCATGGAATGCTTCAGAATCTTTCATCGCCCAAGCGGCATCGTGGGCGTGACCGGCCCAATCGATTTGACTGCCCTCAACCATTAGAAAGAAGCCATCTTTGTCTTGATTAAGGGATGTCAAAGCGGCCGTGGTCATCTCGGCAAGGCTCGGTTCCTCGGTCATCTCACGGTCGAGTTCTGGTGCCATCGCCTCTGGTGCGAACAGACCGAGCAACTTCGAAGCGTTCGCAGTTTCAAGCTCGTCTGCATTCGTTGCATACGTATACCCAGCTGCCTCCGCTCGAGCAATCAAATCTTCTTTTTGCAAGCCGCCTTCTTGTTCAGTAGTGAAATAGTTTTGACCGCCACCGAGCAAGACGTCCACCTCGAGCTCATCCATATATTGTTTGGCGATCTCGGCCTCGCTCGCGCGCGACGCGACGTGTGAGGCGAAAACGGCCGGCGTCGCATGGGTGATGGTCGACGTGGCTACGAGTCCGGTCGCTTTTCCGATCTGATTCGCTTTTTCGAGCACTGACGTCAGTTCCTTGCCGTTCGGGTCCATGCTGATTGTGCCGTTGTTCGTCTTCACGCCGGTCGCCATCGCTGTCCCGGCGGCTGCCGAATCGGTCACTTTCGAGTTCGCGGAATACGTCCGCATCATCCCGGTCAAATGTTGATCGAGTGTAGTCTCTTCCTCGTCCGCATACCATCGATAGTTGGTGGCGTAAGATGCGGAGTATCCGTCCGGAATCATAAAAATCACATTTTTCACTTGCTTCTGGTTATGTTTGGCGTTCGCGCCAGCTTCTGGTTGAATCCCGCTTCCGCCAACGACCGCGCCGGCCGTTAAGCCGAAAGCGAGCGTCCCAATCATCCATTTTTGTTTGCTCATTTGTCTGCCTCCTGCATATGTAATCACTACAGTCCTCACTATAAAAAACAAATGTAATTGTTCCATTTCCCTTTTTTTTAGAATCTGTAAAAAAAGATGGGACCACTTGTAAGCACCAGACTTTATGCCTAGTGACGTTTCCGCTTTCGATTTTCAGGGGAATCTGCTACGGTAGGAACATAGGAAAGAGAGAGGGGACCAGACAATGGCAGTCATTTTATTTGATATCGATGGGACGCTCGTCGACACGACCGGACCGATGACGCAAGCGATTCACGAGGCGTTGGAGCAACTTCCGCATTTACCGAAACCGAGTGAGGATGCGGTCCGTTCCGGTTACGGGTTGGCCGGCAACGCATTTTGGGAACATGTCATCCCGGAAGCGACGATTGAAGAGATTCGCCAAATCCGCAAGTTGCGGCATGAGACGCTCGAGCGGGCGATGGAAGGACAGCTCGTCTTGTTCGACGGCATCTATGAGATGCTCGAGGCGCTTCATAAAAAAGGGCATACGTTGACGACCGCGAGCAACTGCGGCGTCCATTATTTGAACCTGATTCTTGACTCGCAAAACATTCGCCAGTTCATGACGGCGCCAGAATGCCTCGAATCCGTAAGTGGTGAGAAAAAAGCCGACATTTTGACGGCGCATCGCCTCCGTCACGGCGAGAACGACTATGTGATGGTCGGGGACCGGAAATCGGATGTCGAAGCGGCTCGGGCCCATGACTTCCCGGTCGTCTTGACTGGCTTTGGGTTTGGAAACGAGGATGAATGGGCTCTCGCAGATCATGTGATTGCGACGCCGAACGACTTGATTACGTATATCGAATCATAAAAAATTCCGGTTGAACATCGCGTTCAACCGGAATTTCTTTAAAGGCCAAGCGAGATATATTTGATTTCCAAAAATTCTTCGATGCCATGGTGACCACCTTCACGTCCGAGACCGCTCTGCTTCCACCCGCCGAACGGTGCTTGCGGTGTCGACGGGAGACCGTCATTGACTCCGACGATGCCGTATTCGAGCGCTTCGGCCAAATAGAGGGCCTCGTTGATGTCTTGTGTGAACACGTAGGCGGCGAGACCGAACGGGGTCGCGTTCGCCCGCTCAATCACTTCCTCGAGCGTATCGAACGACGCGATTGGGGCGACGGGGCCAAACGTCTCCTCGTTCATACATAGCATATCCTCATTCGCATAGCGGACGACGGCCGGTCGGACGAACAATCCGTCGAGCTGTTCGCCACCCGTGATTTCCCCGCCCCGGATTTGGGCGTCTTCCAAGTGCTTCATGACTTTATCGACCGCAGCCTCGTCGATGAGCGGGCCGATGTCTGTCCCTTCATCGAGTCCGTTCCCGACTTCGAGCGCCGCGACGGCCTCAATGAACTTTTCAGAGAACACATCGACAATGGACTGCTCGACATAAATCCGATTGGCGCAGACGCACGTCTGTCCGCCATTACGGAATTTCGTGGCGACGGCTTGCGGGACGGCCTTGTCGAGGTCTGCCTGCGCCGTTACGATGAGCGGGGCGTGACCACCGAGCTCGAGCGAGATTTTCTTCATTGTATCGGCGGCGCCGCGCATGAGCGTCTTGCCGACCTCGGTCGAACCGGTGAACGTCAGCTTGCGGACACGGGGATCGTGTTGCCACGCATTCACGATGTCAGACGCTTTCCCGGTGACGAGGTTGATGACACCGGGTGGGAAACCGGCTTTATCGGCCAGCTTGACGAGTTCAATGGCCGTCAGCGGCGTCGCCGATGCCGGTTTCAGGACGACGGTGCAGCCTGCGGCCAGAGCCGGTGCGAGCTTTCGGGTGATCATCGCCGCCGGGAAATTCCAAGGCGTGATGGCGGCGACGACGCCGACCGGTTGCTTGATGGCGAAGATGCGCTTCTTGTTCGACGAGGCGGGGATCGTCTCGCCGTACACCCGTCGTCCTTCGGCGGCGTACCATTCGATGAAGCCGTTCGCATAGCGGACTTCGCCGATGGCTTCTTGCAAAGGCTTGCCTTGCTCTTCGACCATCGTTCGAGCGATGGCTTCCGTATGTTCTTCAATCAGGCGGTTCCATTCAAGCAGGAGGGCGCCACGTTCTTCGGCCGTTTTCTCTTGCCAGTCCTTCAAGGCGTCGTGCGCGGCATCGACAGCCTGTTTCGCTTCGGCCGTGTCACTCTTTGTCACCGTGGCCATGATGTTTCCGGTGGCGGGGTTCCGCACCTCAATCGTGTCCGATGTATCAATCCATTCTCCATTGATGAAATTGTTCTCCACTCGCATCTTGATTTCCCCTTTCGTCTAGGTCACATTGTAAAAGTACCCGTTTTCAAAAATCATACACAATTTTACAAAGAGGAGGGGTCGCCATGTGGATCATCATCGTAGGTTATGTTGTCGGCAGTATCCTGGGCGGGCGCTTGTATGGCATGTGGAGTGGACAGCATCTCGCTACGACCGGTTCGGGGAACACCGGTGCCCGCAATGCGTTACGCACGGGCGGGAAGCAAGCCTTCTTGTTCGTTTACGGATTCGACGTCTTGAAGACGGTACTCGTGTTGTCGATCAGCGGTCCATACTTTTTTGAGACTGGGCTCGCCTTGACGCTTGGCCACATTTATCCGATTTGGCATATTCGCTCCGGGGGGAAGGGGTATGCCGTGTTTTCTGGAATTATATTAGCGTACAGCCCGCTATGGTTTATCGGGGGACTGCTGCTGTTGCTACTTTTGATCAAACTGACGCGTAACTCGCGCGAGACGGGGCTCGTCATGCTCGTGCTCCTGCCGCTCGCGGCGTGGGGGGACGCAACAGATGTCGGATTGGCCAGTTTGACGATGCTACTCATCGTGTATCACCACATAAGGGGGAAACAACGTGCTTGAATTCCGAAGAGCGACGCCGGAGGATGCCGCGGCGATTCACCGACTGAACTATGAGACGTTCGTCGAAGAAATCCCGCAGCACCATCCAAACGCGGAACGACTTCTCGTCGACCGTTTTCATGACACAAATACATATTGGATTGGGTTGGCGGACGGACAGCTCGTCGCCATGTGTGCCATCCGGGACAAGCATCCGTTCTCGCTCGAACAAAAAGGCGTGACGCTGCCGCCGGGAGAATGGATTGAAGTCCGACTATTGGCTGTGACGCCCGCCTACCGGAACACGAGGACGTTTGCCGGACTTATGCGAGCGATGCTTATGGAAGCGACAGACCGGGGCGTAGAAGGAATCGTCATCAGCGGGACGGTACGCGAACAGAAGCTATATCGACGGTTCGGGTTTATCCCGTTCGCAGAACCGGTCGGGACGGCGGAGGCGTTATACGTGCCGATGCAGTTGACGCGCTCTGGGTTCATGCAGTCAGAGACCGCTCCAACGTTGCGACCAAAGCTACTCCTCGCCGGGCCCGTCGAACTGTCGAATCAAGTGCGCGCCGCGCTTGCCGCTCAGCCGGTATCACATCGGTCGGCCGAGGCCAGCCGTTTGCTCCATTCGGTCCAGTCGAGGCTGAGCCATCTCGTCAAGTTGCCTCATGTCTACACATTACTCGGCAGCGGGACGATTGCGAACGATGCCGTCGCCGCACAGTTAAGCGGACGTGGCGTAATCATCGACACAGGGGAGTTCGGACGGCGGTTGATTGACCATGCCAACCGGGCTGGTCTTGAATTTGATGTCATCCCGCTTTCGGCTGGGTGTCGTCTCGATTTAAAGCGAATCGGACAGCATGCACCAAATTGGATTTGGACGGTCCATTGTGAGACGTCTACAGGCAAGCTGGTTAATTTAGACCAGTTGCGTCAGTACGCACAAATGTATCCCACGAAGATTGCGATTGATGCCATCAGTGCGGTCGGGACGAAAGTGACCGACTATTCGTTCGCGCATCTGGTGACGTTTGTCTCGGGGAAAGCGTTACGGAATGCACCAGGGTTGGCGTTTATCGCCATGCGAGATCGAGCCGTCCCGAACCCAATGATTCCACGGTATTTAGACTTGGCTAGCTATGACCCAATCGCCTTCACGCAATCGGTTCCGCTCATTCAAGCGATGGATATCGCGTTGGACGAACTGACAGACGCGGAGATTGGGACGCATCAATCAAAACTCGATGTGTTCGTGCATGAACTGGTGCGCCGCGGTATACCGGTTGAACTCGGAGACGACCAAGCACCGGGTATTTTTTCGCTTACGTTACCGGAACATCTTTCCTCGCTTGAACTGGGGCGCCAGTTGATGTTCCAGGGCTATCAAGTGCAATATGAGAGCGCCTATTTACGGCGTGCGAACTGTCTCCAAGTCTCCACGATGGGATGGACGACTGAACGGGATTTGCAGCAAGTCGCCGCCTATATCGGGACGTGGCTCCAGAAAAAAACCGCCACTCCAGAGAGTGACGGGTTCAGACGCGGAAATCTTGGCGGGCCAAATGACGAATCTTTCGACCGAGGCGTCTTGAGTTGAAATAAGCGATGACCGAGACGACGCCACCTGACCAGAACAGCCACTCATCCGGTCGGAGATAGCCGAAAAGCCCGACGACAAGGCCGAGGATAATCAAGCCGGCGTTGAATGTTTGACGATGGAGCAGTTCTTTCGACTCAAGCTCACGTTGGAACATCGCTTGTTCGGACAGGCGCTTCCGGGTCGGTTCTTTTAAATAGTTATCGAGGAGCGGCGGGACGTTCAGCAACTTTTTACCGTAATTGAGTGCCGTCATGACGTAACGGTTTTGAATTGTCGTGCCGTCTGCCTCGAGCCATTGAATGACAATCGGTTTACCGAGCGTAAACAAATCGATTTTCGAATCAAGGATTTGTAAAATCCCGAGCAAGGTCGAGGCGGCTCGACCGAAGAACGCGAACTCGGCTGGCAATTGAATCGGCTCGTTCTTGACGAGCAACTGGATGTCCTGCAACACTTTTTCAATCAATTTCGTGTCGACCGTATCGATATCGGTCTCTAAATAGAACGTGACCGCTTTCTCGAGCGCCTGGCGGATGTTGTGCTTGTTCGCCGTCGGCAACAAGAAGCGCAAGTCTTCGAGGCCGTCGACGACCCCGTCATAATCGAGCGAGATGAACGCCTGCAGGATTTTACGGATGGTCGCCATATCTTGTGGTGTCGTCGAGCCGACCATTCCGAAATCGAGCAGGATGATTGTGCCATCGGCCCGGATTTGCACGTTACCCGGGTGTGGATCGGCGTGAAATTTCCCGCCGAACAACAGCTGCTCGGCCGCCATCGTGAATAAGCGTTCGGCCAGGGCGGAGCGATCGATGTTATTCTCTTTCAAGAACGCGAGATCGGTGATGCGACGCGCATCGACCCAATCCATCGTCAACACTCGGTTTGAACAGAGATGATCATAATAGTCCGGTATGTAGACGTCCGGATTTTCGGCGTACTTCGCTTTGAAATATAGGGCATTTTTTAATTCAGTTTGGAAATTTAATTCATCCCCGATGACAAAAATCATTTGGCGATATAAGCTATCTAAGTCGGTCGATTTTGCCAGCGAGGTCCGCTTGAGCATCGTCGTGACGATTCGCATCGCTTTAAAGTCGGTCCGAATGATTTTTTCGATGTCCGGACGCTGGATTTTCAGAGCGACACGCTTCCCGGTCTCAAGCAGGGTCGCGCCGTATACTTCCCCAATCGAAGCGGAGGCGACGGCATCGATGCCGACGTCTTTTACGACTTGTGTGTAAGGGACGCCCCATTCTGCTTCCAAGATGGCGCGGGATTTGTCCCAGCCTGAAGTGGGAACGCGATCGACGAGCTCCGACAATTCGTTTAAAACGGACGGGGGCAACAAGTCGGCTCGAATTGATAAGAATTGGCCAAGCTTTATTAGTAGCCCCTCGAGTCGGAGCGCATTTCGCTTATACTCGCGGGCGAGATTCAACATGAGTGTCTCGTATTCTTCGGTCGACGCGAGACCTTGCTGCTGTTTGCGTGAGAAGGCGTAAATTTTAATGATGAATCGGGCGAACATTGTGACGATAATCCATATGCGGAACAAGGCGATTCGTTTCATAAAGTACCGACATCCTTTACAAGCAGTCGCTCGACTGGTCTGATTTTTTGTATCTTAACTTTACCACAGAATGCTTTCAAGAAAGGGCAAGGGATGTTTATGGAGTGGGAATTACTCAACGTCGTCGGGACGATCGCGTTCGCGGCGAGCGGCGCCATCATCGCGATGGACGAAAAATATGATATTTTTGGGGTGTGGTTGCTCGCCTTTACGACAGCCTTCGGCGGCGGAGCAATTCGAAACGTCTTGCTCGGCAACCCCGTCAGCTTGATTTGGCAACAAAATGATCTCTTCATCCTTTGTTTTCTTGTCGCGTTGCTCATCTTCCTGCTACCGAGCGTCGTCTTGCCCCATTGGGAACGCTGGGGCGTCATCGTCGATGCCATCGGGCTCGTCGCCTTCGCATTTCAAGGCGCACAAGTCGCCATCAAGCTCGATTTACCATTATCGGCAGCGATTGCGGCTGCCGTCTTGACAGGTGTCGGTGGGGGTGTCGTCCGTGATTTATTGGCCGGCCGTAAGCCGATCGTCTTACAATCGGAAGTATATGCAATTTGGGCCATCATCATCGCGGTCGTCACGTATTATTTCAGGCTTGAAGGTGGGCTTGCGGTGTATGCGTTATTAATTGTCGTGGCGACGCTTCGAGTGATATCCTACTATCGAAAGTGGAATTTACCTGCACGCAAAGTGCGATAAGGGGGAAATTAGTATGAAAGTATTGCTCATCATCGGCGCTGCTTTGATGGCACTCGGCGTCGCGTTCGGCGCGTTCGGGGCCCACGCCTTGAAAGAACGTCTGACACCGAACATGCTCGCGAACTGGCAGACAGGCGTGCTCTACCATATGATTCATGCCATCGGGATTATCGCTTTGGCCAGCATCTTGATGAAAGTGAGCATCAGCCAGTTTAGCACGGCAGGTTGGCTCATGTTCGCCGGAATCATCTTCTTCTCAGGTAGCCTTTACGTAATGGCGCTGACCGGAATCACGAAGCTCGGAGCGGTTACACCGATTGGTGGCGTTTTATTTATCGCAGCCTGGGTGTTCGTCATCCTCGGGGCGCTCAAACTGTAATCAAACGTTAACGCCTGATTAATAGTCCTCATGTATTATTTGGAGTGTGAGACCCCTTGTCTCCACACCAACGAACAATTGGCCTGTTTAGCCTTCTCGCCTAGAGCGGTAGACTAAATAGGCCCTTTTTACGTTTTTTGGAAATGGTTAGACTTAGAAAAATAGCTGGATTATACTTTTTCAATATAAGGTCAATGACTTCCTATTTTCATCTATTATTACAACTATGTTTCGAAAAAAGAAAAGTGAAAAAATGTTGAAACATAAAGGGGTGGGGAGCCGTATAAGGTTTCCCACCCCTTCTTCGTAATAAAAGTGAAATATAACTTTAACAGGAAAACATTCGACACTTCGATATAATTAGTCGTGTTGAAACTAAAAAATTAATCGTTTTTGTTACATAGAAAAACGACTGACCTTTAAATAGTATGTGAACCCCGACCCCGTCAATAGAAAGGATGTCCCCATTGATCAATTGGAAACGCACCGTCTCGACACTCACGCTTAGCGCGCTTCTTCTTGGGACGCACTCGGTGGCTGATGCCTCGACGTCAATCAAGGAGAAACAAGAACAGCAGAAGAAAGTGCAAGAGCAACGGAATAACGTCAAACAGAACCAATCGAATACATCTTCGAAAATTAATCAAAATAAAAACGAAATCTCGAAAGTTCAAGCTGAAGTCAACAAGATGGATGCTCAACTTCAAGACATCATCAACGATGTCGCAACGAAACGCCAAGAAATCAAGCGCACCGAGTTGAAAATTGAAGATCTCGAGAAAGATATTAAAAGCTATGAGAAGAAAATGAAGGCTCAAGAAGCGATGATGAAAGAGCGCATGGCCACGATGCAAACGAATGGCGGCGGCTCAATCAACTGGGCGGAGTTCATCTTCGGTTCGAAAAACTTCTCGGACTTGATCACACGGATGATCACGGCCGGAACGATTCAACGAAGCGACCAAGAATTGTTTGAAGATTACGAAGCGACGCGTCAATCGTTAAAAGAAGCGCAAGCGTCACTTAAAGAAGAGCGTACGTCGCTCTTGAAGCAACAAAAAGCGCTAGAAGTGCGTCAAGCTCAACTCGAGAAGACGATGAAACAGCGTGAAGCTCGCATCAAAGAGCTCAAGGACAAAAATATCGAATTCGAATCGCAAATCTTCGACCTACAAGAAATCGAAGCAACGCTAATCGCGCAAGAAGAAGCGATTGCGGCTGAGATTGAAGCGCAACGTCGTGAGGAAGAAGAAGCGCGTCGTCGTGCTGAAGAGGCAGCTCGTCAAGAAGCGGCCCGTAAAGCTGAAGAAGCTCGTCAAGCAGAAGCGGCGCAAGCAGCTGCAGCGGCCCGTCAAGCAGAAGAAGCAAGAGCGGCAACGGCTAAAGCCGAGGCAGAACGAGCAGCAGCTCAAAAACAGCAGAACAATAACAATAATACCCAGTCGTCTTCAACTTCAAACCAGACGGCACAAAATAGCACACCAGCACCAAAACCGGCTGCGCCAGCACCAAAACCAGCACCAGCACCGGCGCCTAAACCAGCACCGACGGCACCCACAACTTCGGCACCGGCACCTTCAGGCGCAATGTTCATTCAACCGACAACAGGACGTTTCTCACAAGGCTGGGGACCGGCAAGCGGTCAATTCGGCTACACGTTCCATAACGGCGTCGATATCGCTGGACCTGTCGGGACACCAATCCGTGCCTCGGCAACGGGAACGGTCATCCGTGCAGGCTGGGGTGGCGCATACGGGAATCACGTCATGATCGCCCACGTCATCAACGGTCAAGTCTGGACGACGGTCTATGCGCACTTGAACTCGGTCTCAGTGAGTGCCGGTCAACGTGTGACACAAGGTTCGAACATCGGTGGACTCGGTAACACGGGTAACTCTTCAGGCCCGCACCTTCACTTCGAGATTCACCAAGGCAGCTATTCATATTCAGGAACGAGCGCGGGAAGCACAGTCAACCCACGTCAGTTCTTCTGATGTTCAACGAGGACCCGTCAATCGTGATAGGTCCTCGTTTTGTGTCCCAGCAAAACCAAAAACAAGCGCCTATCCTTTGCGGACAGGCGCTTGTTTCAGTTGGCTTGCTCGATGTCGTCTGATTGATCCTTTGCTTTGCGGAACCGCTCACGGACGAGATAGATGACGGTCAATCCGACCAACCATGGAATCCCGAACTTGAGCAGGATATTGAAGTCGGTGAACCATGTTGTGATCATTAGGCTGAGCAACAGTCCGGCACCGAGTAACGGCAAGAACGGGTAACCGATCATGCGGACCGGTAATTTGCGCCCTGTCCATTTCTTACGGAAGAACAAGTGGGAGACGAATACCATGAACCATGTGAAGATGGCTCCGAACATCGAGATGCCCATCAAGAATGGATACGATGTTTCCATGAACACTTGAAGTAGTGCTGCGAGAATGATCCCGCCTGTTGAGACGAGCAAGGCGGGCATTGGAATCCCGCTAGCGCTGACTTTTTTAAAGATGCGCGGAGCATCACCGGCCTCGGCGAGGGAATACATCATTCGCGTTGAAGCGTAGAGCTGTGCATTCATCGCCGACAAGGCGGCGATCAAGATGACAAAGTTCAAAATGCCGGCTGCGCCAGGCACGTCGAATTGTTGCATGACGAGAACGAACGGACTTTGATCGATGCCGGCCTGTTGCCACGGGATGAGCATGAGCATGATGCCAATCGTGATGAGATAAAAGAACGTCAGACGGAACACAGTCGCGCGCAACGCTTTCGGTACGGCGCGGTCCGGGTCTTTCGCTTCGCCGGCCGTGACGGCGACGAGCTCGGTCCCGAGGAAACTGAAGAGTGAGATGAAAATCGTCACCCACATCCCGTAAAACCCGAAGGCGAAGAAACCTTCATCGCCGGTCGTGATCGATTCGATTGGTGAACCGGGTTGACCGAACAGCGTGGCGGCACCGAGGACGATAAACAGAATGATGGCCGTCACTTTGATGAACGACAACCAGTATTCAGTTGTCCCAAACGTATGGACGTGCCGGGCGTTGACGTAGATGAGCAATCCGCCGAACACGGCGACCCAGACAAATCCGTTCACATCAGGGAACCAGTACCGCATATAGATGGCGATCGCGCTCACTTCGACGCCGATGGCGAGGACGTTGGCGACCCAGTACGAGTAGCGGACCAAAAAGCCGGCGAGCGGATGGACATAGCGCTCGGCGATTGTGCCGAATGAGCCAGAGGTCGGATGAGCGACGGTCATCTCAGCGAGACAACCCATCAGTAACAGTACGATGAACGCCCCGATGGCGTAACTGACGAGCACGCTCGGTCCTGCCGTTTGGATGGCGAGACCGCTTCCGAGGAAGAGCCCCGTCCCGATGGCGCTACCGAGCGAAATCATCGTCAACTGCCGCGTGGACAGTTCACGTTTTAATTTGCTAGTTTCCAAAGTTAATTCTCCTTTAGTTGAGTGAAGTGTTGTTGGGGACGACTATAGCAGACAAAAAAAACAAGTGTCAACTCGCGAAATCGTAAAAGACGGCATCGATTCGGCCGCACCTATAGAAGCAAAGTTTTTTTACACGCTTTTGTTTGACAGGAGGTAATCCGCCCTGTATAGTACGAGTTAACTTAATTGAAACGAATAAAGGCGTCGACGAAGAGAAGTAACGACGGTCCCCGCATGACAGAGAGCTGATGGTTGGTGCGAATCAGTATGCGGGACGTCGCGAATGGACTTCCGAGCTCTAAACCGAAACTTCTAGTAGGCTTTAGCGGGTCACCCACCGTTACCATGGGAAAGCGGATGTTTGTCCGTGAAGTGGGTTCTACGGAACCAACGAAGGTGGCACCACGGGGTTACTCGTCCTTCTCATAGCGCAAGCTATGAGTCGGGCGGGTAACCCTTTTTCGTTTCAACACATCATAAATCAGTGATTGAGAAGAGTAGCGTGAACAAGTCTCGTTCAGAGAGCTGGGGGTGGTGGGATCCCGGCCGAGGCCGTCACGTGAATGGGCTCATGAGAGCATGGCTGAACCAAGTAGGTCATGACGGTTTCCTCCGTTATCGGGATACGATGTGATAGCATCGGAAAGTGGGATCAATCGATCCAACGAGAGGTGGCACCGCGGTCCAAACCGTCCTCCATACGACAGACGTCGTATGGAGTTTTTTTTATACACAAAATGCTTGAGGAGGAACGGACATGTTAACACGACTATTGACGAACCCATTGACGACGAACGAAATGAAACTGGCGGCGGCCGAGCTGTTCCAAGCCGATGAAGCGCAAATCGCCGAGGTGTTACTCGCCATGAAAGCGCGCGGTGAGACGGCTGAGGAGATGGCCGGACTCGCTGACTATATTCGTGAGGCGGCAACGTTCCCCGAGACGGCGCTTCCTGTGCTCGACGTCTGTGGCACGGGCGGGGACGGGGCGAACACGTTCAACATCAGCTCGACGGTCGCGTTCGTCTTAGCGGGGCTAAACATCCCAGTCGCCAAACATGGGAATCGCAGCGTGTCGAGCCGGTCAGGCAGTGCCGACGTCCTCGAGTCATTAAATATCCCCATCGTCCAAAGTCATGAGGCGATGCTCGCCGACCTCGAGCGGACGAACTTAAGTTTCTTGTTCGCCCAACACATCCATCCGGTCATGAAACATGTCATGCCGGTCCGGAAACGACTTGCAACGGCGACTATCTTTAATCAAATCGGCCCGTTGACGAACCCGCTCAAGCCGAAGCGGCAATTGATCGGCGTGTACCATCCATCGCTCATCGAGAAGATGGCGACGGCGATGCGCCACCTCGGCGTCGAGCGCGGCATGGTCGTCCATGGGGCAGGCGGGCTGGATGAAGCGAGTCTCGCCGGAAGAAACGACGTCTTGTTCTTCAACGGCGACAAAGTGGCCCGCTACACCGTCGACCCGCTCGACGTCGGATTGATGCGCGCTCCGCTGTCGGCCTTGCAAGGCGGGACACCAGCTGAGAATGCGGCGACGCTCCTGGCCGTCTTGAGCGGAGAGCAGGGACCAGCGCGAGACGTCGTCTTATTGAACGCCGCGCTCGCCCTCTGCACATATGGGACGGTCCAGACGCTTCGCGAAGGCGTCGCGGTGGCAACGGCAAGCATTGATGAAGGGCACGCCATCCGCGTGCTCAAACAACTACAACGAACGGAGGTTGGCGCATGAGCTACTTGACGAAAATCATCGGAACGAAAATCGAAGAGGTCAATCAAATGGAAGACATCGAGGTGACGCGGACGCTCGCCATCTCATTACCGCTTTTAATGAAGGACGGCTTTCATGTCATCGCCGAAATTAAGCGGTCCTCCCCGTCAAAAGGCGTGATTCGCGAAGAAGTGGACGTCGTGAGCCGGGCCCGCACGTATGAACAGGCAGGGGCGACAATGATTTCCGTTTTGACGGATACGACCTACTTCAACGGTTCGTTCAACGACTTGCGTGATGTCGCGGCCGCTGTCGAGATCCCAGTCCTCTGCAAAGACTTTATCATCGATGAACGACAGCTCGACCGGGCGAAGGCAGCTGGAGCGAGTGCGGCACTGCTGATTGTCGCGGCGCTCCATCCGAGCCGGCTCCATACGTTAAAACAGTATGCGCGGTCCATCGGCCTCGACGTGCTCGTCGAAGTGCATGATGAGGCCGAGCTTCAGACGGCGCTCGAACTGGGCGATGTGTTGATTGGCATCAACAATCGAAACTTGAAGACGTTCGAGGTCTCGCTCGACACGTCGGTCGACTTGATGACGAAGTATCCAGATGTCGCGTTCGTCAGCGAGAGCGGCGTCAGCACAGGCGATGCGGCCCGTCGGTTACAGACGGCCGGGGCCCGAGCGATTCTCGTCGGAGAAGCGCTCATGCGACAGGACGACCCGACACCCTTAATCGAGGAGTTGACATCATGTTCGTTAAAATATGTGGACTGAAAACTGAGGCTAGCGTGACTGTCGCTGTCGAGGCCGGAGCGGACGCCATTGGGTTCGTCTTTGCGGATAGCCCGCGCCAAATCGACATCGCGACGGCGCAGCGGCTTCGGGGGTTCATACCGGAAGATGTCCGAGTCGTCGGCGTGTTTCTCGATCCAACAGCCAAAGAGGTCGAAGCTGCCGTCGCTTGCGGGTTGACCGATATCCAATTGCACCGTCGGACACGGCCGCTTGAAACGTTCCGTCAGTTCGGTCTCCCGATTGTCGAAGCGGATCACCAGTCAGAGGCCGACGTCATTTTACTCGACGCACCGACACCGGGTAGTGGGCAGACGCTCGATTGGGCGAAGCTCGAACGGCCGCAGCAGACGTTTTGGCTCGCCGGTGGATTGAACGTCGACAATGTCGGTGCGGCGATTCGCGCCATGCGACCGGACGGTGTCGATGTCTCGAGCGGTGTGGAGACGAACGGACAGAAAGATCACGATAAGATTCGCGCGTTCATCCGACGCGCCAAGGAGGAAGCATCATGTATACACAACCAGTGAACGGAAAGTTTGGACCATATGGCGGAAAATATATCCCTGAGACGCTCATGCAAGCAGTCGAAGAGCTCGAAGTGGCTTACGAGGAAGCGAAACAAGACCCTGAATTCCAGGAACGCTTCAATGATCTCCTCAGCGAATACGTCGGTCGAGAAACGCCACTCTATTATGCGGAGAACATGAGCCGCCGCCTCGGGACGAATGTCTATTTAAAACGAGAAGATTTGAACCATACCGGTGCCCATAAAATCAACAACACAATCGGCCAGGCGCTCCTCGCCAAACGAATGGGCAAACAAAAGGTCGTCGCCGAAACAGGCGCCGGACAGCACGGAGTCGCTACGGCGACGGTATGTGCGCTGCTCAATCTCGAATGTACGATTTTCATGGGTGAGGTCGACGTCGAACGTCAAGAGTTGAACGTATTTCGAATGGAGTTACTCGGTGCGAAAGTCGTTCCCGTTAAGTCGGGGAGTCGAACGTTAAAAGATGCCGTCAACGAGGCGCTCCGTTACTGGGTCAAACATGTCGATGACACACATTACGTGATGGGGTCGGTGCTCGGACCGCACCCGTTCCCGACGATGGTCCGCGATTTCCAAAGCGTCATCGGGACAGAGACACGTCGTCAAGTGCTTGAGAAGACAGGGCGTCTCCCTGACGCGGTTGTCGCCTGCGTCGGCGGCGGTAGCAATGCGATGGGCATGTTCTATCCGTTCTTGAATGACGAAACAGTCGCCTTATACGGTGTCGAGGCAGCAGGGAGCGGTGTCGACACGGACAAGCATGCGGCAACGCTCACTAAGGGCGAGGTCGGGGTGCTTCACGGGTCGCTCATGTATGTGCTCCAGAACGCAGCCGGGCAAATCCAGGAAGCCCACTCGATTTCGGCCGGACTCGATTATCCGGGTGTCGGACCAGAACACAGCTTCTTGAAAGATATCGAACGGGTCCGCTACGCGGCGGTCACGGACGAGGACGCACTCGCAGCCTGCATGTCGCTCAGCCGCCAAGAAGGGATTATTCCGGCACTTGAGTCATCGCATGCGCTCGCATATGCGGAAACGCTCGCCCAAACGATGGACGAGGACGACGTGCTCGTCATCTGTCTATCTGGTCGCGGGGATAAGGATGTTCATACGATTCGAGAAAGGGTGACTCAATGATGAGATTAGATGAAGCGATTCGACAGCGGAGTGAAGGGACGGCGTTCGTCCCGTACATCATGGCCGGGGACGGCGGACTCGATCACTTGATTCCGACGATTGAACGGCTAGAAGCGATGGGAGCGACGGCCATCGAACTCGGGATTCCATTCTCGGATCCGGTGGCAGACGGTCCCATCATCGAGGCTGCTGGAATGCGCGCCCTCGAACAAGGTGTGACGTTGACGGACGTGTTGAACCGTTTAATAGAAGGAACGGGTCGTTTTTCGGTGCCAATCGTCTTGATGACGTACTTGAATCCGGTGTTCCGATTCGGGGTCGAGCGTTTCTTCGAGCGGGCGGCAGCGTCTGGGGTCAGCGGCGTCATCATTCCCGATTTGCCGTTTGAAGAGAGCCTCGATTTGTTCGCTGGCATCGATCGTCACGGAGTCGCGGTCGTACCGCTCGTCACGTTGACGAGCAGTCAGACCCGCATCGACACGATTCTGGATCAGGCGGAAGGATTCGTCTATGCGGTGACGCTCAAAGGGACGACCGGGAAGACAGACGTATTCCCTGATGAGTTACTCGAGCACTTGCGTTCGTTGACGGCACGTTCGCCCGTACCGGTGCTCGCCGGTTTTGGTGTCCATCGCACTGATCAGGTCCGGACGCTCGGGTCAGCCTGTGACGGGGTCGTCGTCGGTAGTTTCATCGTCGAGGCGCTCCATGCGGGACGTGAACAGGACGTGGCCACGTTGATTGCATCGGCGCGGACGGTCAACGCAAAAAAATAAGGGTCGTGCCGAGGCACGACCCTTATTTATTCTTCGATTTCGATGGTGCGGGTGCTCGAGCCGTCATCGGCTTTCGGTACGGTCAAGTGGAGCACGCCGTCTGACAGTTTCGCTTTGATGGCATCTTCTTTCACGTTCGGTAGATAGAGTGAACGTTGCATCGATGTGACGCGGCGTTCCCGATAGACGTAGTCTTTGTCTTCTGCTTTCTCTTCACGTTGGTCGACCGAGAGGATAAGATAGTCTTTGTCGTAGCGGATGTGAATGTTATCTTTTTTGATGCCTGGCATCTCGGCCTCGATGACGTATTGGCCGTCCTGGTCCCGGACGTCGAGTTTGAACGAGTCGAGGAACGACGTCGCGCCGTCTTTCGGATCGAACAGTTGATTCATCCGATCAAAGACGTCGCCGAACAAATCTTTGCGCAATCGATCGAGCTCGTTCTTCCGGAATGGCGTCAAATCGAACATACAAATTCCCCCTTCAAAAAACGGACAGAGTAGAAGTGTTGTCACTTTTACTCTCTCCGTTTTTAGCTAAGGATAAACGTAATTGACGTGACAGTTCGATGAAGAAAAGAGGGTCACAATTCGACGCGTTCTAACCCGTCTTCCCCGAACTTGCGGTCGAGTTGGTCGTGACGATACGTCGAGGCGAGGACGTATAACAAGTCGCCTGGCTCGATTTTCGTCTGGCCCGTCGGCGGGATGAGATAGTCTTGACGGACGATTGCATTCACGACCGTGTTCGGTGGCAAGGTGATATCGGCGAGCGTTTTGCCAATCATTGATGATTCTTCGGTCGCCACGTAAGGGACGAGCTGATGTTGCGATTGCTTGCTCGAGACGAGTGCGATCGTATAGGGCGATCGAATTTTATCCGGTCCGAGCAAATCGAGTTTCGCCGCGAGCGGTGTTAATGTCGTTCCTTGAATCAAGGCACTCGTCACGACGACGAAGAAGACGGCGTTGAAAATCAATTGGGCGTTGTCGATGCCTGCGATGAGTGGGAACGTAGCGAGGACAATCGGCACGGCGCCTTTCAGTCCGGCCCACGAGATAAACAGTTTCTCTTTATTGGTGAACTGCATGTTGATCGTTGATAAATAGACGGCGATCGGACGGGCGATGAACATGAGGATGAATGAAATCAACAATCCTTTCCAGATGAGCTCCGGGTCGAGCAACTGTCTTGGAAAGACGAGCAGTCCAAGGATGACGAACATGATGATTTGCATAATCCAAGCGAGTGCCTCTGAGAATTGAACGATGGTTACTTCGTGGGCTGTGTGCGCATTCCCGACAATTATCGCGGCGAGATAGACGGCAAGTAGTCCGCTGCCGGCAAAATAGGCGGCGACACCGTATGTCATAAAGGCCATTGAGATCATGAGGACGGCATGCAGACCGCTCGACTCGAGTCGCAAGTGGTTCAACATGAGTCGGGACAAGTTTCCGAGGAAATAACCGACGAACGCACCGACGATGATTTGTAGGATGAACATCCAAACACCGTCCCAAATCGTCGTGTCGGGTTTTAACATAAAGTCAAGGGCGAGAATCGTTAAGAACATCGCCATCGGGTCATTCGTGCCGGACTCGGCTTCGAGTGTCGAGCCAACTTTCGGTGAGATGTTCTTTCCTTTGAAGGCCGCGAAGACAGCGGCCGCATCAGTGGAGCCAATAATGGCACCAAATAGGAAAGATTCTACCCAATCGAAGCCGAATACGAAACGAACGGCCACGGCGACGAGAGCGGTCGTCAATAAGACGCCGATTGTGGCGAGTGAAGCAGACGGGGCGAGTACGCTCCGGATGGACGACCATTTCGTCTGTAAGCCACCTTCGAATAAGATGACGACGAGGGCCGCGACCCCAATCATTTGAGCAAGATTGGAGTTATCAAAGAAGATGAGACCAGTCACATCGCTGCCCATGAGCATGCCGATACCCATGAACAAAATCAAGGCAGGCAAACCGAACCGCGTCGATACGCGTGTGGCCAACACACCGGCGACGAGGAGTAACCCGAACAACAAAATTAAGACATCTGTACTTAAAATCGAACCATTCAAACACATCACTTCCTTTTAGAAATTAATTACTTTTCGCTATATTATTAAGTTCATTATACCATGAAACCGTTATGAATTAAGAAATAAAGCATCATAAATTATGCACATTGGAATAATCGGATATGAATGTGGTACAGTAGGGGCATCAAAAAGGGGGATTCACATGGCTAAAATTCACGTGCTTCATGAAAACAACGAATGGACCGATCACCTCGTGAAGCGACTCGAGGAATTATCACTGCCGTATGAGCTGTGGCATCTTGATCAAGGGACGATTGATCTCATGGCAGAGCCGCCGGAAGGTGTGTTTTATAACCGGATGAGCGCGTCGTCGCATACACGCGGTCACCGCTACGCGCCGGAATTGACGGAAGGGGTGCTTGCTTGGCTCGAAGCGAACGGACGAACGGTCTTCAACGGGACACGGGCGATTCGGCTCGAAGTGAGCAAAGTCAATCAGTATACGGCGCTTCAACGAGAAGGGATTTGTGTACCGAAGACGGTGGCAGCCGTCGGGAAGACGCAAATCATCGAGGCGGCCGAGAAGCTCGGTATGACACCGTTCATCACCAAACATAACCGCGCCGGCAAAGGACTCGGTGTCCAACTGTTCCATTCGATTGATGCGTTGAAGGCTTACGTCGAGGGTCCGACGTTCGAGGAATCGATTGACGGGATTACGCTCATCCAACAATATATCGAGGCGCCGAAACCGTACATCACACGCTGTGAGTTCATCGGCGGTACATTCGTTTACGCGGTGCGTGTCGACACGTCAGACGGCTTCGAGCTCTGCCCGGCCGATGCCTGCTCGATTGAAGACCAGTTTTGCCCGGTCGGCGAGACGCCACCGGCGAAGTTTGAAATCGTCGAAGGTTTCCATGACCCGATTATCAAACAGTTGGAAACGTTCCTTCGAAACAATGAGATTGCGGTCGCCGGGATTGAAATCATCGAAGATGCGGACGGGAACGTATACGCGTATGACGTCAACACGAACACGAACTATAACTCAGACGCCGAAGTGAAAGCAGGGCAGTACGGTATGCTCGAGCTCGCGACGTTCCTTGGGGACGCCTTGGCGGTCACGACGAAATAAAGACAGAAGAAAGGGTCAGGCTTTTGCCTGACCCTTTCGCTGTGTATGTTGTAATTGCTGTTCAAATCGAAGTTGGACTAGTTCTGCCGTCGGTGCCATTCGTTCGATGAACGAATCTAAACGTTTCGCCGTGTCTCGATCTGATTCCTTGAACACGCGCATCGTTGTTCACCTCATTGATCATTGTATTGTTGCTTCTAACACAATCATTCCCGAGGCGAGATGCGCATAAACCTCGATTAACCGAGGAATGTGCCAAGTTCTTCTTTTGGAAGAATGTTTCCGACATAAAAGTCGCCGAACTCGCCGTATTTGGCGCTGACTTCATCGAAGCGCATCTCATAGACGATCTTTTTGAATTGGAGCGAGTCCTCCGCGAAGAGCGTGACGCCCCATTCCCAACCGTCGAAACCGGTCGAGCCGCCGATGAATTGTTGAATCTTGCCGGCATAGTTGCGGCCGATCATGCTGTGGCGATACATGAGGTCTTTGCGCTCATCCATCGATAGCGTATACCAGTTGTCCCCATCGCGACGAGCCTTGCTCATCGGATAGAAGCAAATGTGGGCCGCTTTCGGGAGTGTCGGATAGAGGCGGGCCCGGATGTGTGGGTTCTCGTACGGGTCACCGTCGCCCGAACCACGGTACATGCCGAGTTCGATCACCGACACATACGAATAACTTGGAATCATATAATCGTACAATCTCGTCTTCCGAAGAGCGAGCTCGACTTGCTCGAGCTCTTTGAACGTCGGACGAAGGACCATCAAGACGACGTCCGCTTTCTGGCCAAGGATGGAATAGAAAGCATGACTTCCTTCGCCGCGCGTCTCGACATCTTCGAGTGAGCCGAGGAAAGCGACGAATTCGTCAATCATCTCTTGACGGGTAGTTGGATCGACCGCCTTCAAGCGAGTCCAATCGATTGATCGGAAATCATGGAGCGTATACCAACCGTCTAACGTGGCGGCTGCGTGTTGCGTTTCGGTTGTCGGTGTTGGTGCTGGACGTTCTGACATAAAAAAACTCCTTTCGAGACTAGGCTTCGCTGACTATTTTACCATACACGATTGACCGCCTGGCAAATTTGACGCCGTCGTGAGGATAGTCACATGTCAACACCGGGTATAAACATAACGTGTGTGCTTAGTGAAAACGGCTTCACGATGGGCTGTATCAGTCGGAAATGGTAAACTGTTCTATTCATATAATGATTGATTTCAAGCGATTTATGACGAAGTGGGCAGAATAGTTTATTTTAAAAAACGTACTGTGTATAATAAAACTCGCATATGGACGAGAGCGTCCGAGAGAGAAAAAATCCGATTTCTTCTAATCGAAAAGGAGTTCATTCACTATGAAACTATTTGACACGTTGAAACAAAAAGTCAGCCCGATTCGCCCGACCATCGTCTTAGCGGAAGGGATCGATGAGCGCGTCCTCGGCGCAGCCGTTCGTTTGAAACAGGACGGTATGGTCGAACCAATCGTTGTCGGACCAAAAGCTGAAATCGATGCGGTCGCAGCAAAACACGGCTTTGATATCTCAAACTTGACGCAGTATGACCCAGCGACATACGAAGACATCGACACACTCGTCGAGTCGTTCGTCGAGCGCCGCAAAGGCAAAGCGACACCGGAACAAGCACGTGAGTTGTTGACGTCAGATGTGAACTACTTCGGAACGATGCTCGTCCACACAGGAAAAGCAGAAGGTCTCGTCTCAGGCGCGATGCATGCGACGGCCGACACGGTTCGTCCGGCCCTTCAAATCATCAAGATGCAAACAGGCATCAAAAAGACGTCAGGCGTCTTCATCATGGTACGCGACGACGAGCAGTACGTCTTCTCGGACTGCGCGATCAACATCGCACCGGATGCGGCTGACCTCGCCGAGAACGCCTACTTGTCAGCGTTGACAGCGAAGACGTTCGGCATCGAGCCGCAAGTCGCGCTTCTCAGCTTCTCGACAAAAGGCTCAGCGAAGTCGCCAGAGACAGAAAAAGTCATCGAAGCGACACGTCTCGCCAAAGAGAAGGCACCGAACCTTCCGATCGACGGCGAACTTCAATTCGATGCGGCGTTCGTTCCGAGCGTAGCGGCGAAGAAAGCACCAGGCTCTGAAGTAGCCGGAAATGCGAACGTGTTCGTCTTCCCAAGCCTAGAAGCCGGAAACATCGGCTACAAGATGGTTCAACGTTTCGGTGGATTCGAAGCGATCGGACCGATCCTTCAAGGTCTCAATAAACCGGTCAACGACTTGTCGCGCGGCTGTAACGAAGAGGACGTCTACAAATTGACGCTCATCACAGCGGCACAAGCCATCGACGAGCGCAACGAAGCATAAGTCGCGAGCATCCTTCCTGAGCGGAGGATGCTTTTTTTGTGGTCACATTGTAAACTATTGGGAAAGGAGGAGGTTGTGTGGGGGCAATTACGTTACCGGAAGGACATCGTTACGCCATGTTCGGCGGCGGGGATGATAATCCGATTAAAACGTATTATGAAGGCGTGTTCGAAGCGGTCTTTATCGTGTTTCATCCATTTCTCATCCCAATCGACGACGCGACCGCAACTGACCGCTATCTCGAGATGGACAAAAACGAAGTAGAATTGCAATTTCGGGCTATTACATGGGAAGAAATGCGGCAAAAGCTTGGTTTCCATGATGTGAGCCGTATCGATCATGCGCTCCGGACGATGATTGGGGCGCTGAAACCGCACGCCGAAGACCAAGACGGTGCGAGTCGACTCATTGAATACTGCGAGCGCGAGAATATACTTCCGCCAAGCGAAGGTGAGCTATCGGATTTTCTAGAGAATCGAGTGTTACGGGTACTTCTAGAGATGGGAGAAGGATGGATCTGGAGCGGAGATGAATTCTGTATGGAGCGGCATCTCATCCATCTTCGTGAGACGTTAGTTGCCGACACGTGGGGGATGCAACATCGGACGTTTTTTAGTTACAACCATGAGTGGCTCATCGTACCGCCTTGGGATAGCCACTTCACCATGTTTTGTGGCCGTCGTGCTTGGATCGAGCAGGTTGTCGAGCGATGCGAACTCGAAGGGTTCTATTGTGATGATGAAACGACGATCAATTGGAGTTTCTCTGAACGAAAACTGAGGTAAACTAGTAGGGGACAACACTTTTAAGGGGGAACTAGCATGCAAAGCATCCATGCAACTGAATTACGCGAAAAGCTCGAGAACGGCGAATCGCTCCATATTATCGACGTGCGCGAACAAGACGAGTACGATGCGGGCCACATCCCGCACGTGCCGCTCTATCCGCTGTCTGAATTCCCAGAGGTGGCGGACAAGCTCGCAAAAGACAACGTCTATTACATTATTTGCCGTTCAGGCGGGCGCAGTCAGACGGCGGGTGACTATTTGGAGTCGGAAGGCTATAAGGTCGTCAACGTCGAAGGTGGCATGCTCGCATGGGACGGCGACATCGAGGCGTGATGCTCGACAATCCATGGGTCGTCATTCCGCTGTTGATCGCGCTCTATTTGACCGTCTATACGTTCGTCAAACGAGTCGATAGCGATAAATGGCGGCTCGTCTGGGCCGTCTGGCTCATCGTCATCGTCATGTTGTTGACGATTCGGCTCGTCCAAAGTCTATAGAAAAACGAGTGAGGCCCGTAAAGGCTTCACTCGTTTTTTAGTTGTCGCGCTTATCGAAAGTGATTGAAGCGATCGCATCGTGTTGGTGAATCGACTCTTCGTTGCGACATTCAACGAAGAAATTGACGACTTGTTTCATTTCGTACAAATCAGCTGCGATCAAGCGGACCATATCTTCCACGAAACGTGGGTTTTCATACGCGATTTCCGTCGCACGTTTTTCATCCGGACGTTTGAGGACAGGATGAAGCGGAGCCGATGCGTTCGACTCGGCTGCCTCAAGAAGTGCGAGACGCCAGTCAAAGCCGTCAAGTGATGCTTCGTCGAGACCGGCTTCGATTGTAATGTAACCACGTTGGTTGTGGGCGCTGTACTCGCTGATTTCTTTCGAGCATGGGCAAAGTGTCGTCACGTTGATGACGAGACCGACTGTCACGCTAGCCATGCCTGTCTCGAGGTTGTACGTCACGTTGTGCATGACGTCCGCGTTCATGAGACCGCTGAGACCTGTGGCTGGTGCTTTCCGGCTGAAGAACCATGGGTAACGGACCGTCAATTGGCCTTCCGTCTGTTCCATACGCTCGGCGAGTTCTTGTGCGAACTCGATGAGCGAGCGGTTCGATAACGTCCAACCTTCTGTGTGGTACGCGTCGAGCTGTTCAGTGAGACGTGACATGTTGATGCCTTTACGGTCTTGGACGAGCGAAGTCGTCAACTCGAACGTGGCGACCGTCGCTTGGATGCCGTCTGGCGTCTCAATGTTGACAGGGTGTTTGACGTTTGAGATGCCGACGCTGTCGAGCGCGAACAAGAAGTTTTTAGGTGTATTTTGTAGATCGACCATTTGTTCTTTTTCAGTCGGCTTCGTGCCTTTGATGGGCGGGACCGAACCGAATAATTTATGTCGTTCTGCTTTAGTAGGTAAAGCGACATGGCTTGTAGACATAATCGGATTCTCCTTTTTTGAGAGGGCAAATGACTGCCACTCGTTCTTGTTAGGATTTTATCACGAAATGTACATCAACCGGGTACCATTTTGCTCTCTGAACATGCTTTGAACGTGCTCGTGAATAAAAAAACTTCAGCAATTGAAGAAAAGAAGATTGATTTCGATATGAATCGGGAATAAAATGTTCCTGTGAACTTAAAAAATAGATCACTGTTAAATATGAAGGAACACAACAAAAAAAGGGGATGTTTTTAATGGATTGGCAGTTAATTCTGCAGTACGCCTGGATCATCGTCGTACTCGTCGGTCTAGAAGGGCTACTTTCTGCAGACAACGCACTCGTCTTGGCGGTCATGGTCAAGCACTTGCCGCGGACAGAACAGAAGAAGGCACTATTCTATGGCTTGCTTGGAGCGTTCGTTTTCCGCTTCATCGCATTGTTCTTGATTTCATTCTTAATCAACGTCTGGCAAGTCCAGGCGCTCGGTGCGCTTTACCTGATTGGAATGAGTGCACGACATCTGTATATGACCTATAAGGCACGTAAGGTGGAGCCGAAACAAGATCTCGCCGCTGAGGCGAAAGAAGAGACGGCTGTCACAGAGAAGCCGGTCACGAAGAAAGAGTTCTGGTTGACGGTTGCGAAAGTCGAGTTTGCTGATATCGCCTTCGCGGTCGATTCGATTCTCGCAGCGGTCGCGCTCGCGGTCAGCTTGCCGCCGCTCGGTCTCGGTGAAATCGGTGGGATCGACTCTGGTCAGTTCTTCGTCGTCTTGACAGGTGGACTCATCGGGGTCATCTTGATGCGTTTCGCTGCTCGAATTTTCGTCAAGCTGTTGCATCAACGTCCGACACTTGAGACAGCCGCCTTCATCATCGTCGGCTGGGTCGGTGTGAAGTTGACGGTGCTCGTCCTTGAACACCCTGGCTTCAAGGAATTGATTGCCGGTACACCGTTCGCGTTCATGGGTCTTCCGGACGGCTTCGTCCACTCGACGGCGTGGACCGTGTTCTTCTGGTCGGTCATGGTCGGTATCGCGGTATGGGGTTGGTTCTCTTCAAAACCGACAGCCGCTGCCAAACATTAAAAAAATGGTCTCTCGCCTTTGAGCGAGAGACCATTTTTCATGCGGTCACGTCTTGTTTCTCGTAAATCGGCACCCAGCCCTCTGTCGTCACGAAGATGCGGACGGCGACGACTTTGCGGTCGTCTTGGAGCGTGAAGTAGTGGCGCGTGTTCACCGGCACCGAGATGAGGTCGCCGGGGTTGAGCTCGATGTTGAAGTAGCCACGCTCGGCGTCATCGATGGCGAAGATGCCATGGCCGCTGACGATGAAGCGGACCTCGTCATCCGTATGATGGTGCTCCTTTTGGAAGTTGACGAGCAATTCGTCCAAGTTCGGCGTCGCGTCTGACAATGAGATGACGTCTGCCGTCTCATAGCCGCGGCGCTCCGATACATCACGAATCTCGTCACGGAACGTCGACAAGATCGCTTGTTTGTCCTCGTCCGTCAACTGATAGTTCTCTTGCAGGTTTTCCGGGAGCTTTGTGATGTCCCACTGCTCATATAAAATCCCGCGAGACTCTAAAAAGGCGCTCACTTCAGTTTGATCGACGTAACGCTCTTCGGTTTGTTGGAAATAGACAGTTGCCATGGTTGGTTCCTCCTTATGAATGGACGCCTAGGGCGCGTAGTTTTAATGTATAGCTGAACAAGAACTCGTAAGCCTCTAAATAGCGTTTGGCCGCGGCCGGGGTCTCGCCCCAGACGGTGATGCCGTGATTGCGAATGAGGACGGCACCGGCGTTTGCGTGAATGTGAGGGGCGAAAGCGGCCGCAAGAGTCGGAATGTCCGCATGGTTCTCGATAATCGGTACGCGGACGACCGCATCCTCGTCCCAGAAGCCGAGCGCTTTGATGATTTCTTGACCGGTGAAGACGACTTCGCCGGTGGCGGCATGGAGCTCGGAGATGACATTATTGTCGACCGTATGGACATGGAGCGAACACGTCGCATCCGTCCGATTGAACACTTCGACATGTAGCAGCGTCTCGGCGGATGGTTTTCCTGTCTGTTCGCCGATTAAGCGTCCGCCCGCATCGACATGAACAAAGTCGTCTGGCGTTCGTTTCCGTTTATCGCGTCCACTCGCCGTGACGAGAAATTCGAGCGGGTCGTCAGAGACGCGAATCGCCAAATTCCCACTCGTTCCGGGGAACCAGTCGCGGGCGGCGAGTTCGTCTTTAATCTCGGCCAGTTCAAGCCAACGTGCCGTAAGGCTCATACGGCCACCTCCTTCAAATGATGGGTGATGTCGTCAAACGTCTCGAACGGGGCGTAACGGATGCCTGCGTCTTCGCAGAGCGTGATGAGTTGACCTCGGGCGTAGACGAAGTCGGCACGCTTCGCGACCTCGAAGTCGGTCACCGAGTCGCCGATGACGATTAAGCGGTCGGCGGGATTGACGATGCGGCGAGCGAGCGTCGGCTTGCAACAGCCGCAATCGTTCGTGCACTGTTCGTCGCAAGCGTGCGACCACGTGACGGTTACCGTCTCAGCAGAGAAGTCGGCGACGTTGCAGTAGATATGCTCGGGGTCGACGTGGCCTGCTAAAATTGGATGGACGAAAAAGTCCATCCCGCCGCTGACGACGTCAAACTTCCAGCCGTGGGCCCGAACTTGTTCTAAAAATGCCGGGAACCCTTGGCGGAGCGTGATCCGCTCCAACAAATAATCACGGTAAGCCGGGGCAGCCGCGCTCGGCAATAGTTGAAACAGTTGACCGACGCCGGAGCGGATTGAAATCCGTTGCTCGAGGACCGCATCTTTCAACTCGACCCAAGCCGGCGGGGCGAACGCTTTCATCAAGGCGATGATATTGTCTTCCGCCGTGATCGTCCCGTCGAAGTCGCACAGGATATGGATCGTCATCGCGACGCCCACGCCTTCAACGCGGTATCGAGCTCGTCCGTCTGTCCTTCGGTTTGATCGAGGACGTGAGCGATGGCTTGTCGGAAAGCACGAGCCCCGGCGGCTGCGCCATCCGGGTGTCCGTGAATGCCACCGCCGGCGTTGATGACGACATCTGTCCCGAAATCACGAATGATATCCGCGACGAGTCCCGGATGAATCCCGGCTGATGGGACCGGTAAAATCGGTTTCGACCAATGCGGTTCGGCGCTCTGGTCACGAATCGCGAACGCCTCGTCACGCGGTGTCGCGAGGGAGCCATACGGAGACGGGAAGAGCGTCAAATCGGCCCCGGCGAGGCGTGGGAGTTTACCGAGTAAGAGCGAATGACTGATGGACCCGGTCAAGGCGCCGGCAAAGGCCGGGTGAGCCAAAATCGGCACACGGATGTCTGGGTCGTTCGCAAGTTCGCGCAGTGCGTCAAGACCGTACGTATAGACGTTGAATAGAAGCGCCGTCGCACCGGCCTCAATCAGCCGGAGTGCCTGGTCGCGCAGAGCGAACACAGGACCGCTCAACGTGATGGCATAGAGGACACGCTTCCCGGTCGCCTCAAAGTGCGCTTGAATGACGGCCGCTCCGATGCGGGCCCGTTCGAGCGATGGGGTGAGCGGGTTGTCGTATAAAATTTCGTCGTCTTTGACGATATCGATGCCTCCGGCAAACTGATCGCGGAGTTGCTGCTCGAGAAACGCGAGGTCACGGCCGATGACACCTTTGAAGATGCTCATGACGAGCGGGCGATCATGGACACCGAGCAAATCGCGAATCCCTTCGACGCCGAACTTGGCGCCTTTGAAATGAGGCGCGAGCGTCTCGGGCAACGTCAAATCGATTAACCGGATTGAATCGTCGAGGGACAGTTTCCCGAACGTCGTCGTCAAGATGGATGATAAGTCAGGGCTGACATTATGTAACGGGTAGCGGATCGTGAAGCGGCTCGTCGTATCCGTATGTGTGGTCGACACGACCTCACCCCGGTACGCCTGTAACTGCTCTTGCTCTAAGTGAGGCAGCTCCGTCCAAGTACCGACGGTCAGCTCGAGGGCGATTTTGTCGGCGACGGTCGCGACCGCGTCCGTTCGTTTGATTTCATATGTGGCAGTGATACTCATATGGTTCCTCCTTCCAGGCAAACAAAAAATGACCCCATGCCGAGGCAAGAGGTCATCATAAAAAATGAACTCTTATCTCTCAGCTTTCGCTGCAAGAATTAGCACCGTGCCATCTCTGGTCGGTTGCTGCGACATCATCGGGCTCGTCCCTCCGTCTGCTCTTGATAAGAATGTGATTTGAAGTTGTGAAATTTAATTGAATTTTTGCACAGAATCGTCACGTCGTCAATTCCTTTTTTTCCAAAAAAAATATTTTGGGGAGTTGTTTCCATATATGCACAAAAAAAGACGGAGGTGCACGGAGAAAATGACGTTGACAATTGTGACGTCAAGTCCGTAATATTCATCACATAAGTTCACCGAATCGAATAAACCACTCTTATCGCGAGTTGGCAGAGGGAATTGGCCCGATGACGCCGCAGCAACCGACCACTAGGCACGGTGCTACATCCACCAGACGAATGTCTGACAGATGAGAGGAACAACCATTTTGGCTGTGCCTCTTTCTCGCGGAGAAAGGGGCTTTTTTTGTGGGCAACTTACAGGAAGGGGAAAACATCATGTCATATCAACCATTTACAGAACAGACCGTCGTCGAGCACGTCCGTCAACTAGGATACTTGCAAGAAGGAATCGCCGAGTGTGAGGAAATCGGGGACGGTAACTTGAATCTCGTGTTTCGGATTCGCCAAGGCGAACAGCGCCTAATCGTCAAACAGGCGCTCCCATACGCCAAAGTTGTCGGCGAGAGCTGGCCGCTTACGCTCGAACGGGCATGGATTGAACAGTTGGCACTCCGTGAGTTTGCGAACGTGGCGCCGCGTTTCGTCCCGGACGTCCTCGGCAGCGACCGGACGCTCGCCTACACGATTTTAGAAGATCTGTCTGATTATGAGATTGTCCGCACCGGTTATTTGAAGGGGGAGAGCTATCCGGAACTCGCGCGTCATGTCGGTGAATTTTTAGGAGAGACGCTGTTCGCGACGTCGGATTATGCGGCCGGACCAATTGCGAAGAAGCGGATTGAACGTGACTATTACAATCCGGAACTGTGTGACATCACCGAGAAGCTCATCTTCACCGACCCGTTCAAAGACGCAGAGTCGAACAACATCGAGGCGGCGCTTCGAAAAGATGTCGAACGCCTTTGGCAAGACCAGGCGCTGAAGGTCGAGGTGACGAAACTGAAAGTCGGATTTGTCACGAAACATGAGGCGCTTCTGCACGGTGACCTACATACGGGCAGCATCTTCGCGACCCAACAAGAGACGAAAATCATCGATCCAGAGTTCGCATTTTACGGACCGTTCGGCTTCGACCTGGGCCAAATCATCGCCCATTTGACGCTGTCGACGTTCTATGACCCGTTCAAACGCTTCGAACGTTTCACAGACGTCTTGACGGTGTGGGAGACGTTTGAGAAGACGTTCCGGGCCAACTTTGAGCGCGCCGTCGAACCGTTCAACACGGACGGTTTTGTCGACGAGTTGTTGCGGACGATCTTCAGCGACACGATCGGCTACGCCGGTTGCGAACTCATTCGCCGTGCCGTCGGACTCGCCGGTGTCGCCGATCTCGAGACGTTGCCGGAAGCGACGCGGCTCGAACGAAAACGTGACGCGCTTGCCCTCGGGACGGCGCTCATCAAAGAACGCCACAGCGTCGAATCGATTGACGACTTGGTGACGCTTTTGTCGGGGGTGCGCGTATGACGGTCCAAAACATCCGCTTTAATTCGCAAACGGACGAACTCATCCTATTGGATCAGACGTTGTTGCCGCACGAAGAGCGTTACGTGACAATCGAGACGCTTGAACAGGCCGAACATGCCATCGAGACGCTCCAAGTCCGCGGCGCCCCGGCCATCGCTTATTTCGGAGCGTTCGTCCTCGCCAAAGAGGCGGGCCGGTTAATCGATGACCCGGACTTCACGCGTCGGCTCGAACTCGTCGGACGCCGCTTGATTGCGACCCGGCCGACAGCGGTCAATTTGCAAAACGTGATTGAATCGCTCCTTGATTTAAATGTCGGGGACGACTTTGAGGCGATTGCCGAGGAAATCAAACGGCGCGCCATCGCTTTGTACGACCGGGACGTCGATACGTATCGGGCCATCGGCGAGCATGCACTGACGGTGTTGCCGGCCGGAGGGAACGTGTTGACGATTTGCAACGCCGGTGCCATCGCGACATCGCGATACGGCACGGCGCTCGCGCCGTTTTACGTCGGAAAAGAACAGGGCGTATCTTTCAACGTCTTCGCCTGTGAGACGCGGCCGCTCCTGCAAGGGGCACGCCTCACTGTCTGGGAACTCGACCGGGCCGATATCGACGTGACGCTCATCACAGACAATATGGCGGCTTGGACGATTCAGTCAAAACGAGTCGACGCCATCATCGTTGGAGCCGACCGTATCACACGGACGGGTCACGTCGCCAATAAAATCGGGACGTTGCAGCTCGCCGTCCTTGCCAAACATTACGGCATTCCGTTCTACGTCGCGGCGCCGCATTCGACGTTCGATTTGACGGCGGATGACACGATTGAAATCGAGGAGCGGAACCCGTCAGAAGTGACACATATCGGCGGTCAACCGACGGCACCCGTCGGCATCACCGTCTTCAATCCGGCGTTCGACGTCACCACACCGGACCTCATCACCGGACTCATCACCGAGGCGGGTGTGTTCGAACCGACAGAGGCCGCCATCACACATCATGTAGGGGGAACGATTCATGTCTAAAAAACTATTGATTTTGTTATTCACATTCGTCTTGGCGCTCGTCGGTTGCACGAACGAGCAAGCGGCCCCATCGAAGCCGGCCGAGAAGACGGCAGAGACCAAACCCGTCTCGGTATCGAACGGGACGTTGCCGAAAGATATCGATGTCGCCCTCATCATGCAGATGTCGATTGGCACGTTCTCGTCGCAGTATATCAATGGGGTGACGGAACAGGTCGAATCGTTCGGCGGCAACGTGAAAGTGTACAACGCCGACAACGATCTGTCGAAGATGGCGAGCTACGTCGACACGGCGACGACGCAAGGCGTCGATGTCATCTTGATTGACCATGGCCGCGCCGATGCGTTGAAAGAACCGGTCCAACGTGCACTCGACAAAGGCATCAAAGTCGTCGCATTCGACAACGATTTGACGAACGAAGGCGTGACGGTCATCGACCAGGACGACTATTCGCTCGCCTGGCGTTCGCTCAAGGCACTCGCCGAAGATTTGGACGGTGAAGGCAACATCGTCACGATTTGGGTCGGTGGCTTCACACCGATGGAACGACGCCACACGATTTATGATGCGTTCTTGAAACGCTACCCAGGCATTACGGAAGTCGCCAAGTTCGGTTCGGCGACGAATAATACGGCGCTCGATACACAGAGCCAGATGGAAGCGATTTTGAAGAAGTATCCGGAAGGCGAGATTGATGCCGTATTCGCGATGTGGGACGAGTTCGCTAAGGGTGCGAGCCGTGCCATCAAACAAGCCGGACGTGATGAAATCGCTGTCTATGGCATCGATTTGAGTGACGAAGACCTTCAACTCATGCAAGAGGACGGCAGCCCGTGGAAAGTGACGGCGGCGACCGATCCGGCTGAAATCGGACGCATCCAAGTCCGGTACGCGTATCAAAAATTAGCGGGTGAAGAGACGCCGTCGATTCATTCGGTCGATCCGTATCTCGTCGATCGTGACGTCTTGCCGGACGAGAAAGTGACGATGGACGACCTCGGCCAATACGTCCCGAACTGGGGCGCATCAGACGCGGCCTGGTCGGACTGGATGAAAGGGACAGACTGATGTTACGGCTCGAACGTGTCACGAAACGTTACGGCGACGTCACCGTGCTCGAAGATGTCAGCTTCACGCTCCGTCGTGGCGAGATTCATGGCTTGCTCGGGTTGAACGGGGCCGGAAAAAGCACGCTCGTCAAGCTGTTGAGTGGCGCCATCATCCCGACGTCTGGGACGGTCGAGCTCGACGAGACGGCGGTCACACTCACACCGGCCGAGGCGATTCGCCGCGGGGTCATCACGGTGTCGCAAGAAGTCGATGACGCTCTCTATCTCGATTTACCGATCTATGAGAACGTCGTGCCGTGGCAGGCGGTCGAACGGATTCGTCCTCGCGAACTAAAACAGCGAGCAGCTGTCTATTTGGAACGCGTCGGATTACAGATTGACGTGACCGAACCGGTCGGGCGTTTCCCGCTCAGCGTCAAACAACGTGTCTTGATTGCCCGGGCACTCGCGAGTGATGCGGCCTACCTCTTGCTCGACGAACCGACGGCCGCACTGTCGACAGATGACGCGGCAGCACTGCTTACGTTATTGCAATCGCTCGCAGAAGAAGGCGTCGGCATTCTTCTCATCACTCACCGGTCAGATGAACTGTCGCGCGTCACCACGACGACGACGTTCCTCCGGGATGGGCGCATCGCTTACGAAGGGCCATTTCAGGCATTGTCAGAACGGGATATCCATACGTATTTGAGCGGATCCGACATGGCAGAAGCGTTAGAGAAAGCCGTTCCGGAAACCGAGATCCGGATTCAAGCCGACCTCACGTTACCGACGTTCGGAACCGAGTTGTCGTTCACGGCATATAAAGGCGAAGTCGTCGGCATTGGCGGCGTCACCGGGAGCGGGAAGACGGAGTTGATCGAGGCGCTATTCGGTCTCTCCGGTGTCGAACAACAAGTGACGTTGGACGGGAAACCGCTCAAGATTCGTGAACCGCGTCAGGCAGTCCGGTCCGGATTTGCCCTCGTACCAGAAGAACGCCGGAAACAGGGGCTTTTCCTCGACGATTCGATTGAATGGAACGTCCTCGCGATTGAAGGGAAGGCGAACGCGATCACACGCGTATTGGCCTCGCTGCGAGTGAAATACGACCAGGTCGGGCAACCGGTCCGAGAATTGAGCGGCGGGAATCAACAAAAAGTCGTCCTCAGCAAATGGCTCCTCGAGGACCGGGACGTCTATCTGCTCGACGAACCGACGAAAGGTGTCGACGTGACGGCGAAACGGGACATTTATGAACTCGTCACCCGCCTTGCCAAAGACGGGAAGACCGTCATCTTCACATCGAGCGAACCGCATGAATTAGAATTGGTCGCCAACCGGACGCTCTGGCTCGACCGCGGCCGTTGGCAACAGAAAGGAGGCGTCTAACATGGCCCAACTCGTCATCAAACAACGCACGAAACGCTTTAGTGGCATCGGTCAATACGGAACACTGTTCGCGATTCTCGCACTCATCGCCGTCTTCGGTGTGACGAACGACCAGTTTTTGACGTACGCGAACTTTAGCGACATCATCAAATCCGTATCGATCGTCTCCCTGCTCGCCCTCGGGGTGACATTCTCGCTCATCGTCGGCGGATTCGACTTATCGGTCGGCTCGACGGCGAGCCTCGCAACAATCGGGGCGGCATCGAGCCTCGTGTTACATAGTCAAGAACTGCTCGTCGCCCTGCTCGTCCCGATTGCGCTCGGTGTGCTCGTCGGGCTGTTGAACGCGCTCGTGACAATCAAGTTCCGGTTACCGGATTTGCTCGCGACGCTCGCCATCATGTACGTCATCAACGGGGTCCAATTGACGTATACGAAAGGTTTTTCAATCTACGACAACATGCCGATTGAAGGAGGGACGGCACCGGGACGTTTTATCCCGTCGTTCCTCTTCATCGGCCAAGGTTCAATCGGACCTGTCCCGTTCGTCGCCATCTTGATGATTCTCTTCTTCGCCGGGGCGCATCTATTTTTGACGTATTCGAAGACAGGACGCGAATTTTATTACGTCGGCTCGAACGTCGAGGCGGCCCGCCGCTCCGGCATCGCCGTCACGCGCATCAAGCTGTACGCGTATGTGTTGAGTGGTCTGTTCGCAGCCATCGGCGGCATCATCTTGGCGTCGCGCATCGGTACCGGACAAGTATCGGCCGGAGCACCGCTCCTCATGGACGCCGTCGCGGCCGCTTATATCGGTTACGCCGTCTTCGGGACCGGACGACCGAACGTCGTCGGCACGTTGATTGGTGCCGTCTTGATTGGGATTTTGTTGAACGGACTGACGATGTGGGACGTGCCGTATTACGCCCAAGACATCGTCAAAGGCACAATTTTGATTGCGGCGCTCGGCTTGTCATACATCCAAAAGAAACAGCTCACATAGGAAAAGTCCTCAGAACGGTTGGTTCTGAGGACTTTCTTGACGTTCCATCTGAATAAAATCGAACGTGCTCCCGTTCGTCGGTTGTTGAAACGAACCGGTCTGCTTGAACCCGCACGTCTCATAGACACGGATCGCCCGCACGTTGAAGGCGGCGACGGACAAGGTGATGCGATGCGATGAGTAAGTCGCTTTGACGAAGTCGAGAATCGATGTGACGAACGCTCGTCCGCTCCCGTTCCCGGTCAAATCGGGCTTCATGCCGAGACCGATATCGACCGTTTCAGCATCCGTTTGCGCGACGCTCACGAACCCGACGAGTGCACCGTCAGACGTGATGGCGAACACCGACTGTCCGCGCTGTTCGACGTCTAAAAATTCGGCTAAATCGTCTTTGTCGGCCGCCATATTGTAAAACGCATAATCGCCTTCGTAGTGCCATGTGTAGGCGATTGTTTCCGCCTGTGGCTGGGTCAGGACAGCGAATTGATGGGTCATTTGAATTTCCTCGTTTCACGAGCAGGATGTAGTGCTACACTCATCATAGCACCACCAACTTGGGAAATGAGGTGATCACATGGGAATCAAGCTAGACATGATTGGGATTGTCGTTGAAGATATGACGCGGGCGCTCGACTTTTATCGGATGCTCGGTCTGTCGATTCCGGAATCGAGTAATGAGGAAGCGCATGTCGAGGTCGATGACGGCGGGGTCCGGCTCGCCTTCGACACGGTCGAAGTGGCCGAATCGGTGTACGGGGAATGGAACCCGGCGACGGGGCATCGGGTCGAACTCGCCTTCTTATGCGACAGTCGGGATGAACTAGATGTGCGCTATGAGGCAATCGTCGAGCACGGCTATGCCTCGCATCGCGAACCGTGGGATGCGTTCTGGGGACAACGTTACGCCATCGTCATCGATCCGGACGGAAATCTGATCAGCTTGTTCGCAGCATGACAAAACCCTCGCCGGATCCGGCGAGGGTTTATTCGTCTCGTGTCTCGCCCCAAGAGCAGAGCGCCTTCATGGCTGGTTGCAGGCTGAGTGCGTCCTCGGTGAGCGAGTATTCGACGTGAAGCTGTTTCTCGGTCGAATAGTCGATGCGGCGGACCATACCGAGCTGTTCGAGCTCGCGCAGTTGATCGGTCAACACCTTGCGGCTGACGTCAGGGATGGCGCGTTGAATCTCAGAAAAGCGGCGCGGGCCGTTCTCGAGCGTACAGTACACTTGAGGCCGCCATTTACCGCCGATGATGTCGAGCGCCTTATTGACGGGGAACGGGGTCGTCATGTTCAATTCGCCTCGCTTTCGGGTAGTTACTTGAATGTGCGTACTTTTTTTATTGCTTCGATGAAGGTATCGTATCGTTATCCATCAAATTGAGCAAACAAAAAGGAGCGGATGACAGTGACATATCCACGTACATTCTCACATATCGGACTATCGGTCCCGAGTGTGGCAGAAGCAGTTAAATTTTATGAGGACGTGATGGGCTGGTACACCATCATGCAGCCGTCAGACGTCGTCGAGGACGACTCGCCGATCGGTGTCATGTGTACGGACGTATTCGGACCGGGCTGGGGCAGTTTCAGAATCGCCCACATGTCGACCGGTGACAAAATCAGGATTGAGTTGTTCGAGTTTCCGAACAATGAGAAGCCGGAGAACAATTTCGAGTTTTGGAAGACAGGCATCTTCCACTACTGCGTCCAAGATCCGGACATCGAAGGACTCGTCGAGAAAATCGTAGCCCATGGTGGGAAACAACGGATGCCGATTCGGGAATATTACCCGGGCGATAAGCCGTATCGGATGGTGTACTGTGAAGACCCGTTCGGCAATCTTGTCGAAATCTATTCACATTCGCATGAACTGACGTATTCGGAAGGAGCGTATTGAGCATGAAAGCGTGGTTACTTGATGAACCTGGATTAGAACATCTCCATATCGGTGAGATAGAGCGTCCGACACTAGGCGCGGGCGAACTGCTCATCAAAGTCGAAGCGGTCGCATTGAACCCGGTCGACTATAAAGTCGGCACGAACGGCAATCCGAATTGGTCGTATCCACACATTCTTGGCGTCGACCTGGTCGGGGAAGTCGTCGAAGTCGGTTCGAGTCTCGCCAATATCATTACCGGTTCACGTGTCGCCGTCCACACGAGTCTTGGAAACAACGGCGGCTTCGCCGAGTATGCGGTCGTCGATGCGCGTGCTTGCGCCGTCGTCCCGCCGGAAGTGAGCGACGAGGCCGCTGCGGCCATCCTCTGTGCCGGCATGACAGCGTATGAGGCCATTATGCAGAAGTTGAACACACGCGACAAAGAGACGATTCTCGTCCACGCCGGAGCGGGCGGAGTCGGTGGTTACGCGATTCAACTTGCCAAAAAACTTGGGCTCAAAGTGTTCACAACCGCATCGCCGGAAAACTTTGACTGGGTCACATCGCTCGGTGCCGATGTCGCCATCGACTACAACGTCGAGGATGTGACGGAGAAAATCATGGAACTGACAGACGGTCGCGGTGTCGACTTGATTTTGAACACGGTCGGACGCGACGTGGCGACGGCCGATTTGGATCGACTCGCATTCAGCGGACAGCTCGCTTATATCGCCGGTCCACCTGACATGTCGGACATGAAAGGGTTCACGCTGTCGCCTTCGATTCATGAAGTCGCCCTCGGTGCGGCCCATGCGAGTGAGAACGAGCGGGCCATCCGTAACTTGTCCTATATGGCCGAAGAGATGATGAAGCTGCTCGAGGCGGGTGAATTGAACGACCTCGTCACGGACGTCTTGCCGTTCGAACGATTAAAAGATGGTTTGGAACAGCTACATACACGCAAAGTGCGCGGCAAATTAATCGTCCGCATGCGCGACTAACTGATGGCCTCCTGTCTATGGACAGGGGGCTTGTTGTGGAGGGAATGACATGGAGTTACGGACATCATATCAACAGACGTCGCATCAATTGAACGGCCACGGTCGACGGAACGTCGGCGTCTTGCAGCAAGCGTTCGCCGAGGTCGACCAGAATCAGGCGAGCGACCATTACGGGACGGGTGAGGTCATCGCGCGCTTCGAGCAAAAACTGGCGCAAGAACTCGGTATGGAAGACGCAATTTTCTTTCCGAGCGGCACGATGGCGCAGCAGATTGCGTTACGGATTTGGGCGGACGAGACCGGAAATCGAAACGTCGCCTATCATCCGCTCTGTCACTTGGAGATTCATGAGCAGGACGGATTGAAGGAGCTGCATCACCTTGAGCCAATCTTGATTGGAGATGACAAGCGGTTGATGACGCTCGAGGAAGTGCAGGCGTTGCCCGATATCGCCTGCCTGTTGATCGAGTTGCCGCAACGGGAACTCGGGGGCTATTTGCCACCGTTCGATGAACTGGAGGCAATCAGTCACTTGTGCCGGGAGCGGGGGATTCGTCTGCATCTCGACGGGGCACGATTATTCGAGACGCTCCCGTATTACGAGAAGACGGCAGCAGAAGTATGTGCACTGTTCGACAGCGTCTACGTCTCATTCTACAAAGGCATCGGCGGGATTGCCGGAGCCATCTTGGCCGGACCGAAAGCGTTCTGCGCCGAGGCGAGAGTGTGGAAACGTCGCTATGGCGGGGATTTGATTGGACTGTATCCGTACATTATCCCGGCCGACTATTACTATGAGCTTCGGAAAGATCGGATGGCAAGCTACTACGAACAGGCGAAGGAACTGGCGCGCCGCTTCAATGCGATCGATAGGGTGTGGACGACACCGGACGTCCCGGTGACGAATATGTTCCACCTTCATGTTGAGGGGGACGTGGAGGCAGTCTCGGCCTGGATTCAATCCGTTCAAGACGTGACCGGAATCGGCATAACGGGCTATCTCGTACCCCATGACGGCTATTGTTCGACCGAAATCAGTGTCGGAGATGCGTATGAGGCGATTGATGCACCTCAACTCGATCGACTATTCGAACAACTAGAGCGATGAGGAATTCGAAAAAGCACCGCTCCTCATCCGAGGAGCGGTGCTTGCTGTTATCTGGAGACGATGGCGTCGAGACGGTCGAGCTGCGAGGCGAAACCTTCGACGGCTCCCATATCGACGACTTGTTGGAGCGACTCGGCGTCCGTGAATTCGGAGCGGCTGATGAACAGCGTGCCGTTCGGGATGTCGACAAATTCGTTCGTGATGGTCATGACGGGAAGTTCAGGATTGACGTGGCCGTCCGCGTCCGAGAAGGCGTCCGTATAGACGATTTTACGATGCGGGTCAATCTCGAGGAACGTCGATTTGCCCCATGATTCCATGCCGTAATAGTCGCCTTGCTCTTTGTCGACGCACGTCATGCAATAATGCCACGTGCCGCCGGGTTCGAACTCGAACGTGCGAACCTCCGTTTTCCATCCAGCGGGTCCCCACCATGCTTCAAGATGGGCCGGTGTCGAAAATGCCTCGAACACGAGCGCGCGCGGCGCGTTAAAACTCCGTTCCACGACTAACGTGTTGCCTTCGACGTACGATTTGAGCGTTTCCATTAGGATTTCCCCTCTCGTTTTGACTGTTGCAAAAACTCTTCCAACCGATCGAGCCGAGCCGTCTCTGCCTCGAGCCGTGAACGCCAAATATCTATCGGGGCAAGTGCCTGAAGATTCAGGGCGTAGCGCCGCCGATTGGCTTCGATGGTCACCGAAACGAGTCCGGCATCATAGAGCACACGCAGTTGCTTGGACGTCTGTGGTTGACTGATGTCGAGTCGTTCGGCGATGGCACCGACCGTTAAAGCTTCTTGCCTCAACAACTCGATGATTCGTAAGCGATTCGGGTCGGCCAACGCGTGAAACAACGGACTCAAATTTTCTTCCATCCTCGTCACCGTCCTCTTACTTAAAATATTCCCATTTTAGAATATTCCAAACTAGGAATATTGGTTAATCGAACAGTAAATCGAGCACGGTCTCGCCGATTGGCCGTTCCTTTCCTTCGTACGGGAAGGCGTGAATATGGATGGCCGGATTGAAGTTCAGTTCAATGATACCGTAGTCATTTTCACGCTCGATCGACGGAATCATCATGTCGACCCCGCAAATTGTGGCGTCAATCGCTCGGGCGGACTCGACCGCAATCCGTTTGTATGAATCGGCGATCCGGTCCGTATAGTCAATACTGTCACCCCCGGTGCTGATGTTCGAGTTCTCACGAAGGAAGACGAGTTCTCCATCTGCAAGGACACTGTCCGGCGTCTTACCTTGTGGACGAAGGAATGCCACGACGATGTCATCAATGTCAATTTTTTCGAGCGGCGTCTTATAGCCTTTTCCGCGGAGCGGATCCTCATTCTTTTTGGCGACGAGCTCACGAATCGTCGATACACCGTCCCCGGTCACGTTTGCCGGGACGCGGTGCAAAATGCCCGCGACCTCATCACCGATGACGAGGAAACGATATTCTTTTCCGGGCAGGAACGTCTCGAGCAGGACGACGTCGTCAAACGTAAGAGCGTGATGGAACGCCTCAAGCGCTTCCTCGAACGTCGTCCCGTCCTTGAAGATGTGGATGCCGATGCCGAAGTTCGTCGATTTCGGTTTCAAGACAATCGGCTCGTCCCCAAACGTATACCAGGCGTCCTGTAAATCAGATTCAGTGCGGAGCTCGACCCCTCCGGGAACGCGGATGCCATGTTCGGCGAGTACGTGTTTTGTCACCGTCTTGTTTTCCATCATGAGAACCGATACGTAGTTATCTTTTGACGTCTTCGTCGCTTGTTTGACGTACTCGGTCTGGTTGCCGTGCCGGATGCGGATGAATTGGTCGTCGCGGTCAATGACATCGACCGCATAACCGCGTTTCAAGGCTGCTTTCATCAAAATCTGTGTTGATAGTTCCATATCCGTGTAGCCGTGCACCCGGAACCGATTGGCGTACGCGTCTTGATAAAACAGTTCCGCTTGTCGGAGCGACCAGTCAGTATAGCCATCCGTCATCATAGCGGAGGTGAGGCGTGACGCGTAAGTCGCCTCGACATGGTCGATTCGTTCACGGACGGAGGCGAAAATCGCGTCGAACTCGAGGTCGTGATGTTTATTGAACGCTTCAATCTCGTCGAGCAAATCGCGAGCGTACGTCTGGAGCGCCACCGCCTCGCCGTCCCGCATGAGCGTGAGCGTCGGGGATAACCCTTCTTTCGCGACGCGTTGCTGGTTGTGGAACGCCTCAGCCTGCCAATCCGCAAATCGTGTCTCGTCTTTCAACGTCAAGTAGAGCAAGAAGACGTGCAAGAACTTCAAATCGGACAGGGCGATGCCGGTCTTCTCGAACGGGTTCAAATCGATATTGCGAATCTCGATGTAATCGATGCCGTTCGTCTCGAGTCGTTCCAAGTCATTGCCTCCTCGTGACGTCTTCAGTCGAATCGGAGAGTAGAGCTCGTTCGGGTTGGCGATGTCACCTTGGGCGATGAAGCGGCGCACGCTCGCGGTGTAGTCCGAGAGCGTTGAATAGTCCGGATAGAGCGGCTCGACATTCGTGTAGCCGCAGTCACTATTCCGGTACGATAACGCCGTCGTGTTCGAATACACATCTTCGCTGAGCGCCTGCATTTGACTGACGCAGCGTTCTTCATAGCTCGTGTGGACGGCCGGAGTCCCGCCTAACAGATAGACGACGAGCCAGCGTGTCCGTAAGTAGTTGCGGACGAGTTTTAAATACAGGTCGTTCTTGAAACGGTCGTATCGTTCGGGTGACCCTTCATAGAGGGAGGCAATCAACTCGTCTGCGAACGAGAAGTTGAAATGGATACCCGAGATGAGCTGTTTTTTCGCCCCGTATTTTTGGAGCAGATGTTCCCGGTAGCGCCCGGCTTCAAGTCCTGAACTACCAAAGTCAGCGAGCGGAATGACCCCGCCGTCAGGAAGCGCGCACGGCATCGATTGCGGCCAAAGGCGTTCGTCACCGATATTCAGTGCCGTGATATCATACAGCGTCTGTAGGAAGTCGTGCGCCGCCTCGACGGTCGGGAACGTCGGTGTGATCAGCTCGATCTGACTTTCTGAGAAGTCGGTCGTAATATATGGGTGCGTCGCTTTGTCTCCGAGTGCTGTCGGGTGCTTCGTAGCGGCGAGCGTGCCATCGGGTGTCACGCGGAGCATTTCACGCTCGATGGCGAAGCGCCCGTGCAACAATTGTTTAGTTAGTTGATTAAATCGCTTCTGCAAGGGAACTCACTTCCTTTTTCATTAGTCGGACATAGAAGGCAGAGACGAGCCCTTTGATGATGCTCGAGAGGGCGATGCTCCACCAGATGGCATCGATACCGAGATAAGGCTCGAGGGCAAGCGCGAGCGGAATGCGGGCGACGGTGAAGACGATTGAGATCGTCGCCGGAATTTTCGGTAGCCCGAGTCCCGAGAAGTAGCCATTCCCAATCATCTCAAGTGAGGCGAAGATGAGCGAAATTCCGATGATCCGTAAATAGTTCGCACCGATTTCAATCGTTGTCGGGTCATCGACGAACAGCCCAATCAGGACGTCTGGGACGAAGAGGAAGACGAGTGTGATTAACCCGGTATACAAGATGCCGAGCCGGGTCGTCACCCGATACCCCTCATGGACCCGGTCTACTTTGCGGGCGCCGAGATTTTGCCCCGTGTAACTTGCGATAGCACCGTTTAATCCGCCGATCATCATATAGGCGATCGACTCGATTTGAAGCCCGATGCGCTGGGCCGCGATTGCTTCGGTCCCATATGAACCGATCATGCGGGCGAGGAAAATACTGATGACGGTGAACAAGACGCGCTGGGACGCCATCGGGAAGCCGAGGCGAAGAATTTCTCTATAGTCTGTGTGATTCGGTTCGACCGTCTCCTCCCAATCGAACAAGACGCGGGCCCGGTGCCAGAAGAAGCCGAACATGACGACGTTCGCGACGAGCGTCGCCAGACCAGCCCCGACGACGCCGAGTCCGAGTGGATAGATGAAGAGCGGCGACAGAATCATATTGAGCGTGACCCCGGTCGCGTTGATGCGCATCGCCGTCGTCGTATTGCCATAAGCGCTGAACAGTCGGGCGAACAACAAGTTGAAGAACGAGAAGATTAGCATCGGTGCACTGACGAGCAAATAACTGTACGCCAACTGCTCTACAGCCGGTGCGTCCATGTTCAAAAAGCCGATAAGCGCCTGGCCGAACGCGGCGAGGACGGTGACGAACAATAGGCCGAGACCAAGGTTTATCCGCCTCCCGGCCCGGACGTAGCGCTGAATCAACGCCTGATCCCGTCGTCCGACGGCTTGCGATACTTTGATGCCGGCGCCGACGACGATAAGGGATTGAATCGCCTGACCGAGCATGATATAAAAGCTGGCCGCGCCGATGCTGGCGACGGCGTCGCTACCGAGCGCACCGACCCAGAACATATCGACGAGACTATACGTGAATTGTAAAAGCGAACTGCCGACGAGCGGGAGGGCAAGCGCCACGATGACGCGTTGAACCTGACCGGTCGTCAAATCGATGGTTTTCACGATGAAAGACCCCTTCAATACATTTAGTATATAACCGTTTAGTTATATATAAGCACGACGTGACTGAATTCGCAATCGTACGGAACGACTCGACGAAAAATCGACACAAAAAAAGGAATTCGATGTGAATTCCTTAATGGGTATAGGCGCGGATCCAAGTCGTCATATAAACGAGTGTCGAGATGATGAGTGTCGAGGCTAGTGCGTAAATCGGATAGGCGGGGAGCGCGTTCTCGAACAGCGGATAAAACATGAATGACGCCATGAGGAGCGGCACAGTAATCCCGAACGAGACGTAGGCGGCTTTCGTCGCTTTCGCCGTGATGATCTGCTCGCGTTCGTCGACTTCGCTAAATTCCGTCATCCGGACCGACCATTGGCGAAAGCTTAAGTTTTGGTTCGGGCGTGTCTTGAACGAATAGATTGTCCAAATGATAAAGAAGCCGACTAACAGCAAGAGCGGCAATAAGTTAAACTCAATTTCAAATCGGTCGGTCTCGATGACGGTCGACACGTCAGACAAGAACGAACTGAACAGAAATGCCATCAGGACGTACAAGATGATGCTGGAGATGGATTGGATGACGACGTGTTTCAATTTGTTTCCTCCTCGATTGTGAAAATAGATTCGACCGGTTCCTCGAACACGCGGGCGATTTGCATCGCCAGCAGAAGCGACGGCGTGTAGCTCCCTTTTTCGAGCGAGATGATCGTCTGTCTCGTCACACCGACTTTGGCCGCCAAGTCGCCTTGGGTCAATTGATGCCGGGCCCGCAACTCTTTGACGCGATTGATTAATGGCATGCCGCCACCTCATTTCTTGTTTCTATCCTTAGTGTAAAGTAAACTTTACTTAATGTAAAGCTAACTTTACTTATTTGTGGATGGTACAATATAATCAAAGTTGAAAGGGGAGAAGTCGGATGAAGGCGATTTTAGGACAACATCACGTGTCGGCGATGACAGGGGACGCGTCGAAGAACTTGCGATTCTATACGGAGGTACTCGGGATGCGACTCGTCAAAAAGACTGTCAACCAAGACGATCCATCGATGTATCACTTGTTTTACGCAGATGAATCGGGGACACCGGGGACGGATTTGACGTTCTTCGAGCTGCCTTTTCTCGGGCAAACGTATAAAGGGTCGAGCAGCATCTCGCGGACGGCGCTCCGGGTGCCGAACGGCGCATTGTCGTACTGGCTGGAACGATTTTTCGAATTCGGTGTACTCCATGCTCCGTTAGAGGATGTGCTCGGTCGTCCGACTCTTTATTTCGAGGACGAGGAGGGGCAACGGCTCTGTCTCGTCGAGGGCGGGTCAGGGACGCCGTGGAAAAACGGAACGGTACCGGCAAACGTCGCCATCTTCGGCCTCGGGTTCAGCGAGTGGACGGTGCGGCGAATCGAGAAGACGGAACGCGTACTGACGGACGTGCTCGGTTATCGCTTCGCGTCTGAGTTCAAACGGAACGGACAATCGGTTCGTGTGTTCGAGACGGGCGACGGGGGTGTGGCTACAGAGATTCATCTCGTCGACCGTCCCGATTTACCGTCGGAGCGGCCGGGCCGGGGCAGTGTCCACCACGTCGCGATTCGCGTCGAGGATGATGACGAGATGGCGCGTTGGGTCGAGCGGCTCGATTCTTTCGGTATCAGTCATTCGGGCCTAATCGACCGTTATTATTTCAAATCGATTTATTTCCGCGAACCGAGCGGGATTTTGGTGGAACTGGCGACGGATGGCCCTGGATTTGCGACGGATGAGCCGGTCGAGTCACTCGGGGAACGCTTGGCGCTGCCGCCGTTTCTCGAGCCGCGACGAGCCGAGATTGAGGCCAAATTAAAACCGCTATAACAGACAAACCCGACGGACTATTTCAGTCCGTCGGGTTTTGTATGCCTAGCAACATAGCCAGTTCGTTCGTCCGGTTGGCGACGAGGTCGGCAATCGTATAGCGGTCGAGCACGTGCAGGAACGCGAGCATCGCCTCGTTCAAGACGCTCCGCAGGTCGCACGCGGGGGCGATGACACATCGTCCTTCGCCGAAACATTCGACGAGCTCGAGCGGTTCAATCGTCCGGACGACGTCGCCGACATTGATGTCTTCCATCGGGCGGGCGAGCCGGAAGCCGCCGCCACGGCCGCGTACCGATTCCAGATATCCGTGCTTCCCGAGCTCATAGACGACTTTCATGACGTGGTTCTTTGAAATCTGATATTGGTCCGCCACTTCTTGAATCGTCACAAGACGATGGGAGAACGTGGCGCTATACATGAGTGTTCGGAGTGCGTAGTCGCACGTTTGCGTGAGCCGCATGATGATTCACCTCTTCATTCGTTCATTGTACAAGACATCTCGCGAAAGCGCGACGATGGAAGATGTGAAAAAAGCGTGGCGGATTCAAGGCGGAAATTTGAACTTGTATTTAAACAAGTATTTTATATATTGCTTTTGAAGTGACTTACCTCACATAATGAACATGAACTTTCAAAAAGGGGGAAATAAAATGTTAGATCAACAAACGATGGATATCGTCAAAGCGACCGCACCGGTCTTGAAAGACCACGGTGTCGCCATCACGAGTCACTTCTATAAGCGCATGTTCGAAAACAACCCAGAGGTCCGTCAATTTTTCAATCATACGAATCAAAAACGCGGTCGGCAGCCAGAGGCGCTTGCCAACGCCGTTTACGCAGCAGCCGTCCATATCGATCGTCTCGAAGCGATCCTTCCGGCCATCCAACCGGCACTCCATAAACACAAGAGCTTGAACATCCGCCCAGAACATTATCCGATTGTCGGCGAGAACTTACTCGGAGCGATTCAAGATGTGCTCGGTGAAGCAGCGACGCCGGATATCATCGACGCTTGGGCGAAAGCATACGGTGTCATCGCTGACGTCTTCATCTCGCTCGAGAAACAAATGTACGATGATGCACCATGGATCGGTTTCAAACCGTTCACGGTTGCTGAAGTGATTGAAGACACACCGGAAGTGAAACGATTCCACATCAAAGCGAACGACGGAGTCGTCGGGACGGCCATCCCAGGTCAATACATCTCGGTTCAAGCCCGTATCGCTGGGGAAGACATCTTGCACCACCGTCAATATAGCGTCGTCGAAACGACAGAAGACGGTTACTGGATTGCGCCGAAAGCGGAAGGGCTCGTCTCAAACTGGCTCCACGAGCAGACGGTCGGTACGGAGATTCCAGTGAGTGCCCCGGCTGGCGAATTCGTGCTCGAAGCATCGGATCGTCCGCTCACACTCGTCGCTGGCGGGATTGGTATCACGCCGCTCTTCAACATGGCGAAGACGGCACTCGGTCAAGGCCGTTCGGTCACGTTGCTCCATGCTGTCCGCAGCACGAGCCTCCGTCCGCTCGGTGAAGAGCTCGATGAACTTGTGAACGCTGGTCTCCAGCTCATCACACACGTCGATGACGTATCAGGTTGCATGAGTGCGACACAGCTCGAAGCACTCGATGTCGACGGACACGACGTCTACACGTGCGGTCCGACCGCGATGATGGAGACGGTCGTCCAAACAATTCCACAAGCCCGTTACGAGTTCTTCGGTCCATCGGCCGTACTCGCCAAAGCATAAGAAAAGACGACCGCGAAAGCAGTCGTCGTATCACCGCAGACCGGTTATCGGTTTGCGGTTTTTATAGTTGCTCAGCGTGGATCACGTTTTTGTCGCGGTCGAGCGTTTCGATTGTCCAGTCGCCAAGTAGCGTCTTCTCTAGAGTAATCAAGTAAGTCCTGATATATCCTTCGTCTCGAGGATCGTTGACCATGTAGGTTTTACTCCAATCGGAATTCTGTAACCGCAAGTACACGACGTCTTCGGGTTGATTGTTCAACCGAACCCCAAGGTATTCGTCTGTTCCATTGCCAAGATGAGCCCAGTCGAATGGTGTTTCTTCAATTGTGTCACGGGTCGAGCTACTAAACTCACCGTTCGTTTTCATGATGCCTAGACCGAGAATCGTGTCGTCTGCGTTCGTGAATAGCGTGACGGTCGATCCTTCTAATTTATGGTATTCGTAAGCAGACCACCCTTGGGCAGTCATCTGGTCGTTCAATTCTTGTTGTACCTGTTCGGATGCTTGTTTTCGTTGTTCGTCGTTATAAGACCGGATACCGGCCGTGACTGAAATGGCGATGATAATGATCATACCTGTAAGGAATAATGCGAGTCTACGTTTTGACATTTTGCCTCTCCTTGTTCAGTTTTCAGAAATCGATCGAGTCAATGACTTGCTCATTTTGGTCTAACGTTTGAATCGTCCAATCTTCTTGAGGGACGTTATGTAATTTCAAGATATGATATTTAGAAAATGTATCCTCTTCGGGACGATTGAGGACGTGTTCTCCTTGCATACGCTCTCCGATGATGCGGAGAGAAGCCACTTTTTGAGGGTTGTTGTTGAGACGCACCCCCCAATAATAAGTGCCTTCATGTTCAAGCTCGATATAGTCGAACGGAGCTGCATCGACTGTCTCGACAGTTGTGGCACCATACCCGTCACCACTCATCTCGGCGAGTCCAAGCATTGTCTCGTTCTCATTTGTGAACAGGGCGAGGTTTGATTCATCAAATTGATCGAATGTATAGGCGTGAAAACCGTCATCAGCCAAATAGCGATCAAGCTTTCGATTCTCTAAAAATGTAGGTCCGTTTTGTATCAAGGCGATAAGTGCGATACAAGCTAGCAACACTCCGATAATTTTTCGTTTGAACATTTGTCTCTTCCTTTCTATAGCAACAGCCCATGCCTCAATCCTGAGCGCATGGGCTGTTTGATTAGTACGTCAAGCTCGCGGCGACGATGATGCCGACGACGAGTGAGGCGGAGAAGAGGCTAATCCCGATGGCGAGGTTGCCGTTCTCGACTTCTTTCTCTAAGTTCACGCCTGGTGTCAGGACGTATTCAAATGTCCAGAAGGCGAGCACTTGGGCAAGAATCCCGACGAGTCCCCAGATGAAGGCGTCGAGCAGGTTGACGCTGTTCGCCCACACCGTGTAGATGACGATGGCGAGTCCGATTGCTTTCCCCCAAAGTTTCAAGGCGACGGCGACGTTACCTTCTTTAATCAATTTACGTTCCGAATACTTCGTCGTAAGGGCGAAGACGACGAGTCCGGCTAAAATCAGGCCAAACCCTGTGCCGAGGTGAGCGAGGAAGCTCAAGATGGAATCGAGCGTGATGAACGTCATAAGTTATTCTCCTTTGTTGTGCCGATGGCTAAGTAGTAAGACTGGTTGTTCGTGATCATGCTGCCGGCGCGGACGCCGAGGGCGGACGGATGGCCGTTCAAACAAAAACAGCCGACCATGTAGTGCGTCTCGAGCGGACCGTTGACCGTGTTCGTCAGACGGGTCGGCAGCTCGATGAACTGTTGATACACCGCCGTCTCGTCCGCGTACGTCTGGAGCGCCTCTTTATGGAACGGGACGCCGGCTTGGTCATAGAGGATGACCGAGTCGCCTTCCCGGCCGAAGGCGGGCTTTTGCACGTACGCGCTCTGGCCGATAAACGGATCAGGCTCGAGATACGTCGGTAAAAAATAAGTCTCGATGATGGAACGTTCCGCTTCGTCGAAATATGTATCGACCTCATACAGTTCCCAAATGAGCGCTTGGACGCCTTTAGACTGCATGAGAAACGCCGAGAGCGGATTGAGTACCGAGACGCGTTTGGCCGCGTTTAGTTCGAGCAGGCGGATGCCGATCAAATCACCATTGGGTGCCTGGTCGTCGACCAGATGCTCGATCGGGTACGTCTGACGATATAACACGTCGACTTTTTCCCCAGATGGTGTGAAGACGCCGTCCGCCTCGACGAGCAATCGGTCGAGCGGGACGAATTCGGACGGCAAATCGAGCGTCTCTTGAAGGAAGCGCGTCGTCCATTTGTCCTCGATGTTGTCATCGTGGGCCGTAAAGACGATTTTCGGTGTCCCGTCCCGACCGAGTCGTTGCCACGCTGCGATGACGGCTTTTCGAAGTTCGGCCTTGAGCTCTTCGGTCGACGCCGCGTTCGGGTCGTCGAGCCCGAATTCTGTCGTCACATAGCCATTCACATCGAACAGTTCTTTGATGAACGTCGGTGTATCGGCATTGAATTCCATCAACTTGATGGTGCCGTCTTTGACGATCCAGTCATAGCGACCGATAATCGTCTCTTGCGGCAGTGACTTGTCCCGGAGGAACGGCAAGCTCGCCTCAGGGTAACCGAGCAAACGGAGCGTGTCGTCCGGGAGCGTGCGCAGCAGGCGATTCGCCTTGCGGAAAATCGTATCGACGTCACGCGTCGCCTTCCGAATTTGTCTCACCGTGTCACCCGACATGGCGAGACAGTCGTAAAGGGCGTACTCCTCGTCGTTCAAGTCAGGCCAAAAGAAAGGGATTTGGCCGAACAACGCGTCGCGCTTCATCCCCCGAAGCCGCCTTTTGAGCCACTGCCGAGGCCCGAGTTAGAGCCTGAGTTCGATTTGTTCGGGGTGATGCTGCTGGCGCCGCCATTCGAACGGTAATTTTTATAAGACGAGGAATTCTTCAATGCACTCTTTGAATTGAACAGGCTGCCGAGCAAGAAGAAGCTGCCGAAGTGAGGAGAACGCTCATCGTCACAGTAATATGACTCCGTCTCATCATCCCAGTCCCAATCGTCACATTCGTAGCCCGTCGGTTCTTCCGGTAACGTCGCTTGCTCGGTTTCGTCGGTGCCACACGCCGCGAGCGAAGCGGTTAACACTGCGGCCGACAGACCGCTCAAGATTTTTTTGCTTGTCTTCATGTTGATTCCTCCAATGTATAACCTGTAGGGGTGACGTAAATGACATAGACGCCGCGATCCTCATCCGTCTCGGCCGAGTCACGTTCATATTCTTTGCCGGCGACGTACAAATATTGGCTGCCGAGCATGGCAAGGGCGTCGAGATGACGGTCGACGTAATACGCCTCGAGCATCGGATTGTCGAACCGGTCGTCGAGCGTCCGGATCTCGACTTTGATGTCGGTCGTCTCATGCTTGTCGACCGGGCCTTCCGTGTAACGGTCGACGTAAATCAAGAAGTATTGCTCGCCTTCGAGCGCCGATGAGCGTTGCTTGTAGGTCATGCCGTCCTTGACGAAAAAATCGCATTCGCGACGGGCAAGTACTTCATCGAGGCCGAGCGATGTATAATGGTAGAGTGGCTCGAATGAAAGTTCATTTTTATAAAGTCGATATTCCAAAACGATTGAGTTCATGACGTCGTCCTTTCTTTTTTCTTTCTATACGGAACCGAACGTAAGGTGGTTTCGTAAATCAAGTAAGTTGTCTCTAGTATATAGGAAAAGGAGGGGTTTTTCTGTGCATATCTTTTTTCGTGTCTGGCGCGGATTATCGAAATTATCGTTTTTGAACGTCGTCTTGGCATCGCTCGTCATCATCTTGACGGGTACCGTCCTCGGGTTTGTGCTCGAGCCGGAGACGTTCCCGTCGATGTTCGACTCATTCTGGTGGACGATGACGACGCTCACGACCGTCGGATACGGTGACTTTTTCCCGACATCGGTCGCGGGACGTTGGCTCGGGATTTTCTTGTTCCTGTTCGGGATCGGGATTATCGGGGCGTTGATTGGAAAACTCGTTGAAGTCGGTGCGACGTTTCAACGGTTAAAACGGGAGGGGAAGTTAGTGTATCGAGGAGAAGGGCATTACGTCTATATCGGCTGGTCGCCGAAGACGAAAAAGGCAATTGATGAAGTGTTCGTCTATGAGCCAAAGGCTGAGATCGTCTTAATCGATCAGTTGAAGGAAGAAGCGTACGACCACGACAATGTCCACTTCGTCCACGGTGACGCGTCGGATGAGGCCGTACTCTTGCAGGCCAATATTTTAAAGGCGCGCCGGGTCGCCATCTTCGCGGATGCCCGCATCACGGAGACACTCCTCGCTGACGGGAAATCGTTGCTCATCGCGTCAGCGGTCGAAGCGCTCTCGTCTGAACGTGGCGTCGATTTGCATACGGTCGTCGAGGTGTGCGAGGAACGGAACATCTCGAAATTCAAACACGTCCGAATCGACGACTTTATTCTCGCGAACGACTCGGTGTCACTCCTCATGGCGAAAGCGACGCTGCAGCCGGGGACGACATCGATTTTCCGTCAGCTGCTTAGTAAACAGTCAGGCGGCAACATCCAGGCGCTCGCACCGAAACCGGAATGGACGACCATCCGGGACGCTGCGGAAAGTTTGTTGCATCAAGGCGTCACGTTAATCGCCGTCAACGACCGTCTCGATTACGCGACGGTGCTCGATACACCGCTTCAGGCGAGCGATATGCTTTACATCGTCTGTCACGATGACTCGTGGGAGCGACTGAACCAAGGAGGAATTTGATGTATAACGGAACGTTTATCCGCAAGATGACACGCATGCAGAACGTGCAACGATGGGACGAGTATGCGCCGCATTATCATGACAACGCGGCAAGCCACAGTTTCCGCGTCGCTGTCTTCAGCTTGATCGCGGCATACTACGAAGAGAACAAAGGACGGGACGTCAACTTGCTCGACGTGCTCGGCAAGGCGCTGTTCCATGATATGAACGAAGTGCAGACCGGTCCAATCATGCACCGGACGAAAAAAGAACCGACGCTCAAAGAACATATCGAACGGATGGAGCGGACGGCGAGTCTCGGACTCGTCGAGTTGTTGTCGCAGTCGCTCCGGCCGCATTTTTATCGTTTCCTCGTCGAAGCGGAGGACGACTCATTCGAAGGACGGCTCGTCGATGGAATCGACTCGTTCGACGCGATGCTGTTCGTTCGTCGGGAAGTCGGCCACGGCTCGCCCCATTTCGTCGCCAAGCTAGAAGAGATGAAAGCGGCCCTGCGCGAACATCCGCTCGAATCGGTCCGTTGGCTGTATGAACAAGTCGAAGCGGAGACAGACGTGGCGACGTTCATCGAGAACGTCATGCGGATGGACAGTGTCCGGCGGTGGAAAGGCCGATTCAACACGATTGACGATAACGACGCCATCCATGGCTTCCGGGCGGCCGCGCTCGGGATGTTCAGCGGATTGCTCGAGCGTGAGAAATATGACGTCGATGTCGATGTCGCCGAGCTGACAGCGCGCCTGCTCTGTCACGATCTCGTCGAGGGGGTGACCGGGGACGTGCTCGGCCCGGTGAAACATTCAACTGCCGAGACCGGTGCGGCGTTCGAGGCGTATGAACGGGCCGAGAGCGAGGCGCTCTTGTCGCTCCTCCCGGGCTATATGCAGCCGGCGTTCCGGCGCTATATGGCCGATTCGAAAGATGACACGTATGAAGGCATGCTCGTCGACATGATGGACAAGCTCGACGCGCTCATCAAGATGAACATGGAGCGGAAGATGAACGGGGCCGAATATGAGGTCACGTATCGCGAGCAACTCCGTAAAGTGCAGATGCGTTACGAGAACCCGAGCATGTTGTTCTTCTTGGCGTACATCTTGCATGATTTAGATTACGTCACCAGTTAACCAGGTCGCAGACAAATTGTCTGCGGCTTTTTTTATATCATTCATTGACATATATCATTCAACGATATATATTAAGGGTAAGATATATCAATGAATGATATAGGAGGTGGCGGGATGCCGCGTAATGATACGATCGAGCTCGGCGAATTGACCGACAGCATGCTCTATATCCTGCTCGCCTTGACCGAGGCGCGTCACGGCTATTTGATTATGCAGTTCGTCGACGAGTTGACGAACGGGCGGATTAAAATCGGGCCGGCGTCGATGTACACAATCATCAAGAAACTCGTGAACGCACAGCTGATCGAGCCGATTGACGGGGACGGGAAACAGAAACGTTATGTGATCACGGCACAGGGGCGTGCGCTCGTGGCGGAAGACTTGAAACGCAGGCAAGCGATCGTCGATGATGCACGCTTCATTTTAGAAGGGGAGGGACAGCGATGAAACGGAAATATATGTCGAGTTGGGGACTGGCGTTCGCCGAAGAACGGGAAATGAAAAAATTGGAACGGATGGCCGCTCAAGGCTGGCATTTAGAGAAGTTCGCGCCGCTCGGCTACACGCTCGTTGAAGGCGAACCGATGGATGTGCGCTACAGTCTCGATTATCGGAAACAACCGGACGCGGAATATTTCGAGCTGTTCGCCGCGAGCGGCTGGGAGCATGTCACGTCGACAGGTGAAGAGATTCATGTGTTCAAAGGTCGTCCGGACGCGACGCCTCTCTATACCGATCGCCAGACGACCGAAGAGAAATACGGCCAAGTCGAGCGGACGATGGGCCGGGCGGCGCTCATTTGTCTATTGCTATCACTCGGATTCGTGTTCATGTTGCAATTGGATTGGCCACAGACGGCGGAAGCCATCATCTTGGTGTTGCAGACGCTGGTCGTCATCGGCCTCGTCTTTACCGGACTCCCTTATCTCGGATACCTCGTGAAGCGAAAACGTTTGGAACGGAATGAATGACTAGGCGGATGGCACAAGCCATCCGTTTTGTTTTGGTCGACTGAACTATTCAAGAAAAAAATAGTTAGGCGCAGAGAACTGTTTTATGGAAATCCTCTATTCAACCAAAATAGAATCGGGCATGATAATTAATGAAATCGCTTGCATTCATTTTGAAGAGGAGGAACGGGCATGGGTAAAAGACGGAAAGGGTTAGCGATGACGGCTGGTGTCACCGCGATTGCACTGCTCGCCGGGCAACCGGTCGCACAGGCGGCGACGCCGCAAAACGGTACGATGATGCAGTACTTTGAATGGTACGTCCCGAACGACGGGCTGCATTGGAACCGACTATCGAATGACTCGCAGCACTTGAAAGACATCGGGGTGACGACGGTGTGGATTCCGCCGGCGTATAAAGGCACGTCACAGAACGATGTCGGGTATGGGGCGTACGATTTATACGATCTCGGCGAATTCAACCAAAAAGGGACGACCCGGACGAAGTACGGGACGAAAGCGCAGCTCCAGACCGCCATCTCGAACTTGCGCGGTAAAGGAATCGGTGTGTACGGCGACGTCGTCATGAATCACAAGGGCGGGGCCGATTATACCGAATCCGTTCAGGCAATCGAGGTCAATCCGTCGAACCGGAACCAAGAAACGTCCGGTGAGTATGGCATCTCGGCCTGGACCGGGTTCAACTTCGCGGGGCGCAACAATACATACTCGCCATTCAAATGGCGCTGGTACCATTTTGACGGCACTGATTGGGATCAGTCACGCAGCTTGAGCCGCATCTATAAATTTAAGAGCACGGGCAAGGCGTGGGACACGGACGTGTCGAACGAGAACGGCAACTATGATTATCTTATGTATGCCGACGTCGATTTCGAGCATCCTGAGGTCCGCCAAGAGATGAAGAACTGGGGTAAATGGTACGCCGACTCGCTCGGGCTCGACGGCTTCCGGTTGGACGCGGTCAAACATATCAGCCACTCGTATTTGAAGGAGTGGGTGACGAGCGTGCGCCAGACGACCGGGAAAGAGATGTTCACGGTCGCCGAGTATTGGAAGAACGACCTCGGTGCCATCAACGACTATCTGTATAAGACGGGCTACACGCATTCCGTCTTCGATGTGCCGCTCCATTACAACTTCCAAGCGGCTGGTAACGGCGGCGGGAATTACGATATGCGCAACATCTTGAAAGGCACCGTCACCGAACAGCATCCGTCGCTGTCCGTGACGATTGTCGATAACCACGACTCACAGCCGGGCCAGTCGCTCGAGTCGACGGTCGCCAACTGGTTCAAACCGCTCGCCTACGCGACAATCATGACGCGCGGTCAGGGTTATCCGGCCCTCTTCTATGGAGACTATTACGGCACGAAAGGGACGACGAACCGCGAAATCCCGAACATGTCGGGCACGCTCCAACCGATTTTGAAGGCACGAAAAGACTTCGCCTACGGGACGCAGCATGACTACCTCGATCATCAGGACGTCATCGGCTGGACACGTGAAGGTGTGACCGACCGTGCCAAATCGGGTCTCGCGACGATTCTATCGGACGGTCCGGGCGGCTCGAAGTGGATGTACGTCGGCAAGCAGAACGCCGGCGAGGTATGGAAAGACATGACGAACAACAACGCCCGTCTCGTCACGATCAATGCTGACGGCTGGGGTCAGTTCTTCGTCAACGGAGGCTCGGTCTCGATTTATACGCAACAATAACGAAAACACCCGATCGAAGTGAGGGGATCCTCTCTTCGATCGGGTGTTGTTTGAATTTAGCGTTTCCAGACCCATTCGTCACTCTCATATTTGGCGACGAGCTCCTGAATCTCTTGTTGCTGCGCCTCGGTGAACGTCAGCGGTTCGAACGTCAAGTCGAACGCGTCACTGAACCCGTCCGTGAACGCCGCCGCGACCTCGTCGAAGGCGACCGGTCGACCGAGCGTCTCGTTCAAGGAGACGGCCTTGTCACCAAAGCGGGCTTTGGCCTCCGCCTTCGCATCGGCCTCGAGATTGAAGCAGTCGAACAAGACGTCATCGTCAATCGACAATGGGATTGAGCCGTGTTGCAGGACGGCACCTTGGTGGCGCACTTGGGCGCTCCCGGCAATCTTTTTCCCGTCGACGGCGAGCTCATAGTACGAGGCGGCGTCAAAACAGACGGCCGACTTCGGTTTTCGAAGCGCCTCACGGTCGGCCTCGGTCAACGGCACCGAGAACTCGGCCGGGACGCCGAGTGCGTGATACCCGCGACGCACCCCTTCGGTCAGGAGGCGATAGCTCTCGATGACGTTCGTCGGCAAGGATGGCATCGTCTCAGGGAGAATGACGCTATACGTCAGCTCGTCCGCGTGCAAAACGGCCCGTCCGCCGGTCAAGCGGCGGACGACGGGAATGCCGTTCGCGTTAAGCGCCTCGCGATCAAGATCACGCGTCGCCCGTTGAAAGCGTCCGACGCTGATGGCGTGCGGTGCCCAGGCGTAAAAACGGAGTGTCGGTTTCATGTCGCCGCGTGCGACCCAGCCGGCGATGGCTTCATCGATTGCCATGTTCTCGGCCGGGGACAGCGGGGCGGTGTGGAGCAAATGCCATGTCGTTCCAGTCATATCGGTCTCTTCTTTCTCTTAATCGATTGGCAACATCGTGTGACGACGTGCCTTGTGGACTTGTTCGTCCGCGTGATACGAGGAACGCACAAGCGGTCCGGCCTCACAGTGGGAGAAGCCTTTCGCCAACGCGATCTCTTTCAGCTCGGCGAACTCATCTGGATGGTAGTAGCGCTCGACGTCGAGGTGCTTCTTCGTCGGCTGCAAGTATTGGCCGAGCGTGAGGATGTCAACGTGATGGGCCCGGAGGTCGTCCATCGCTTGAATCAACTCTTCCTTCGTCTCGCCGAGTCCGACCATGATTGACGACTTCGTCGGGATGTCCGGGTTCAGTTCTTTCGACCGTTTTAAAAATTCGAGCGTCCGGTCGTACGTCGCTTTAGCGCGGACTCTCGGTGTCAAGCGGCGCACCGTCTCCAAGTTATGGTTCATGATGTCCGGGCCGGCATCGATGAGCGTCTGGAGCGCCGAGAAGTCACCCATCATATCGGACGGGAGCACTTCGATTGACGTCTCCGGGTTCATGCTACGGACGGCGCGGACCGTCTCGGCAAACACCGTCGCCCCGTAGTCGTTCAAGTCGTCGCGGGCGACGGCTGTGATGACGACGTGCTTCAAATTCATGAGGCGGACCGACTCGGCGACACGTTTCGGTTCCTCCCAGTCGAGCTCATTCGGTTTACCCGTCGTGACCGCGCAGAAGCGGCAGGCACGGGTGCAGATGCTCCCGAGAATCATGAACGTCGCGGTGCGGCGAACGGCCCAACATTCATGGATGTTCGGACATTTCGCTTCCTCACAGACCGTATGTAAGTTTTTCTCGCGCATCATCTTTTTGAGACCGGTATAAGTCTCGTTCGTGTTCAGTTTAATCTTTAACCATTCCGGCTTTCGTTTCAGTTCCCCTCGTGCCAAGATGATTTCCCCCTTTTTGAAAGTTAACCCCTAACAAAAAGAGTTTACCAAAGATGAAGGCGAATTCGAACCAGCGAAATTATTGGCTTTGCCAATACAGGTCGGCTGTGTGTCAAAACAGAACATATATTTCAAAATGGTTACGCTTTCATGTGAAGTGTTGTTTCCCATTTTTTGAATTGCTATACTGACGTTGACCACCTGAATAAGGACCATATGTAACTGATACGATCAGGCATGGGGTGAACGAGCGTTGGTGAGGCAACGCTTCTTCCTCCATGCCTTTTTGTTTGGGGGTCGGGGAAACTTTCAAAAAAGGAGTGGGGAACATGAACAAAGCATTGAACTGGACGGCGACACTGGGGCTAACGACAGCGCTACTCGTCTCATCGGTCCCGATGGCGACTGCGGTCGTAGCGGAGGAGACGCCAGCAACGTCGATTGAGCAGCGTGTGGACGCCAAGCTCGCGTCGATGACGCTTGAACAAAAGCTCGGTCAAATGATCATGCCAGACTTCCGATTATGGAACGGGGCGAACCATACGGCACTCGCGACAGATGTGGCGCGCGTCGTCGATCGGTTTGACCTCGGGGGTGTCATCTTGTTCGCGGAAAACGTGACCGAGACCGAACAGACGACGAAACTCGTCCACGACCTCCAAGAAGTCGTCAAACAAGACGAAAGCAACGACGTACCGCTCTTCATCACGATTGACCAAGAGGGTGGAATCGTGACACGTCTCGGAACGGGCACGAACTTGCCGGGTAACATGGCGCTCGGGGCGACACGGAGCAGTCAGTACGCCTATGATGCGGGGAACATCATCGGTTCGGAACTGAACGCACTTGGGGTGAACGTCAACTTCGGTCCCGTACTTGACGTCAACAACAACCCGGCCAACCCGGTCATCGGCGTGCGCTCGTTCTCGAGCGACCCGGAACTCGTCGGCGAGCTCGGCTCGGCGATGACACAAGGGATCCAAGACCAGGGCGTCGCCGCGACGGCGAAGCATTTCCCAGGTCATGGTGACACGGCGGTCGACTCGCATTACGGACTGCCAATCGTCGACAAATCGCTCGAAGATTTGCGCGGTCTCGAGTTGTTACCGTTCAAACGAGCCATCACCGAAGGCATCGACATGATCATGACGGCACACATCGGGATGCCACAAATCGAAGATGAGGTCGTGAACTCACCGCGCGGCACGTTCCCGCTCCCGGCGACGCTCTCGGACGACGTCATCACGGGCGTGTTACGGGAAGACATGGGCTATGACGGGATCGTCATCACGGACGCCTTGAACATGCAGGCGATTGCCGATAACTTCACGGAAGCCGAAGCGGTCATCAAGACGTTCGATGCGGGCGTGGATATCGCGCTCATGCCGACGATTTTACGGTCAAACGCGGACGTCGTGAAGCTCGAGACGATCTTTGAAGACGTCATGGCAGCCGTCGAGGATGGACGCCTGTCAGAAGAGAAGATTGATGCAGCGGTCGAGCGGATTTTGACGCTCAAAGCGGAACGCGGCATTTGGCAAGAATCGGTCGACACGACGACGCTCGAGGCGAAACTCGCTGAGGCGAATGCGGTCGTCGGCAGTGCCGAACATAAAGCGAAAGAACGTGAAATCGCCGAGGCGGCCGTCACGCTCGTGAAAAACGATGACAAGACGCTTCCGTTCAAACCGAAAAAAGGTGAGACGGTCCTCGTCTTGTCACCGGCGAAAGACCAGACGGACAGCATGATCAAGACGATCAAGTCGCTCGAGAAGAACGCCGGCAACATGAAAGACGTGAACGTCATCGCCGCGAACTATACGGCATCGACGAAGCACTTGGATCAAAACCCGGCATTGAAAGAAAAACTCGACGCGGCCGACTATATCATCGTCGGCTCGAACGTGAACAACAGCGCCAAGCTGAAATCGACTTCGGCTGACAACTACGTGCCGGCCGAAGTGTTCCGTTACGCCAACGAGACGGGCAAGAAGTCAGTCTTGCTCAGCCTGCGTAACCCGTACGATGTGGCGGTTCAGCCGGATGCACCGGCCCAGCTCATCATCTACGGCTTCAAAGGTGACCCGAACGGACCGGATTCAGAGGCGGGCAATGCCAAATCGGCAGGACCGAACCTCCCGGCCGGCATTCGCGCCATCTTCGGTGAAGTGAAACCGGCGGGCAAACTCCCGGTCGACGTACCGACGTTTGAGAACAGCGTGTTCGGAGACGACTTGCACCTCGAGTTTGGTGACGGATTCCGCAACTGGAACAAGTAAACTAAAACCGCGAGTGCCCCATGAGGGTACTCGCGGTTTTTCGTTTGATTGTCACGCCTCGAAATAGCCGACGACGAGAAGGCCTGGGCCTGTGTGCGCCCCGATGGCCGAACCGACAATCGTCTTCGTGACGCTCGCCGGGTTCACATGTTCCTGTAACAACGCCTCGAATTGGTCGGCTTTGACTGGATCATCGCCGTGGCCGATGAAGACGTGCCCACCCTCGACGAGCGGTTTCGACTCGGTCATCCATTCGACGATGCGGCGTAACACTTTCTTGTGACCGCGCACCTTCTCGATTGGGACGAGCTTGCCGTCTTCGACTGTCAAAAGCGGTAGAATCGTCAACAAATCCCCGATGAACGCGCTCGCTTTTGAGACACGACCGCCGCGCATCAAATATTCAAGCGATTCGACCGTGAACAAATGCCGGATTTTGCCGACGAGCGACGTAGCGTAGGCGACCGTCTCTTCATACGTATGGTCTTGACCATACTCGGCGACCGTCTTGACGAACAGTCCTTGGCCGACGGACGCGGCACGCGTATCAAGAATATGGAACGTGCTGTTCGGGTATTCTTCTTTAAGTAGGTTGCCGACCATGACGGCCGTCTGATAGGTGCCTGAAAGCTCACCGGAGAAGGCGAGGTACAGGAACGGGATTTCCGATTCGAGATGTTGACGGAAACATTGTTCGAGGCGGGCCGCCTCGATTTGGAACGTCTTCGGCGTCTTCCCGGCACGCATCGCGTCGTACACGTCTTTTGGTTGAATCGTCTCACCGTCTAAAAATTCGTCGTTGTCGATGACGACACCGAGCGGTAGCATTTCGAGACCGTACTCGACGATCTGGTCTTGGGTCAAATCGGCGCCGGTATCGGTTATGATTTTAAACATGCGGTCACTCCTCTATTAATTGTTGTTCAATCTCACGGATCGGTTCATTGCGCTTCCACATCCGGTCGAGCTGGGTCACGAGCGTCGCCTGCTCTTCCGCATCGAGAGTGCCAGGTACGAGCCGGCTCACGTCACTAAGGACGGTGTAGGCGCGGCGCAACACGTCATCGACGGTGAGCGGGATACCAAGCAAGTCCTCGAGTGACGCCATCGTCTCAGGGACGATGGCCGGGTAGGTGAACTTTGTCGCTTCGCCTTGGATGGCGCGCTCATAAAAATCACGGATGAGGGCGGCGCGTTCGCTCCCGCTCTTGCGAACGCTCAAATAAATTTGGACGGCGACACCGCCACGGACACGGCGCTGTGAGATGCCCGCGAACTTCTTGCCACCGATGGATAAGTCGAAACTGCCGGGGCAGTAAGACCCAACGATTTCGCCAGCGACAATGTCTGTCGTCACGTCTTGAAACATGAGTTGGATGAGCGACGTCATCGCCTCGTAGCCGCTATCGATTTGAATCCCGTCTTTCTCGGGTAAAATCAAAGATAAGTTCAACACGTCCGCGTCTAAGACGACGGCCAGTCCTCCTGAATTGCGGACGACAGGACGGAAGCCGTGTTCATGAAGCAAACGGATGCCATCTGCCAAGTGGGGCAGACGGGCGTCTTGAATCCCGAGCACGACCGTGTTTAGATGAACCCAGGCCCGCAGGACGGCACCTGACGTCGCGGTCGAGGCACAGAGCGTATCGTCCGTCGCGAACGATTGCTCGGCTTGGAACGCCGAACCGAGCGAAGATTGGTCAATGACACGGTAGGTCGGTTGTCGTAATAATGGATGGGTCATATACATAATTCCTTTTCAATAAATAATCTCCTTCCCATTATAACATGGGAGGAACCACGCGCTAGAAGTCGAATCCAATCATTAATGAAACGTAGGGGGCAACGTCATGTATACGTCACGAGGTCAATTGTCAGGATCGAAAGTGTTCAAAGATCCGGTTCATCGATATATATACGTCTATGATCATCTCGTCTGGGAATTGATCAATACGAAAGAGTTTCAACGGTTACGTCGCATCAAGCAGCTCGGGACGTCGTTTTTGACGTTCCACGGGGCCGAGCATACGCGTTTCCATCATTCGCTCGGCGTCTACGAAATCGCCCGACAGCTAATCGATCAGTTCCATGAGTATCCGGAGTGGGATGACCGCAACCGGGAGTTGTTGCTCGCGGCGGCGCTGCTGCACGATGTCGGACACGGTCCGTTCTCGCACGCGTTCGAGCACGTCTTCGCCGTCCGTCACGAGGTGTGGACCGAACGCATCATCCTCGGGGACACGGAAGTGAACAAAGTGCTGTCCGAGATGGGGGGCGGCTTCCCGGAAGAAGTGGCGGCCATCATCAATAAGACACACCCGAACCGACTGCTCGTCAATATCCTCAGTTCGCAACTCGACGTCGATCGGATGGACTATCTGCTCCGTGACGCCCATTTCGCCGGTGTCAGTTACGGTAAGTTCGACCTTGAGCGAATGCTTCGGGTGTTGCGTCCCGATGAGGACCAAGTCGTAGTCAAACAGTCGGGCATGCATACGATTGAGGACTATATCATGCGGCGCTATCAAATGTATTGGCAAGTCTATTTGCACCCGGCGACGCGGTCGAGCGACCTGTTGCTCAAAGCCGTGCTCGAGCGGGCGCAAGAGCTGTACGAGTCGGGCTACGCCTTCGAGATGACGCCGAAGCATTTCTTGCCGATTTTCAATCATGAGGACATGACGCTCGAGCATTACTTGAAGCTCGATGAGACGATCGTCTATTTCTATTTCCAAGAATGGATGGACGAGGCGGACCCGATTTTGGCCGATCTCGCGAGCCGGTTCGTCAACCGCCGCCTGTTGAAGTATAAGAATTTCCCGGAAGCGAACCGCGTCCGCTACATGGACCGCTTGCGTTCGACGATGGAGTCAATCGGGTTGCCGACCCGCTACTACTTACTCGAGGACCAGCTCAGTCAACTGCCGTACGACTTGTATAAAGGGCATGGCAAATACGAAGGCATCTACCTGCAAATGAACGACGGCGACCGTCGCGAAATCTCAGAAGTATCGATGCTCGTCCAATCGATTTTGAACTCGCGCCAGTCAGACGAGAAAATCTATTATCCTGAGGACGTGCTCCTCAATTTGAAAGATTACGCGTCAGAAAAAACATGGATGTTGTCAACGTTACGGGGAGAGTGAATCGTTGAAAAGGAAGTGACACCATGGGAGTTGGCACATTGGTCGGCGGGGTCGGGATTTTCTTGCTCGGGATGATGCTGTTGACGGATACGTTGAAAAACATGGCCGGGGAAAGGCTCCGGCAACGCTTGAACCTGTTGGCAGAGGGACCGGTTTCAGGTGCGTTTCTCGGGGCTACAATGACGACACTCTTCCAGTCGTCGACCGTGACGACGCTCATGACGATCAGTTTCGTCAGCGCCGGTCTGTTGACGTTCACCCAAGCGCTCACACTCGTCATCGGAGCGAACGCGGGCAGCGCGACGACCGGATGGATTGTGGCGCTCTTAGGTTATAACGTGGATATTCGCGAACTGTTGCTCCCGCTCATCGGGGTCGGTATGACGCTACGTTTGATCGGACGGCGCGTCAAGCGCATCGGTATGCTCATGGTCGGACTCGGTCTGATTTTCGTTGGCATCGGGACACTTCAAGAGGCGATGCGCGACGTCGTCACGTTCTCATTCGCCGGTTGGGAAGCGGACACACCGTTGCATCAACTCGCACTGCTTGGGACAGGATTACTGATGACCGTCCTATTACAGTCCTCGAGCATTGGTCTCGTCTTGACGATGACGGCGCTCGCGACCGATACGGTGACGCTCGCCCAAGCCTGTCTGCTCGTGCTTGGACAAAGCGCCGGGACGAGTCTCGTCGTCGCCATCGGGTCGATTGGAGGCTGGAAGTCGGCCCGCCGCATCGTCTTGGCGCACGTGCTCGTCCACGGCTCGATTTTACTCATCGGCTGGCTGACGTTCCCGCTCTTGTTCGGTGTCGTGAACGGTGTGGCCGATCGCCTCAATTGGAACGAACTGTTGCGGCTCGCCTTGTTCCACACCTCGTTCCATTTGCTCGGGGTGTTCACGTTCCTGCCGTTCCATCAGGCGTTCAGTCGTCAGTTGCTCAAGTGGATCCCGAGCCGGGCGGAAAAGCTGACCCGGTTCCTCGACCCGAATATGGCCCGCATCCCGACGGTCGCGCTCGAGGCGGCCCGGCGCTCGTTGATTGAGATTGAGCGCTATTTGGCCAAAGAGACGCAACTGTTGCTGAACGAGGCACGTAAACGCGACGACGAGCTTCAACTCGTCGAGAAGACGCTCGGCGACGTCCGTGTCTTTTTGAGCACGATTCAATTGGAAGAAGGGCGAGGACGCAACGACTACGGCCAACATCTGTCGCTGCTCCATACAATCGACCACTTGGAGCGGTGGCTGTTCGTCATGCGTGAAGTCGACCCGGTCGACGCGCTCCGCGATACGGACTTCCTGGTCGCGCGTCAGCTCGTCTTGCATGAACTCGACATGGTCGAGACGCTTAACCATCACACGCCCCCGGAAGAGTCGCGTCAGTGGAAGACGGCCTCGAAACAGCTCGCTGAATATCGAAAAGCGCATCGGGCCGAACTGCTCGAGGAGACGGCGGCGAATCAGCTCGAGATGGACCAGACGATTCAAAAAGTCCAGGCGCTCCTCTGGCTCGACCGGATTGGCTATCATATTTGGCGAGCGACGCGTCACCTCATTAAACCGACCGTCCCGAGCGAGCGGTTTGAAGTGAATCTGGAAGATTGAAAAACGACCGCCCTCCGAGATGGAAGGGCGGTCGCTGTGTTTACTTCTTATCTGCGTGCATGACGCCGGCTTGGCCGTAGTGCGTCGCGTCCATCTCTTCGATGAAGACGGTGATGTTTTCTTTCGGGGCGTTCGTCGTCTCGGAGACGGCGTCTGTCACCTTTTCAATCAACGCACGTTTTTGTTCGACCGTGCGACCTGGGAGCATTTTAACCGTTACGTATGGCATCACATTTCCTCCTTTTAGTTCGTTCCCTTTCATTCTAGTGAAAGGTGAGGCAAGTGGAAAGCAGAAAATCGATTGGGCGGACGGTACAAATAAAAAATGCAGGTGCGAAATATGTGAAAACGGGGTAAGGAACAAGACAGACTAGTCGTAGGAGGAACAGGCGGATGAAATGGAAGGGTAGACAAGCAAGTCGAAACGTCGAGGATCGACGGGGGCAACGTGTCGGAGGGAAAGGCATCGCAGGAATCGGTGGGGGCTTTGGTCTCATCTTGGTCATCGTCTTCACACTGCTCAACGGGGGCAATCCGGGCGATATCGTCAACAACATCGGACTCGGAGAACCGGAACAGTCCTCTGGAGCGTATGAAGGCTCGGCGCGGGAAGAAGAGATGGCCGACTTCGTGTCGGTCGTGCTAAGGGATACCGAAGAAGTGTGGACCGATATTTTTGCGGAGAACGGATTGACGTATCGGGAGCCGACGCTCGTCATCTATAAAGATCAAGTCGAATCGGCGTGCGGGATTGCCGGATCGGCTGTCGGACCGTTCTACTGTCCGGGTGATCAGAAGTTGTATATCGATTTGAGTTTCTATGATGACCTGAGTCAACAGTTCAATGCACCGGGTGACTTCGCGATGGCGTACGTCGTCGCCCACGAGGTCGGTCACCACGTCCAGACGTTGCTCGGCACGACGGACGAGATTATGCCGCTCCGAAACGAGATGAGTGAGACACAGTTCAACAAATATTTGGTCCGCTTCGAACTCCAGGCCGATTATTATGCAGGCGTTTGGGCCCACCACGCTCAAGGGATGGGTTACCTCGAGTCCGGCGACGTCGAAGAGGCGATGAATGCGGCGCACCAAATCGGGGATGACACCCTTCAGAAACAGGCGCGCGGCTATGTGACGCCGGATTCGTTCACGCACGGGACGTCCGAACAACGGAAACGTTGGTTCGATAAAGGGTTCCAAAACGGGACGATTCAAGGCGGCGATACGTTCAACGCTAAAAACTTATAACCATGAGGTCAAGCGATGGCTTGACCTTTTTCCATGTCCAAGTTGGCTTGTGAAGAAAGAATCCGCTATCATGGAAACAGAAACTAGAAGTAGGAAGGGGATGACCCGATGGAATCCTTACTCAAAAAAATCGAATTCGCCAAAAGCGAGATGACGTCCGTGGAGAAAAAAATCGCCGATTATATTTTATCCCACTCGACGCTCGTTCCGAATATGACGACGAAAGAGCTCGCTCAAAAGACGGACGTGTCCGAGGCGAGTATCGTTCGCTTTGCGCGTGTCGTCGGAATCGATAGCTTCAAGGCGTTCAAACTCGCCCTCGTCAAAGACTTGGCGATCACCGAGACGACGCTCACCGATTTCAACGTGTTGCAGCAGAAAGACACACCTTACGATTCGTTTCAAAAAGTCATCCATGTGAACAAAATGGCCATCGAGGCATGTGCCGAGGCGATGGACAAGCGTGAGCTCGAGCATGCGATCGATACGTTCGCCCGAGCGAACCGGGTCGTGTTTTATGGGGTCGGCGGTTCGTCGACGGCCGCCTATGACGCGCAATATAAATTCACAAAGCTCGGCTATGCGGCCCAGACATCGCAAGATTTCCATTACATGTTGTCTCTCATTCCGCATCTCGGCCCGAACGACGTTTTCGTCGCCATCAGTACGTCGGGTCGGACGAAAGACGTACTCGAACTCGTCCGCTTCGCCAAGAAAAGAGGGGTGCCGGTCGTCGCCATCACGGACCTCGATAAATCTCCGCTCTATCGAGAAGCGGATGTCCGACTATGCACGCCGAGCGTCGAACGTGATTTCCGGATTGCGAGCATCGCTTCACGGATGACACAGTTGACGATTATCGACACACTTTATATGGGGCTGTTGCACCGAAAAGGCGAGGGATTGATTGATCGCTACGCCGAGGCACGTGACGAGATGGTGAAGTTGCGCCGATGATTCACGTCTATGACCCAACGTGGCGCGATGCGGTGGCGGCGTTCCTCTTACAACAACGGTCGTTCGCGGAATTGAACGGACAGGCGCCCGAAACGTTCCGCGATGAAAACGTGGCCGATTTTGAGACGGAGGAGACCGTCAGCCTCGTCTTTGAGGACGGGGACGTCATCGCCGTCGCCGACTTGTTGAAGCAACACCCGGTCGACGGCTCGCTTTGGCTCGGTCTGTTCGTCGTCGATGAACGGCTGCACGGCACCGGGATTGCGACGCGGTTGTATGAACATCTCGAACAAACATATATGCGTCCGTTCCAGACGGTGTTCCGACTCGGGGTGTTACCTCACAATGAGCGGGCGCGTCGCTTTTGGGAACGGCAAGGCTACGTCTATGAAAAAGATTCCATCACGGCACGCGGCGATCACGTCCACGTGTTGAAAAAAGTCATCAGCTAAAGCGCTCGGTCCAATAGGGCCGGGCGTTTTCCATACATGTATACATGTATACAAATTTACATGCATACACGTATACGCTTGACCTATAATGAAATTTTATTTCCTTATTTTTTTAAATAAGTTTGACTTTTAATTTCAAGTTAGTACAATAAAATTAGAGAGAAGAAAGGATGGTGGCGATGTTAGACAAACTGGCTACTGAAAGACGAAATGAACGAACGATGCACTTGGACGAGATGGCGGTCGAGGAGTTCCTTGCAGTGATGAATGAGGAAGATCAATCGGTCCCACACGTCATTCAAGAAGAACTGTCGGTCATTGCCGAAGTGACGAAGCGTGCCATCGCATCCTTCAAACAAGGCGGACGTTTGATTTACATCGGCGCAGGGACGAGCGGACGGCTCGGAATCTTAGACGCGGCGGAATGTGTGCCGACGTTTGGCGTGTCACCGGACATGGTCGTCGGACTCATCGCAGGTGGCGAACGGGCGTTGATTAAAGCGGTCGAGGGAGCAGAGGATAGCAAGGATTTGGCGGTCAATGATTTGAAAGCGCTTCACTTGAATGCGTTCGACACCGTCATCGGGATTGCCGCGAGCGGACGGACACCGTACGTCATCGGCGGACTCGATTACGCCCGCGAGGTCGGCGCGACGACAGCCGCGCTATCGTGTAACAAAGGTTCAAAAATCAGCGAACACGCCGAGTTCAAAATCGAAGTCGAGACGGGACCAGAAGTATTGACCGGATCGACCCGATTGAAAGCAGGGACGGCGCAAAAACTCGTCCTCAACATGATCTCGACGGCGTCGATGATTGGGGTAGGGAAAGTGTATCAAAACTTGATGGTCGACGTGCAGCCGACGAACGAAAAGTTGGAAGTGCGGGCCAAACGGATGATTGCGGAAGCGACAGGGGTCGACGAACAGACGGCCGCGCGTTATTTCGATTCATCCGGTGGTCACGTCAAGACGGCGATTGTCATGATTTTAGCCGACGTCCCGCATGCGGAGGCAGTCGAGCGATTAGAGCGTGCGAACGGATTCGTCCGTGACGCATTATAAGGGGGATTCGAGATGAAGAAAGAAGAGGTTCTTGCACATGCGATATTAGAGCATGTCGGGGGGAAAGATAACATTCGTCAACTCGCGCACTGTATGACACGTGTGCGTTTAGCGCTCAAAGATCCGACGAAAGCGGATCTCACTGCATTGAAACAAATCGATGGTGTCATGGGTGTCATCGATGACGAGACGTTGCAAATCGTCGTTGGCCCGGGGACGGTCAACCGCGTGGCGGACCATCTCAGTCGTGAGACGGGGCTCGCCATCGGGGAAGAGTCGGTCGATGCGAATTTGACGCCGGACGAACGGGCGGCCATCGAACGTCAAAAAGTGAAAGACAAACAGAAGTCGCCGTTCAAGCGCTTCTTGCGTCGCTTAGGGAACATCTTTATTCCGCTCATTCCAGGGCTTGTCGCTTCAGGTATCATTAACGGGGGAGCCAACTTCGCGAAGAACGCCGGCGTTGACCCGACCGAGACGTGGATGCAAATCCTCTTATTGCTCGGTAGCACAGTGTTCGCGTATCTCGCCATCCTCGTCGGTTGGAACACGGCCAAAGAGTTCGGCGGGACGCCGGTACTCGGTGCCATCGCCGGGGGGATTCTCTTCAACCCGGTGCTCGCGGACATCACGATTTATGGGGAACCGCTCGTTGTCGGGCGGGGTGGACTGTTCGGGGTCATCTTTGCCGCTTGGCTCATGACGTACATCGAGAAACACGTTCGTCGCTTCATGCCGACGGCGGTCGATATCATCTTTACACCGCTTCTCACGGTCCTCGTCGTCGGTTTCACGGCGCTCTATGCAATCATGCCGGTCGCAGGCATCTTGTCAGACGGGATCATGCAAGGGTTGAACGCCGTGCTTGAAGTCGGTGGACCGGTAGCAGGGGCTGTCCTTGCTGGATTCTTCTTGCCGCTCGTCATGGTCGGGTTGCACCACGGACTCACACCGATTCACTTGGAATTGCTCAACACGGTCGGTAACACGGCACTCTTGCCAATCCTGGCGATGGCTGGGGCTGGACAAGTCGGGGCGGCGCTCGCGATTTTCGTGAAGACACGCAACCAACGTCTTCGTAACATCATTAAAGGGGCCATCCCGGTCGGATTCCTTGGAATCGGCGAGCCGCTCCTTTACGGGGTCACACTCCCGCTTGGCCGTCCGTTCCTGACGGCTTGTATGGGGGCCGCGGTCGGCGGTGCCTTCCAAGCGACGATGAAGACGGCAGCACTCGGGATTGGGGTCTCGGGTCTCTCGCTTACGCCGCTCATCGATAACGGCATGTACTTGACGTACATCGCAGGTCTTGTCATTTCGTATACGGCTGGCTTCATCTTCACGTATTTCTTCGGCTTCAAAGAAGAAATGGCAGACGGGATTTAACAACTGAGGCGGCTCTTTGGAGTCGCCTTTTCATTTGATGAGGAGGAATTTCTGATGAAGGGATTATCGGTTTATTTGAGCGAACCGCTCACACCGCAGTTCAAGATATGGGTCGGACGCATGCGCGAGATTGGCTTCACCTCGATGTTCACGTCACTGCATATCCCCGAGGACGACACGTCGGTGTATGCGGAACGGCTTCGTGACCTCGGGACGCTCGCACGAGAACTCGACATGGAACTGTTTGCGGATATCGCACCGACGTCGCTCGCCGCGCTCGGCAAGACGTGGGACGATGCCCATACACTTCTCGATTGGGGCGTGACGGGGCTGCGCGTCGATTACGGCGTGACGCCGAAACAAGTCGCCGACTTGTCGACCCGAATGACGGTCGCCTTGAACGCGAGCACGCTGTCTGAAGCGGAACTCATAGAGATGAAGCAACACGGCCTCGTGACGGACAACGTCGAGGCGTGGCACAACTTCTATCCGCGCCCGGAGACGGGGCTCGATCGTAACTGGTTCGATGCCAAGAACGATTGGCTGAAGCGGCAAGGGTTGAGCGTCCAGGCGTTCATCCCTGGTGACGGGACACTCCGAGGACCGCTGTTCGAACGGCTGCCGACGCTCGAGGACCATCGCCTGTTGTCGACGTTCGCCTGCTACATGGACCTCATGGATTCAGTCGATCGCATCTTAATCGGCGACCCGGGACTCACCGATGAGACGATTGAACAGTTCGCCTCACACGCCGACAAAATGCTCGTTCTTCGGGCCGAAGCGGAGACGACGATTGAGGCCGCCTTCTATCGCGTCCAGACGAACCGGATGGACCCGGCACGTGACGTCGTCCGTTCGGTCGAATCGAGGGGCTATGGACGTCCGGGGGACCGCTTGTTCGAGCCGATGGCAGCAAGACCGCGTCCGCTCGGAACGATCACGGTCGATAATGCGAAGTACGGGCGCTATGCCGGTGAGCTGCAAATCACAAAACGCGATTTGGTGGCAGACGATCGGATCAACGTCCTTGGGCGCGTCATCGAGGCAGACCGGCCGCTCATCCAATCGATCGGACCGGGCACGAAGTTTCGAATCGAGTGGTGTTGACGTTCCGGATTGCCACATTCCCTCGTCTTTGTGTACAGTAGAGAGGGAGGGAATGCCATGAAAGAGATTAATTTTAACATCGTCGCTGACGATTCGACCGATGGCCACGGCGGTTTTGGGGTCGGTTCGCTCAGTTTGAACAATATGTCTCCCGTCATCATCGATGTCGAGGCGGGGACCGCGGTCATCGATATGGGGGCCATGCATGCCAAATCGGCGATCGAGAAACGCATCAAATTTTTGACGGATCCAGAAGCGGTGCCGAATGGTAAACCGTACTGGATCGTCTGGGTGACGGTCGGGCGGAAGCCGGAAGGGTTCTATTACGGGGGTGTCGCGGCTTGTGACATGTCGATTGACCTCGAGGCGCGCCGTGGTTACAAGTTATTGCCGTATCACGTCAACCAAATGGATAAATCTCTGAAAGGCCGGATTCTCATCGAGATGATGGACGAACCGTCACGGAACGTGCTCGCGATGTTCCTACAAGCACATCGTCCGGAAATTTGGGAGCATTCGACCGAACTTCAGACCGAACTCGCGCGTCTTCAAGCCGAGTGAAAAGATTGGACCGTCCTGGTCTCCAATCTTTTTTGTTTTCGTTTGAGACGTACTCATTATCGCCAACATGTTACAGAATTGTGACATTGGCGTAATTGTATGAATATTCAGCATTATGCTATACTAAACACACTGTGTAAAAGAGAAAGGGTGACACGATGAGTGAAACTAAGAAAATTATGATTGGCCTCCTGTTGGGGGTGGCCGTTGGTTTAGGATTGGCTGGATTGCCAGGCAACATTTACGATGTGACGAACACGTATCTTCTATCGCCGGTCGGAACCGTATTTTTAAACTTGATTAAAATGCTAGTCGTCCCGATCGTCTTCTTCTCGATCATTCTTGGCGTCATGGGTCTCGGGGATCCGAAAGAACTTGGACGCGTCGGTACGAAGTCGATTTTGTTCTTCTTAACGACAACAGCAATCGCCATCGTGTTGGCACTTGGTGTGGCCTCGATTGTAAAACCTGGAGAACGTGGCGATTTCCCGACGACAGGTCTTGAGTTCGATGCATCAGGTTCGGAAGAGTCATCAAACATCGTGCAGACGTTAGTCAACATGATTCCGACAAACCCGATTCAAGCGCTCGCAGAAGGCAACATGCTTCAAATCATCGTCTTCGCGGCATTTATCGGATTTGCCTTGATTGCACTCGGTGATAAAGCGAAAACTTGGCGACGCTTTGTAAAACAAGGCGACCAAGTCATGATGTATTTGATTCACTTGGTCATGAAGCTCGCGCCGTATGGTGCATTCGCCTTGATCGCTTCGGCTATCGGTGGCATCGGCTTTGCAGCCGTTCAAGCGATGGCATGGTACATGTTTGCGGTCGTCTTCACGTTAGTCTTGCACTCGGTCGTTGTGTACGGTGGCGCAGTCGCCCTCCTCGGGAAAATGAATCCGATTTTCTTCTTTAAAAACTTCTACGAGGCGATGACATTCGCATTCTCGACATCGTCGTCGAACGCGACGTTACCGGTGTCGATGGAAGTGGCTCAAAAGAAACTCGGCGTTCCGCGCTCGATTTCGTCATTCGTCCAACCGCTTGGTGCGACGGTCAACATGGACGGGACGGCCATCATGCAAGGGGTCGCGACAATCTTTATTGCGCAAGTGTTTGCTACCGATTTGACGATGGCTGAACTCGTGACGGTCGTCATCACCGCCGTACTCGCCTCAATCGGGACGGCGGGCGTACCAGGTGTCGGACTTGTCATGCTCGCGCTCGTCTTGCAGTCGGTCAACTTACCGGTCGAAGGGATCGCCCTGATCATCGGTGTCGATCGTGTCCTCGATATGCTCCGGACGTCGGTCAATATTACAGGTGACGCCGCGTGTGCGGTCGTCGTCTCGAAACTCGAAGAGAAGCATCTTCCTGCTGTCGATGAAGACTCGTGGGATGAAGTGGACGCAAAATAACCTAAAGGCTGACCCGGTTCATACCGGGCCAGCCTTTTCAAATGAAGTGAGGGTTTAACGAATGGAATGGGAAGTTCTGCCGATCCCGCTGTTTATCGTGGTCAGCATCATTTTAAACAGCATCATAGCCATCGCCGGTGTGTTACCGAGCGCGTTTTTAACGGCGCTGAACGTCCAGATTCTAGGCTTCGGACCGGGTGTCGCCGTCTCTATCGTCGGTGAGGCATTCGGTGCCGTACTCAGCTTCATCTTGTATCGCCGGGCGCTCCATCGCTACACGTCACCGGACGGGAAGCGGCTGAGGCGTCTCCGTGAGGCGGAAGGCGTCGAGGCGTGGTTCCTCGTCCTCAGCCTCCGGCTGCTACCGTTCGTGCCGTCCGGTCTCGTCACACTGTCGGCCGCCTTCAGCCGGATGTCGCTCCCGTCGTTCGCCTTGGCAAGCACGGTGGGGAAGGTCCCGGCGCTCTTGATGGAGGCGCTCGCTTTCACGGCCGTCCTGACCGTGGCGAGCGGATGGCAACTCGTACTCGTCGCCGTGCTCGCCGTTTTATACGTCGTGTGGCGTTTGTCTCAGAGGAGCGGCGAGAGAATATGACAGAACGCTTCGACGAAGCGTTTGCCGTTCGATTTCTTACGCATCATCGACCAGTCGACGAGAATCGATTCATCGAAGTCGTTCAAGAACGCTTCGTGCAACTCTTGAATGGATGACGTCTCGAACTGGGCGATAGTCATCTCATGGTTCAAATACATGCTCCGAAAATCAAAGTTAGCCGTCCCGACGAGCGCAATCTTGCCATCGATGAGGACGGTTTTTGCGTGGATAAAATGACGATTGTATTTATAAATCCGGATGTTCCGTTTGAGCAATTGCTCAAAATAATACTCGGTCGCATGGAAACTGAACCATTCGTCTCCTTTTCCGGGGACGACGATTCGGACGTCGATGCCGCGCTTGCCGGCGACTTCTAACAGCGCGAGCATTTCGGGAGGCGGAATCAAGTAAGGGGTCGTCATCCAAATCGATTCCTTCGCCTGCATCAACAGAGCCATGAGCCCGTCTCGAATCGTCACGTCTTTCCCAGGAGATGTGACGAGCAGTTGCGTCGCCCCGTTTTCTTGTTGTGGCTCATCGATAAAGTATTCCGGTAAGTGTTTGCTGTCGGCAAATAAGTCCCACGTCTCTTTGTCGTCCTCATGGCCGGCATATAGCCAATTCTCGACGAACAGGCGCTGCAGTTCGCGGACGAGCGGCCCTTCGAGGCGCAGGTGCGTATCGCGCCAAAAGCCAAGTTTTTTATTGTTACCTAGATATTCATCACCTACGTTCAGGCCACCCGTATAAGCGATCCGTCCGTCGATGACGATCAACTTCTGATGGTTACGGAAGTTGGCGTTAAACACGAGGAGCGGATGGACGACCGGGTCGAATGCTTGGACGTGGACACGCGACTCGCGGAGCGGTTCGATGAAGTCTTCATTGATTTCCTGACTGCCGAGCCCGTCATATAAGAAGCGGACGGTGACGTTCTCGTTGGAGCGCTTAATCAGGGCGTCGCGAATTTTCATCGAAATCTCGTCAGTCCGGAACAGATAATACTGGACGTGGATATGGTGGGTCGCTTGCTCGATATCTTTAATCACTGCATCGAATTTTTGCTCGCCATTGACGAGTAGTTTCGTCGACGTGTGGCCATCCGCGCCGGTCGCCCCGAGTTTTTCGAGCGTGCGCGTGAGCGGATAACGATCGGATACGTCGTTGGACGTCTCGACGCGCTCCTCTTCAATCGCTTGGCGGAACATGCGAATCTCGGTCGAGGTCCGTTTGATCCGACGGTGGCGTCGCGGTGTCCGTCCGAATAGTACCCAGGCGAGGGCGCCGAGGAACGGGATGAACAGGACGGCGAGTAGCCAAGCAAGCTTGGCCTGCGGTTGGACCTGGTCGAATAAAATATGCCAGCCGACGAGGAGCGGCGCCACGATCGCAAGACCAATCAGGAATGGGATCAATCCGTCCACAGAATAGAGGGCGAGGAGAAGGAAGAGGCCGAGTACAATCATGGTGAGGAGTTGCCAGACGCGTCGTTTCAACACGTACACCTTCTTTCTGTTCAGTTGTCATCACTGAATTCATTCCACCGTTTACACATTGTTAATCTAAAATTACGTTTCACGATATGGGCGAAGGGAATTATCGTAACTGTACGACACAACGTAAAAGGGGTGTTAGCGATGAAGAAGAAAGGTGCATTGGCCGCGTCGCTCTTGGCGACAGGCATCATTCTCGGGGCTTGCGGGGGAGCAGACGAAGAACCGATGAACAATGAAGATACGGAAATGCAAGAAGATATGGATGAAGAAGAAGATTAAAAAAACGGCCTAGAGCGTATGCTCTAGGCCTTCATTGCGTCAAAGCGAATACGGGGACGGTTTGCCAAAGTAATAGCCTTGGGCGAGGTCGAATCCGAGTTCACGACAGACATCGACTTCTTCGGCGCGTTCGATGCCTTCAGCCAGAATCGTGATGTCCATCGATTTGGTCAATTGACGTACATTTTTCAAGAATGTCCGTTTTTCGGCATCTTGATCGCAAAACGAGATGTACGACCGATCGATTTTGACATAGTCCGGTTTGAGGCGTCTCAACATATCGAGCGTCGAGAAACCGGCCCCGACATCGTCGAGGGCGACTTTCATGCCGCGCTTCTTATATGTAGAGAACACGTGCTGCAAGTGGGCCACGTCTTGTACTTTTTCCGTCTCGACGACTTCAAAGATGAAACGGTCGGGACTGAGCCCGTATTGATCGATAATCTCGAACGTGTGTTGCAGACAATAGTCCGGGTTATAAATCGTCGACGGCAAGAAGTTGATGAACGTCTTTTCGTGCGGGGCGACGGCATGATAGGTCGCTTTAATGGCCTCGGCGCGAGCGCGCTGGTCAAGCTTGGAATGCAGGCCGAAACGGTTGGCCGCGCGGAACAGTTCTCCGGGAGAGACGTTATTGCGACTGCGGAGTAACGCTTCGTAACCGAATCGTTCACCGGTATCGAGATGGACGATTGGTTGCAGATGGCTCTCGAATTCACCGTGTTGAATGAGTTCGATCGTATCGCGGTTGGCAATCTGTTCGAGCAGATTGCTGGCCGAGATGATTGCGGTTTGCCGTTTCGTCACTTGATCGACGCAATAGACGTCCTCCTCGACGGTGGAAAGGTGTGCGGTTAATTCATCTAACGATTCATACGGATGGAAAGTGTCGTTGACGACGACAAGGCCTCGTTCAAAAAATGGGATGTTCGTAGAGCAGGCAGTACACGGAGACCACATAAGATCCCTCCTTTCGAATGATTAAAGTACTCTCTCTATACTTTATCGGATAAAACTCACATAAAACTCACATGGCAGGACAAATAAATAAAAAAATCGTGCAAATTGCGGGTAGTTTTTGTATACTTCCTATCGTATGAATAAGAAGCGCCTCAAAACGCCACTCGCATACGAACAACTTTTTAATCAGAAAGGGGTTCTATCGATGGACCAAAAATTAAAATTATGGTTTACGGAGCACCAGACAGAAGATTACGGAATCACGTTCCGTGTAAACCACGTTTATGAGAGCGAACAAACGGAGTTTCAACGACTAGAAATGGTCGAAACGGACGAGTTCGGAACAATGTTGTTACTTGACGGAATGGTCATGACGACGGATAAGGACGAATTCGTCTATCACGAGATGGTGGCTCACGTCCCACTCTTCACGCACCCGAATCCGAAGCATGTGCTCGTAGTCGGCGGTGGAGACGGCGGCGTCATCCGTGAGATTATGAAACACCCATCAGTCGAAAAAGCAGTTCTCGTCGACATCGACGGGAAAGTCATTGAATATTCGAAGAAATACTTACCAAATATCGCAGGCGAACTCGACAACCCACGCGTTGAAGTCATCGTCGGCGACGGCTTCATGCATATCGCCGAGTCTGAGAACGAGTACGACGTCATCATGGTCGACTCGACAGAACCAGTCGGCCCAGCGGCCAACTTGTTCACGAAAGGATTCTACGCCGGAATCTCGAGAGCGCTCAAAGCCGATGGAATCTTCGTCGCGCAGACGGACAACCCATGGTTCACGCCAGAGCTCATCCAGACAGTCCAACGTGACGTGAAAGAAATCTTCCCGATCACGAAGCTCTACACAGCGAACGTACCGACGTACCCAAGCGGCATGTGGACATTCACAATCGGTTCGAAGCAGTATGACCCGGAAGCAGTGGCTCCGGAGCGTTTCCACGACATCGAGACGAAGTACTACACGCCGAAGCTTCACAATGCAGCATTCGTCCTTCCTAAATTCGTGGAGGACTTGACGAAATGATTAAACGTTTCGATGAAGCCTATTCAGGCAAAGTGTTTATCGCGAGCCTGCCAGAAGTCGCAGACGCGAAGACGGTCCTTTACGGGATGCCGATGGACTGGACGGTCAGTTTCCGTCCAGGATCACGTTTCGGTCCGAACCGAATCCGTGAAGTCTCAATCGGGCTTGAAGAGTACAGCCCGTATTTGGACGGAGATTTGAGTGAAGCCGCCGTCTATGACGCTGGTGACATCCCGCTTCCGTTCGGGAATGCTCAGAAGTCGCTCGACATGATCGAGTCGTTCGTCAAGGACGTCATTCAAGCAGGCAAGTTCCCACTAGGTATGGGTGGGGAACACCTCGTCACTTGGCCGGTCATCAAGGCGATGCATGATCAATACGGCGACGATTTCGTCATTCTTCACTTCGATGCGCACACGGACCTCCGTGACGAATACGAAGGCGAGCCGTTGTCGCACTCGACACCACTCAAAAAAGCGGCCAACTTGATTGGGCCATCGAACTGCTACTCGTTCGGAATTCGTTCTGGGATGAAAGAAGAGTTCGACTGGGTCAAAGAAGTCGGCTATAACATGTATAAATATGAAGTGATCGAACCGCTCAAACGTGTGTTGCCGACGCTCGCCGGGAAGAAAGTGTACGTCACGATCGATATCGACGTCCTCGACCCATCTTCTGCACCGGGAACGGGAACGCAAGAGATCGGTGGCATCACGACGAAAGAATTGCTTGAAGCGGTCCACGCCATCGCGAACGCTGACGTCGACGTCATCGGGGCCGACCTCGTCGAAGTGTCACCGGCGTACGATCAGTCGGACATGACGGCCATCGCCGCCGCGAAGATTCTTCGCGAGATGATGATCGGGTTCGTGAAGTAACGATGCCGAAAAAAGGTCAGCTCGAGATGGAGCTGAGTGCTCGCATCACCCAATGGGAGAAAGAGTATCTCGGACGCGGTTCCTTGACGTGTAAAGCAGATTTGCTCCGCGACCTGGCGATCGTGACGCTCCAAGGCGTCTTGACCCCGGCCGAGTACGAACTGGCCGCCAAATCGGCCGGACGCGAGCAATTGAAGAAGTACCGCAACAACCTCGTCGAATCCGGTCGGCCTCAGCTCGAGGCCATCGTGCACGACGTACTCGGGCGGCGACTCGTCTCGCTCCATACGGACATCAGCACGAAGACAGGGGAACGCCTCATCGTCTTTCGACTCGATGCACCGTGGGAGAACGGGATTGACAAGCCGTGACGACGTTTTTACACTAGAAGCAGAGACGGTTCAGGATGGGTGGTGTCCGCGAGACATCCCCTTCGTCCTGACCCGGAGCTGAACAACTACACATCCGACAGTTGTCGGCTAGACGGAGCGAACATGTTCGAGCCGTCGGCATGCAGCGCACACCTTTCTTTGGTGTGCGCTTTTGTCGTCTAGGAGGAAATGTATGGAACTATTGACGTTTTTATTGACGAGCGCCCCGGTGCTCCTATTCGTGACCGGTGTGATCGCTGCTCTAGGCAAATCAAATTTACGAATCCCGGAGTCGCTCAGCATCACGCTCAACTTGTATTTACTGCTCGCCATCGGGTTGAAAGGGGGAATCGGGCTCGCCTCGGTGTCGATGGACGAGTTGGCGCTCCCGCTAGCAGTGACGCTCGTCGTCGGCATCATCTTGCCGCTCGTCGCTTTCGGGTTCGGCGCGCTACTCAAATTCACGTTCCCGGAACGGATTGCCATGGCGGCCACGTTCGGCTCGGTATCGCTCGTGACGTACGTCGCCGCGACGGCCCAACTCGAACGTCTCGGTATCGTCTATGAACCGTTCATGACGACGCTCGTCGTCGTGCTCGAGATTCCGGGTCTTGTCGTCGCGCTGTTGCTATACAATCAGAGCCGGGTCCTCGGGATCACGGCGGCCCCGACTCAATCGTTCACGGTCATCCGCGACAGTCTGCTCTCGAAGAGCATCCTGCTGTTGTTGGCCGGTCTCGTCGTCGGAATCGTCACACCGGATACATCAGCGCTCGAACCGTTTTTCATCGACTTGTTCCCGGGCGTCTTGCTCTTGTTCCTGCTCAGCCTAGGCGTCAAGGTCGGTCATCAGTTGAAGGCGGTGCCGTCCTATGGCCTCAAGTTTTTAGTCATCGGCATGACGTTTCCGCTCGTCGGGGCCGTCATCGGTTACATCGCGGCCGGGATGGCCGGACTGTCGGACGGGGGGACGATTCTCTTCATGACGCTCGCCGCGAGCGGGTCATATATCGCCGCCCCGGCCATGCTTCAGGCGTCGGTGCCCGAAGCGGAACCGTCGTTTTATTTGACGCTCGCCCTCGCCGTCACGTTCCCGTTCAATCTGCTCGTCGGCATCCCGCTATTCATTTCAATCGTCACCTGAAAACAGGCCCGTTCTCACGAGTTGAGACCGGGCCTGTTTTTATTGATTCACTTTTTGTTCTTCCATACATTTTAACGCCGCCGTCCAACTGCCGAATAAGGCGTTGATGGTCGATGTGCTCGGCACGTTTCGTCCTTCGGCCCATTTCCGATAATGGAGGATGCTGAAGTGAGACAACTCTTGTCTAGCGACCCGAAGCGCCTCGATGACATCTTCTTCATCCCATTTCCGCTTCGGTGGGGCGATATCGAGGACGAACAAGGCGTAGCTCCATGACCCGTACTTCCGGGCGATGGTCGCGACCGTCGGATAGCCGCGCTCTTGGGCCCAGATGGCGTAATGCTGAGATGTGAGACGTTCGAGTTCCTCGGACGCTTCAATCAACGCTTGGATAATCCGTTCTTCATTGTTTTTCGCCGCGGTCGTCTGAAGTTTGGCTTCCCGGAGCGCGTTCGACCAAGAGCCGAACCGGCTGCTGATTAACGTCAGCGACGGGGAACGTGTCACTTTCGACCACTCCCGATACGTTTGGCTCGTGAAGAGCGAAAGTTCCTCAGCGGCTTGATTCAATGCCTGAAGGATATCCTCATCTGAATAGTAATGGAACGACATTTGAATTTGGGCGGCGACGAGTGCTTCGCGCCAAGACCCGAACTGGTGGATAACGGTGGAAAGGGACGGTACGTTTTTGGTTTGCGACCAAACGCTGTACCGTTTCGAATCGAGCTCGGCATGTTCTTGAGCAGCTAACTGCAACGCTTGTACGATTTGAGGGCGTGTCCATTTTTTCATCTTGGTGTCTCTCCTTTGGAGGGAGACGCAGCGAGCGTCTCGGAAGGTCTCTTGGTGTGAATGAACAGCTTGTATTGGTTGAAGAGTCAACGAGCTAGTCAAAAAGAATGCGTGCGATCGATGTTTCCCTCCTTACATGATGTTTTAGACGAAATTCAAGATAATGTAAACGATACCCAATTCGGGTTATGTATATTCCCATTTCCCGTTTGTCCGACAATTATTCATTATGTGAAAGAAATCATGATAATAATTTCGTGAACTCCTTTGTTGCCATCTGTGTCGTTCATGAGAAAAAGCTTGTTTTATCTTTAAATTTGTCGAGAAGAGTCGGGTAGTTTACTAGCATCGACGCATCTTTTGCGCATTCCAACCCACACCACGAACGAACAACTCAGACTCTTGGAGGTGCGAACTACCATGGCAACACTTGTGAACGTGTATCGGAAGAATCAACGGAATTTGCTGTTCTTATGTCTTGACATCTTGATCGTCTCATTTGTGCTCTATGCGACGTTTGAATTGCTGTTCTCGACGATTACGTCGTACGCGGCGCTCGAATCGAGCGAAATGTTGATGATGGTCGGTATCAAAATCATCAGCTTCAGTCTCGTCGGGACGGTGTTAAAAATCCATCGTATCGACTGGCGTTACGCCTCGGTCCATGAGATGAAACAAGTCGCTATCGCCTTACTGAGCAGTGACTTGGTGTTGTACGCCTACAACCAGTTCCACTTCGGGGCAGGGCTCGGCATGATCATCGCTGTCCAAGGGTTGCTCGCCTTCAACTTGATTTTGTTCACGCGATTCCTGGCCCGCAACCACGTATTCGATGTGTTCAAACCGCACTCCAATCATCCCGGACGAAAAGCGCTCATCATCGGGGCTGGTGATTCGGGCCAGTTGATCGTCCGTGAGTTGAAAGAACATCGGACGACCGTCCTCTGCGTCGTCGGTCTACTCGATGACAACCCGCACTTACAGTCGCTTTACGTGCACGGTGTTCCAGTGCTCGGGGTAACGGACGATTTAGAGCGCATCATCCAAGAGCACGGGATTGAAGTCGTGATTTTGGCCATCCCAAGCCTGTCCTATGCGCGACGACTTGCCTTGCTCAAGCGGATTGAGAAGACGGGTGCTGAGTCCCATGCGTTACCGATGATCTCGGAGCTCGCGACCGGGAAGGTCTCCATCAGTGAAATCCGCGAAGTGAAAATCGAAGACTTGCTAGGCCGAGAACCGGTCCAGTTGGACATATCTGGAATTTCTAGTCATGTGGAAGGAGCGACGGTACTCGTCACGGGTGCCGGCGGATCCATCGGTTCGGAACTGTGCCGTCAGCTCATCAAATTTGCCCCGGCTGAAATGATTCTCCTCGGTCACGGCGAGAACAGTATTTACTTGATTGAACGCGAGCTGCGCGAACTCGGGACGGACACGGTGCTTTATCCCGTCATCGGTGATGTGCAGGATGAGGCCCGGCTTGAAGAAGTGTTCCGGATGTATAAACCGGACATCGTCTATCACGCCGCCGCCCACAAACACGTTCCACTCATGGAAGACAATCCGCTCGAAGCCGTCAAAAACAACATTTACGGGACGAAACATATGGTCGACGTCGCGGCCCGGCACAAAGTGAATCGCTTCATCATGATCTCGACGGACAAGGCGGTCAATCCGACGAACGTGATGGGTTCGACAAAACGAATTGCCGAGATGGTCGTCCAAGAGAAAGCTCGTGTCAGTGATACGATTTTTGCGGTCGTCCGCTTCGGCAACGTCCTCGGCAGCCGTGGCTCGGTCGTCCCGCTGTTTAAAGAACAAATTTTACGCGGGGGTCCGGTCACCGTCACCGATCCCGAGATGACCCGTTACTTCATGACCATTCCGGAAGCGAGTCGCCTCGTCATTCAAGCGAGCGTCTTAGCGCGAGGTGGTGAAGTGTTCGTGCTCGATATGGGTGACCCGGTCAAAATCATCGATTTGGCGAAAAAGATGATCGAGTTGAGCGGATTCACGACCGATCAGATTGGAATCGAGGTCACTGGGATTCGTCCTGGTGAGAAGTTGTATGAAGAACTGTTGGCCGAAAGTGAGCTCGGTCCGGAAGCGAACGTCTTCCCAAAAATCTTCGTCGGTCGGACCCGGTCGTTCAAGACCGTCTCCTCTGTCTTGCATTTGATTGAAACGTTCCGCGATGACCGTGACGCGTTGATGTATCTGTTGCTGTTCATCGCCAACAGCGACGACCTCGATCGAGACGTCGAACGGCTGTTCACACACGGGGTGAAACGGATGCGTCCTCATATCGCCGCATCACGTCTCGCCGATGGGAACTGAACGCCACTACGAGCGAGGAGGGGAGAACGATGGTCGATCAAACAGTGATCATCGTCGGCGTCGCCAGCTTTCAAGGATTCCATCTGGCACGTCGACTGTTACAGGAAGGGTTTGACGTCGTCGGAATCGACGATGAAGGGCGGCACAAGACGAGAATTGCCAAACAACGTCTCTACGTCCTGACGCACCCGCAGTTTCAGTTGATTCGCACGACACTCGCGAACAAGACGGTCATGCGCAGCATCTTGAAGCGACATGAACCACGCCACATCATCCTATGTTCGACCCGTACCGTCGACGACCCGCTCGAACGATACGAGTTGATGAAGCGGTACATCGCGCTGCATACGACACGAGTCCCACTCGAGTCGTTCATCACGTTCGACCTCCCGGTAAAGGAAGTGAGCGAAGAAGATCCCGCCATCCACTTATTCACGGAAGACGTCTTCGGACCTTGGGATGACGCCTCGACACTCGTGTCCAAAGCGATTGTCGCCGTCGACCGCGGCGTCCGTCTTTCCGGTTATTATGCGACGGATATCATCAACGTCTCCTATATCGATGACGTCGTTGAGTCGGTCGTTCGACTATTGCGTTTGATTCAAACAGGGCTGTCGCCCGTCGGCTACTTTCAAATTCCAGCCTCGGACTACGTGATCGTTCAAACGTTACTGTCCGATATTGGGCACATCCTCAACAAATCGGCCAAGACGTCGTTGCCGATGCGCACATCCGTGCTCCGGCAGTCGGACATCCCGACGCTCGATACTTTGATTGGCTTTAGCCCGAGTACATCGCTGTTTGAAGGGCTCGAGCAAGTCGTCGACTGGCATATCTCGTATAAAAACATGATGAAGGAGGGCATCAAATGAACATCTTATTATCGAAGCCGCACATGTCCGGACGTGAGATGGCTTATATCGAAGAGGCGTTCGCGAGCAATTGGATCGCGCCGCTCGGCCCGAACGTCAATGCGTTTGAAGCGGAAGTGGCCGCATATGCGGATCATCCTCACGCCTTGGCGACAAGCTCAGGCACGGCCGCCCTCCATTTAGCGCTACTTACCCTCGGTGTCGGGACAAATGACACAGTCTTCTGTCAATCGCTCACGTTCGTGGCATCGGTCAACCCGATCCGTTATGTCGGGGCGATCCCGGTCTTTATCGATTCGGAAACGACGACGTGGAACATGTCGCCGGACGCGCTCCGGAAAGCGTTCGTCCAAGCGGCGACGAAAGGGAAACTTCCAAAAGCAGTCATCGTCGTGCATCTCTATGGCGTCGTCGCGAAAATAGGTGAGATTCGCCATATTTGCCGCGAGTATGGTGTCCCGTTGATTGAAGATGCGGCCGAATCACTAGGTTCGACATGGCACGGGCAGATGACGGGCACGATTGGCGACATCGGCTTCTATTCGTTCAACGGCAACAAAATCATCACGACCTCAGGCGGCGGCATGCTCATGGTGCCGAATGCGGAAACGAAACAGTTAGCGCTCAAGTTGGCCACGCAAGCCCGGGAAGATGCGCCGCATTATGAGCATGAACAAGTCGGTTACAACTATCGATTGAGCAATGTCTCGGCCGGCATTGGTCGGGGACAGCTCGAAGTGATTGAACAGCGCGTCCAAGCGAGACGTCGAGTCTTCGCCCGCTACGAGCGCATGTTCCGGCAACTTGGGACGACGTATCAACAAGAGGTCCCATATTCACGGGCCAACCGTTGGCTCACGGCCATGCAATTGGACCAAACCGAATTGCATCGTGACACATTGATGCAGCGGCTCGCCACGGCCGGGATTGAATCGCGTCCCGTCTGGAAGCCGATGCACTTACAGCCCGTTTACCGCGATGCAGAATACGTGTCGGTCGACGGAGAAGACGTCAGTCGCCGACTCTTCGAAAACGGCATCTGTCTTCCGTCGGGATCTGATTTGACGCTCGGAGAACAACAGCAAGTCATCCAGACGGTACTCGATACACGTACAATCGTGACCGAACAAAGTGTCTGAGGAGGACGAACGATGAACCGGGAAGCAGAGATTATCCAGTCGCTTCGAGCCGCTGCATCTCTGACTCCGACCCTCACTGTCAAACAATATCAGCTCTGGAGCCGAGACCGAGACGTCCCGACGTTCCTCGACGTTCTCAATTTTTATGGGTCATGGACCGGTGCGTTAAAAGCGGCCGGGCTCGTCGAATCCCGCAAACAGTATACCCAACAAGAACTCATCGCAGCGCTTCGGCTCGCACTTGAACAGGAAGGGAGATTGACGAGCACCCACTATCAACAATGGGCCAAAGGTCAAGTCGCCCCTTCCCTAGGTGATATTATTTCCCACTTCGGGTCTTGGAGTCTGGCCGTGAAAACGGTTGAGCGTTTAGAAGAACTCCATTTTACCGTCCAACCAGAACGTGAAAAAGCAGAAATCGTCCAATCGTTACTCGAAGCAAGCCGGGTCGTGGTCCCATTCAACGCCGTCACGTATCAGAAATGGGCCAAACAACATAAACGACCGAGTGTTGCCAAAATATCGCGGCGGTATGGCTCTTGGAAACGGGCACTCGCCGAGTTGGAGCTTCGTGAGTCGTGTGATGGAAAGAAGTGAACATGGAGGAGGAATCGCGATGAACGGAGCATTTGTCATCTCGTTAGATTTCGAATTGAACTGGGTCACGTTTGACGGCACGACGATCGAGGCGTATGGCGAGAATCTACTTGGAGTACGGCAAGTCGTTCCAAGCCTGCTCGAATTGTTCGCCGCGCATCAGATTCATGTGACGTGGGCGACCGTCGGCTTCCTGTTCTATGAGACGAAAGCGGAACTGTTGAAAGACTTGCCGACGATTCAGCCGGCGTACCGTCATCCCGAATATTCTTCGTACAACTGGATGCAGCACGTTGGGGCGGACGAGGCGACCGATCCGTATCACTTCGGGAAGTCACTCGTCGATCAAATCATCGCCACCCCTGGCCAAACGATTGGAACTCATACGTATTGCCATCTCTCTTGTCTCGAGGAAGGTGTGACCATCGAGGCGTTCAAGGCCGACCTTGAGGCGGCGAAGCGTGTGGCGGCACGGCGGGATGTCCCGATTCAAAGTATCGTCTATCCACGTAACCAATCGAGTCCGGCGCATTTCAAGGCAGCTCAAGAGGTCGGCATCGATGTCTATCGCGGCAATGAGACCCATTACATTTATCGGGCCGATGCGAGAGGGGATGAGGGGTTAGGCCGACGGGCCCTTCGACTGTTGGACGCCTACGTGAACTTGACCGGGCATCACACCGTCTCATGGGAATCCATTCGCCAGTCCTCTCCGTATAACGTACCTTCGAGCCGCTTCCTCCGTCCGTACGTGCCGCCGCTCCGCTTCCTCGACCGTCTCAAATTGCGTCGTATCAAGCGCAGCATGACGCATGCGGCCAAGACCGGACAAGTGTTCCATCTCTGGTGGCACCCGCATAACTTCGGGAAGCACTTATCGGAAAATATGGCGATGTTGAGCGAAATCGTCGCTCATTATGAGAAGCTCCACCAGACATACCAATTCGAAAGTTTATCGATGGAAGAAGTGGCTGACCGGTGCCGTCCGGTCGTCGTCTCGACGCAGGAGCGTCACGGATGAGCGTTGTGTTAGGAAAATGGAAGGAGGGAAACGCCATGGGTCGACCCATCGTGTTACTTATCGGGGAACATCGCACATCCGCCTACGTCTATCAGGCGATTCGCAACCTAGGGGTGACCCATGTGATTCGAGAAGATGGTCCGAGCGAGCATCGACCCGAATCGCTCAACCATTGGCTGACGCACGCCTATGTCCGGTCGATGTCGCCTCTCATGCGCGTATCCAGCCGGGCCCGGATTCGAGAATTGAAAGGTCGCTATCCGTTGAACGACGAGCCGATTCCGTTCCATCACATCCTGCGGGTCACTTCATTAAACGATGCGAAGACGACGATGTGGCTCGATCGTCTCGATCCACAACTGATCGTCACCCATGAAACGGGACCGATTGACCCGAGTGTCCTCGCCCGATTCGACTGTCCGGTGCTGACAGTCAAACCGACGATCGCCGAAGGGCAAATTGAGGCATACTGGGCGTTCCGGGCCAAACCGGACGTCTGTGAGGCACGAATCGAACAGTGGACCGAGCGGGGCTGGTCCGTGGTCGACCGGGCCGTGCTCTATATCGGCGGGACGGATAATTTTGCCACGTACCCGTATTTACAGCTCACGACCGTATTGCCCCTCCTGAGACGGCAAATCGAGTTGCTGTTAAAGGAAGATGTCTATGACCGCCGAACGGCGAAATAACGGCCAAAGCGTGATGCTTTGGCCGTTTAGCTTTGGGTGATGCAATAGTGTTGGATGGCGTCATTATAGTAGACGGCAAGTCCTGGGGCGTACTTGTCATAGAATGCGGTGAAACGCTCATCCATGACGTACATCTGTCCGAGTCCGCTGAACATGTCGAGCGAGCAGTCATAAAACTGGTCGTTGATGAACATGTGGTTCGCCTGGACGGCCGCTTGGACACGTGGGTCTTCGACCGGGACACCGGCCGTGAACAAGTCGACCAGCGGTTTGACGAGATCGACTTGCTGTTGACTGAGAGCTTCCCAGTCTTCTTTCGAGCGCTTGTCGGCGCGCGCACGTGACGTCTTGTACGCCTCGCTCTCGCCCCAACGTTCCACGACCTCGGGCTCGTGTTTCGCTTCGTGGGTTTTCAGTTCGTCAAACGACAGACCGTTGAACAACGATTTGTCTTCCATTGAAATTCCTCCTCTCAGTGAGGTGAGCGTCGATTCCGCCGTCTCGGCGAGTGTCGCGAAATAGGCGGCCTTTGCGCGCAGCGCGGTCACCTGCTCCTTGAGGGCACGGGTCCGATCGAACGGTTCGGCTTCGAGCAACGCCTGAATCGTCTCGAGTGGAAAGTCGAGCGAACGATACAGCAGAATCGACTGCAACCGCTCGGCGTCCTGTGACGAGTAACGGCGATACCCGTTGACGTCACGCTCGGCAACAAGCAGACCGACCGCATCATAGTGCCGTAGCGTCCGTGTGGTCGTGCCAGCGAGCGTGGCGAGCTGTTGAATCGTATACATGTCCTCACCTCCTTGGATTCAGCGTACACGTTGACGTCGCGTCAAGGTCAAGCCTCTTTTTCAAACAAAGAAAAACCATCCCGTTCGCCGATGTACCGGAAGCCGAAGCGGGGATAATAGGCGTTCAAAAAAGAGTTCGTGGCGACGCAGTCGAGGCGAATCCGGTCCGACGTTGCTGCGAGTGCATGACGCATCAGCTGTTCGCCGATTTGTTGGCCTTTCATTCGGTCGTCGACGACGAGCCGATGTAAATAGACGGCCCCCCGGGAATCGTCCCATAAATTCTCATCCCAAGCCGTCGGCGGAATCAAACTGACCGACCCGGTGATGGTTCCATTTGTTTCATATACATACACGGTCCCGTTCGTGACGTCATGAGTCACAAAATCGGTCCGGCTCGGTTCCAAATATTTCACCCATTGCGTTTTTCCGGCTGCCTGAAAAGCTTGGGCTTTCTTTAAAATTAGTTGATCGATTGCCGAAAGATCGGCCTGTGTGGCCAAACGAATCATATAAGTCGCCTCACTTTCATTTCATTTCAAATTCGTGTAGGGTACACGGTGAGTAAGCTGTTGAAACACTCTTTGTATTGATTTCGAATTTTTGTTAAGATAAACGTAGTGCATCGTGCAAACGATTGCGCTAATGCGATATAGAGAGAACAGCACTGATATTAGTATATAGGATGCGCAGTGAGTTTAGGGATAAGGGAGTATCATTGAGACATGCAACTTTTACAACGTGACCAACACACACAAACGAAAACACTGAAACGAAACTGGTGGAAAGAAGCCGTCGCTTATCAAATCTACCCGCGCAGCTTCTACGATGCGAACGGCGATGGAATCGGCGACATCCAAGGCATCATCGATAAGCTCGACTATTTGAAAGACCTCGGCGTCGACGTCATCTGGATTTGTCCGATGTATAAGTCGCCGAATGATGACAACGGCTATGACATTAGCGACTATCAGGACATCATGGACGAGTTCGGATCGATGGAAGATTTCGATCGACTGTTGACGGAAGTCCATGCACGCGGCATGAAGTTGTTGCTCGACCTCGTCGTCAACCATACGTCGGACGAGCACCCATGGTTCATCGAATCGAAGAGCTCGAAAGACAATCCGAAGCGTGACTGGTACATTTGGCGTGACGGCAAACCCGACGGCTCGAAACCGAACAACTGGGAGTCAATCTTTGGCGGGTCGGCCTGGGAGTTCGATGAGACGACGGAGCAATATTTCTTGCACGTCTTCTCGAAGAAACAACCGGACCTGAACTGGGAGAACGCCGAGATGCGCCAGACGATCTATAACATGATCAACTGGTGGCTCGACAAAGGCATCGACGGCTTCCGTGTCGATGCAATCAGCCACATCCGCAAACATCCATCGTTCGGCGATTTGCCGAACCCAGAAGGCCTCGACTTCGTGCCATCGTTCGAGATGCACATGAACGTCGATGGGATTCACGGTTATTTGGAAGAGCTTCGCGACGAGACGTTCAACAAGCACGACATCATGACGGTCGGGGAAGCGAACGGCGTGTCGCCTGACGACGCTCACCTTTGGGTCGGCGAGAAGGAAGGCAAGATGAACATGGTGTTCCAATTCGAACACATGGGTCTTTGGCGCGAAGACGCCGAGTCGAAGCTCGACGTCGTCCATTTGAAGAACGTCCTGACGAAATGGCAAAAAGGTCTCGAAGAAGACGGCTGGAACGCCCTCTATGTCGAGAACCACGATCAGACACGGACCGTGTCGTCATGGGGTGATGACGAGCGCTATTGGAAAGAGAGCGCGAAATCGATTGCGATGATGTATTTCCTCATGCAAGGGACGCCGTTCATCTATCAAGGCCAAGAGATCGGCATGACGAACGTGAAGTTCGACTCGATCGACCAGTACGATGATATCGCGACACGAAACCGCTATTACATCGGTCTCGAACATGGCAAGAGCCATGAGGAGATGATGGACATCACGTGGAACTCGTCACGTGATAACACGCGCACACCGATGCAGTGGAGCGATGCCCCGAACGCGGGCTTCACGTTCGCCGAGACGCCTTGGTTCGGCATCAACCCGAACTACACGGACATCAACGTCGACGCCCAGCTCGAAGACGACGACTCGATTCTCAATTTCTATAAAGAGATGATTCGTCTTCGCAAGCAAGACGAGACGTTTGTTTACGGGACGTATGACATCGTCTTGCCGGAACACCCGGAGATTTACGCGTACACGCGCACGCTCGGTGACTCGCAATACCTCGTCATGACGAACTTGACGGGCAAAGAAGCCATCTTTGCGACGGAGCTCACGCTTCGCTCGGAAGACGTCGTCTTGCAAAATATGCCGCTCGAGCCGCATGATGAGACGACACTCGTCCACTTGAAGCCGTTCGAGGGGCGCGTCTATAAAATGAGTTAATCGAAGACAGGGACATTCCCTGTCTTTTTTTTTGCGTACAGGGAAATGACGAGAGAGCACGAATTCATATATAGACAAGACGAGGAGGGGTTGGAATGAGACTGTTACTGACATCGGCCGGGATTAAAAATGACCGGATTAAACAAACGTTACTCGAGTTGTTAGGGAAACCGATTGAGGAGTGTACCGCCCTGTGCATCCCGACCGCGATTTACGCGTTGCCGGGTGGGACGAATCACGCGTGGAACTTTTTCAACGGTGATTTCTCGACGCCGATGTGTGAGTTAGGGTGGAAGTCGGTCGGGGTCCTCGAATTGAGTGCCCTCCCAAGTCTTGATGAAACGGTTTGGAGACCGGCGTTCGACGAGGCGGATGTGTTGTTGGTCAACGGAGGCGACCCACTGTTCTTGCATTATTGGATGAAGCAGTCCGGTGTCTCGCAGCTGTTACCGGATTGGAATGGCGTCTATGTCGGTTTGAGTGCCGGCAGCATGGTTATGACCCCGAGAATCGGGGAGGCGTTTGTCGGTTGGCAGGCGCCAGGCGTGCAAAGCGATGAGACGCTAGGCTACGTCGATTTTTCGATTTTCCCTCACCTCGATCATGAGATGTTGCCGGAGAACACGTCCGAGCATGCGACCGAATGGGCAGGCATGTTGGCTGGGCCGAGCTACGCCATCGATGACGAGACGGCGATTCGAGTCGTCGACGGGCGTGTAGACGTGATTTCGGAAGGGAATTGGCTGAAGTTTTAACGGAACGAACGGCCGCGGATGATCACATCCGCGGTCTTTTGCTTGAAGCGGACTTCTTGCACGCACATAATATAAAATTGATCGGGCCCGACGTGTGAAGCGCGTGCGAACCGGGAAAGAAAAAGTTACCGATTCCGGACCGTTCGCGAGATATGGTACGATGGGACAGCGGAAAGGGGAATCATCATGGCAATTGAACCGAAACGCGTACGTGTGCGCCAAAAGACGACGATCAGTGAGATCGCGGAACCGATCGAGCTGCAAGCCGAGGGGCTCTATTATGAATTGAAGACCGGCTTCATCTTGACGTTCGATCAAGAACGGGAAGACGGTGTCGTTCCGACGACAATCAAATATACGACAGGCCGGCTCGCGCTCATCTGTAAAGGACCGATCGAGATGAATCATTCCTTTATCGAAGGACGTTTGACGCAAAGCCTATATAAAAACCTATATATGTCGATGACGATGGCGACGACGACAGAGCGACTCGATGTCGCGGACGGCCGTTGCCGCTTCGTCTACGAGTTATCGATGAACGAAGACATGGCGGGAAATTATGACGTCGACGTCACATGGACGTTTGAAGGAGGAGAGTTCGCATGAATTTTGCAGAACGCGTGAAAAAGATTGAAGAGATGTTGAACGAGGATTGGTTCGAGATGCTCGAGACGAACGAGGACGAGTATGAAGAGTGGCGTGGCCGCCTCGAGGACCATGCTGAGCAGGTCGTCGGGCACTATGACAACGAGACCGGTGTCGATATGGACTCGGTCGACAAGTTGCTCCAGTTGAACGATGAGTTCCCGCTTCTTTATGGAGAAGATACGGTCCGGCTTTACGTCGCGTTGATCGAGGCGCGGCCGGAAGACAAGTCGGCGTACGAACGCTATATCGATTATTTGGCGGCCATCGGTGACGCGACACATGAGGAATTTTTACGGTTCCACACGCTCGTCGAGGCTGGCCGTTTAGACGAGGCCCGTACGCTCGCCCCACAGATGCCAAAACGACTAGGATTAGAAGACTGACCCGCAATCGATTGCGGGTTTTTTGCTAGATGATTCTATGAAAAAGGCGACATCTCGTCACAGGAACGTCTGTTTTCAACGTGAATCGGCTTCGTTATGATGAAGAGAGACCAATCAATTAGGGGGACGTCAGATGCTACAGCTCGTCAAAACAACGATGGCGCAACAAGCGCAAGTACTCGAATTTTTAAAGGAGTGGCGGGAGCGGGAAGAGACGATCGTCCCGAACGCGGTCGACCGCGACGCGTCTGACTTTGCGTCGTACGTCAAACAGATTCGTGATAAAGAGATACGGGTGAACAACCTCAGTTGGGTGCCGAGCACGACGTATTGGCTGACGGACGGGGACGAGTTGCTCGGGGCGGCGAATATCCGCCACGAATTGAATGACAACCTCCTCAACTTTGGGGGCCACATCGGTTACGGCATCAAGCCGAGCGCACGTGGACGCGGTCTGGCAACGAAACAGCTCGAGCTCGCGCTCGAGAAAGCGAAAGAACTCGGGATTGAGCGGGCGTTGATTACGTGTGACCGGACGAACGTGGCGTCACGCCAAGTCATCTTGAATAACGGAGGAATACCGGACACACCGTTCACAGCGGAAGGCGGGAAAATCGTCGAGCGGTTTTGGATTGAACTGAAAGGATGACGTGAGATGGCGAATTGGATCGTGGTCTATTTAGCACTGATCAATTTTTGGGGAATCTATCTGTTTCCACGAGACCGGGTACCGTCTCAAAAATGGTTCTCGTTTTCGAGCGGGATCGCCATCACGTACTTTTTCATGTATCTCTTGCCGTCTTTGAATAAGCGGCAAGACACGCTCCGGGTCGAATGGCTCGACCTGGCCTTGCCGTCGGAGATTTATGTCATCAGCCTGCTCGGCTTCACCGTCTTTTACGGGACGATGCGTGTCGTTCGAACGCCACACTTCAAAGACGAGACGATTGATCAGAACGTGTCGTATTGGCTCCAAGTGACGCTGTTGACGGCATATATGTCGTTCTCGGCTTACGTCGTTACGGCATCATCCGTCACGTTCGTCGCCCGCAGCTTCTACGCGACGGCGCTCGGCGTCCACTTCCTCGCCGTCGGTCACGACTTGTATCGCCATTACGGGGAACGCTACCTTCGGCAAGGACGTTATTTGTTGAGCGGCGGCATCCTCATCGGCGGTTTCTTCTCCCGTTTCATCGATCTCGCCTCGCACGTCGAGGCCATCTTGTTCGCGTTCGTCGCCGGGGCGATGATTCTGAATATCGTCAAGTTCGAACTTCCAGCCGACCGCAACCTTCACTTCCGGACGTTCGTCCTCGCGGTCGTCGGGTATGGCGGCATCCTCTTATTCTTGAAGCATGTGCTCAATTTTTGACCCCTTCGATAAAAATGAATGACTGTTCATTCATTGTTTGATATACTGAATTCAAGATTGAATCCGTTTTCATAAGGGGGAGTTTTGGGGATGTCTACATTTTTAATCGTCAACTGGATTCTATTCTTGCTCGTCCTCGGCTATGGACTGTATTTGTTCGCCTCGCTGGTCTATCAGCGCTATACGTTCATCAAGCTCGGGAAGCAGGCAGAGTGGAGCCAAACGAATAAGGAACGGCTCGAACAGGTCATGATCAATGTGTTCGGCCAAAAGAAATTGTTAAAAGACAAGAAGAGCGGCATCATTCACGTCATGATGTTCTATGGGTTCATCCTCGTCCAGTTCGGGGCCATCGACTTCATCTGGAAAGGGCTTGCTGTCGGGACGCGTTTCCCGCATATCCCGCTCGGTCCGCTCTATCCGATTTTCACGTTCATGCAAGAAATCGTCATGCTCATGATTCTTGTCGCGGTCGTTTGGGGATTCTACCGCCGTTACATCGAGAAGCTCGTGCGCTTGAAACGAAACTTCTTGGCCGGCCTCGCCCTCATCTTCATCGGTGGGCTGATGGTATCGGTCTTGTTCGGGAACGGGTTCTACCTCGTCTATAAGGAAGAACTTCCGATGTGGGGTGAACCGGTCGCGACGCTCATCGGTTCGGCGTTTGCTTGGGTACCGGGAGGGGTCGCCTTCGCCTTGTTCGTCGTCTTCTGGTGGCTTCATCTCTTGTTCTTGCTCAGCTTCATGATTTATATCCCGCAAGGCAAGCACGCCCACTTGATCGCCGGGACGCTCAACGTCTGGCTCGGACGGACGCACCAGGTCGGTCGTCTCGCTCCGGTCGATTTCTCGGCGATGGAAGAAGCCGAGGAGTCGGACGAAGAAGTCGTCTTCGGGGTCAATAAAATCGAAGACTTCAACCAAAAACAACTCGTCGATTTGTATGCCTGTGTCGAGTGCGGACGCTGTACGAACGTCTGCCCGGCGACCGGGACCGGTAAGATGCTGTCGCCGATGGACCTCATCGTCAAGCTGCGCGACCATATGAACATGAAAGGGGCCGCCGTCACACGGAAGTCACCGTGGGCACCGGCGCTCTTGTTCCAAAACACGCAAGGGGCCGAGATTGCCGCCGCGGCCCAAGACGGGCATATGCTCGTCGCCGACGAGTTGATCGGCAACGTCATCACCGAAGAAGAGATTTGGGCATGTACGACGTGCCGCAACTGTGAGGACCAATGTCCGGTCATGAACGAGCACGTCGACAAGATTATCGATTTGCGCCGTTACCTCGTCATGATGGAAGGCAAGATGGATCCAGAAGCGCAGCGTACGGTCGCCAATATCGAACGTCAAGGCAACCCGTGGGGGATGAACCGGAAAGAGCGCGAGAATTGGCGCAAAGACCGGGAAGAACTTGTCATCCCGACGGCAAAAGAGAAGAAAAAGGCCGGCGAAGAGTTCGAATTCCTCTTCTGGGTCGGAGCGATGGGCTCATACGACAGCCGTAGCCAAAAAGTCGCGCAAAGCTTTGCGAGCGTCTTGAACAAGGCCGGCGTCTCGTTCGCCATCCTTGGTAACGAAGAGAAGAACTCAGGGGATACGCCACGCCGCATCGGGAACGAGCTGTTGTTCCAAGAGCTCGCCGAAGCGAACATCAAACTGTTCGAGAAGTATGGGGTCACGAAAATCGTCACGGTCGACCCGCACGCGTATAACACGTTCAAAAACGAGTATCCGGACTTTGGACTCACGGGTGTGAAAGTGTATCACCATACCGAGCTCCTCGCCGAGCTGCTCGATACGGGCCGGGTCAAACCGGACTTCTCCGTGAACGAGCGTGTCGTCTATCACGACTCATGTTATCTCGGACGCTATAACGGTATTTACGACGCCCCACGTTTCGTCTTGGAACGCATCCCAGGTGTCGAACTCGTCGAGGCGGAGCGGAACCGTGAGAACGGCATGTGCTGCGGCGCCGGTGGCGGTCTCATGTGGCAAGAAGAGAAAGTCGGGACGCGCGTTAACGTGGCCCGGACCGAGCAGTTGCTCGAGACGAAACCGACGGTCATCGGGTCGGCATGTCCGTACTGTTTGACGATGCTCTCGGACGGGACGAAAGCGAAAGAAGTCGATGAGACGGTCGGTACGTTCGACGTCGTCGAATTGCTTGATCGCTCCCTCGCTCCAATCGAAGTACCAGAACCGATTGTCCAATAAAAACAAGGCACGGTCCGCGGACCGTGCCTTGTTTGTCGTTAGTGCATCTCGGAAGTGGCCAATAAGGAAGACGTCAGGTGTGATAGTCCTTGCGTCGTCTCATTGATGGCCGAAATCGTCTCGACCATTTGGCCGAGGTCTTGCTTGTTTCGTTCGAACGACATGACGTAATTGCCCATCTCGTCTTTGACGGTCGAGAAGCCAGCTTTGACGGCACCGAGTTGACGCATTGCCTCGTCGTTCGTTCGATGCATCTGTCCCATTTGATCGAGCAGGGCGGCGATGTTCGCTTCATTCTCATGGATGAGGACGTTGATTTGACTGCTCAGCTGTTTCGCATTCTCGGCGAGCGTCCGCACTTCGGTCGCGACGACGGCGAAGCCTTTGCCGTGCTCACCGGCTCGGGCCGCTTCGATTGATGCGTTCAAGGCGAGCAAGTTCGTCTGGTTGGCAATCTGTTCGATGCTCCGAGTCATGCTGACGATTTCTTGCGAGCCGTCCTTGAGCGCGGTGATGCGATCGAGCGAGGCGTCGACGTACGTCGCCGACTGTTTGAACTCGGATTCCATCTGTTCGATTTGCTCGCCGTTCGTATGCGTCAAGCTCATCAAGTGACGGCTCATCTTCTCCGTCTGCTCGGTCTCGGACAACACTTGATGGGCTCGCTTGCTCGTCTCGGACATGGCGTGACCGGTCTGCTCCATCGTCGTCGCGACTTCCGTGCTGACGCGACTGACATCGTTCAATAGCGTCGCTCGGGCGACGTTTGCCGATTCAATCTCATCGAGACGCGCATCGACGTACTGCTCAGTGACGATTTGGGCGTCCAAGTTCATCGCATGGGACAATGCGAGGAGCGATTCGGTCAATGTGGCCGGGTCGTGTTGGTACGTCTCGACGATTTTTGGGACGAGCAACGTGTTGAAGGCAGAATAGGTCGCGAGGAACCAGACGACCGGTACGGCATAGTGGTGATGCGTCTGGCCCATCCGTTTACGCATCGCAAGGAACTTTTCATCGATGTTTCCGGTCAACAAGCTCCGGAAGTAGTCAGCGAACACTTTTTTAAGCCGCTCACGTGTCGACGAGGCGTTGGCGATTTGGACCATCTCAGGCTGCAACATCAAGTGGTCGAGGACGTTTTCGAGGACATCGTCTAACACGGACTCGACGAGCGGGGCCATGTCTTGGAGTCGCTTCACTTGCGATGCCGTATAACCCATATAATGGGTGCGCCCGTTCAAATTTGGATCGGTCGGTCGTGCGGTCTTAGCCACATCAGGGAAGCCGATCGACGCGGTGTAAGCGGTAGGTTTTGATTTACGGAACAGTGCCATGTTTCATTCTCCTTTTTCTCGTACAGCTAAAATAGCGTTCTATTCTATATCGGCAAACATGTGAAAAAACTGAGGAGCTGATGTGTGATTCGAGAGGTTCTCGAATGGAAGGGGGCGGGAAAGAAGGAAAGGAGAGCGATTCAATCATTTTCTAGAAATGAGGTATCTTTAATGAAAAACACGGTCGTGTTATTGACGATTGTCAGTGCCCTCAGCAGTCAAATCTTGCCTCAAATTTTATTTTTGTCCATCATGGCGGTCGAAGACGGCGTTGGACGATTAATCCCGTTCATGATTTTTTACGTGGCGAGTATGTCGGGACTGCTTCTATGGGTGTACATCATTGGTCGCCTTGGCTCGAAACAGACATTCTTACTGGCGCTGACCGTCTTGGTGACCGGACTCATCTGCTTTTTGCTGCCGTTTGGCTGGGCGATCGAATTGAGCGCTTTTCTTGTCGGTGTCGGATCGATCGGTGTCGGGTCGATTATGACGACGATTTTGTCACAGCTGAAGGAACTGTCCACCACAGACGAGTCGGCGGATCAGAAAGGGAGTTCGCTCCCGCTCGTACTCGCACTCGTTGCCTGGATCGTCATTTTCTCTTATGTGCTGACTCGATCATATGACGAGGCTGTCATCCTCTTCCTCGTCAGTCTGATCCTGCCTTGGCTGTTCGTGAGAAAGTTGCCGCTCGAGAAAACGGCGACGTGGGCATGGGCGACAGGGAAGTTCGTGCTTGCCTTCATCACCGTCACCGTGTTCACGTTGGTGAGCCGTCTCCTCAGCCTGTTGGAAGAGGCGAGCGGGTACGTGGAAATCTTTTTATTGATGATTATTTTGCTCGGCTACGTCGGGTGGGTATTGTTCCAGGAGCGGACGAGAACGTACGTCAGTGCCACCAAAACACGGCAAGTCCAGTTGCTCTCGTTCGTCGTCGGGTTATTTGGCGGTTGGACGTTGATTGGCGCCGTATTCGTCAGTCTGGCCCTATACTCGTTTCAAGTGCTCTTATTCTACGTGTTCATGCCGTTCTTGGCGGGCGTCATCGGCTGGATATTATTGAACCGTGTGTTCGACGTGGCACGCCATCCGTACTACGTCCTGCTCGTCACGTCGCTGCTATTCTTCCTCGGTTTCTTGGAGCCGCTTCGCTGCTATTCTTCCTCGGTTTCTTGGAGCCGCTCGTGTTTATTCCGGTCCTGTTTGTGAGTGGGTACGTCCAGACGATGTACGCGAGTGCGGGTCACGTCTATCTATATGCATCGTATGGGGACAACAAAGAGTTCGCCTCGCTGCTCTTGCAACTATGGAAACGGATCGGGATGGTCGTCGCTTATTCCGCGCTCATGGTTGGATTGCTCGGCTACGGCCTATATACTGGCCAGTCCGTCAATGCAGAGTTGTCCTTCAAAGTCCCGCGCGGTTGGATGCTCGGGGTGCTCGGTTTGACGTGAATCTTCAACGTCGGATTGATTACGCTCTATTGGTTAAGCATCCAAAAAACCGTTGAAACTTCAAAATAATTTCCTCTAGCTTTTTCATATCGGTTTTGTTTATAATGAGGAGTGATGTTTAACTAGTGACGGAAAAGGAGTGTCCTTTAATGAATAAATCGTTGATCGATTTCGTTTACGAAATTCTTCAAAAGACTGGCGAGCAACCAGTGTCATTTGATGAGATTCGTGAGCTGATCAGACAAAACTATACGTTCGCAAGTGAAGAGGAGGAGCTCGAGAAAATCGCGCAACTCTACACGGACATGAACATCGACGGACTATTCGTCAACTTGGGAGCTAACCGTTGGGCGCTTCGTGTTTGGTATCCGTTCGATAAGTCAGACGAAGATCTCGTCATCGAAGCACGCCAGCGCGGTGAGCTCGATGAGTTCGAAGAAGAGATCGATGAGACGGATGAAGGCATCGTCGACATTGAAGACGACCTTGACGTCTTTGCAAAAGGTGAAGATTTTGACGCATCTGAGTTCGATGCCGAGGATGAAGCCGAAAAAGTGGAAGGCCTTGACGAGTTCGAGGACGAAGACTTGGACGACGACCTCGACCTTAAAGACGAGGATGATTTATAAGAGACCGCAAAAAGCCGGGCATTTGTCCCGGCTAGGCGTGTCTCTTTTTCTTTTTTGACAGTTGAAAAAAAAGAAAAAATAATGACTTGACGACTGCATCGTCTCTGACGTAAATTAGTCATGGGCTAGTTTAGCACGTAACGATGCAGCAAAAGTGTCCTCCATTTCAGTGGGGGCACTTTTGCTTTTTTTGTTTTTTCGTTTCCCGTTGTGGCATTTAAGAGAGGAGAATGATGATGACAAAGTATATTTTCGTAACAGGTGGGGTAGTATCTTCACTCGGTAAAGGGATCACAGCCGCTTCACTCGCACGTCTACTCAAAAACCGAGGTTTGAACGTGACGATTCAGAAGTTTGACCCGTATATCAATATCGACCCAGGAACGATGAGCCCGTACCAGCACGGAGAGGTGTTCGTCACAGATGACGGCGCTGAGACGGACCTTGACCTCGGTCACTACGAGCGCTTCATCGACATCAACTTGTCGCAAAACGCCAACGTGACGTCAGGTCGCATCTACTCGACGGTCTTGAAAAAAGAGCGTCGTGGCGATTATAACGGTGGAACGGTCCAAGTCATTCCACACATCACGAATGAGATTAAAGACCGCGTCTTCCGCGCCGGTCGCGAGACGAACGCAGATGTCGTCATCACAGAGATTGGTGGAACAGTCGGGGACATCGAGTCGCTTCCGTTCATCGAGGCCATTCGTCAAGTGAAAAACGATATCGGCAAAGAGAACGTCATGTACGTTCACTGTACGCTCGTCCCTTATCTCCGCGCTGCCGGTGAGATGAAGACAAAACCGACCCAACATAGCGTCAAAGAGCTCCGCAGTTACGGGATTCAGCCGGATATCATTGTCCTCCGTACCGAGCACGATATCCCAGAAGAGATGCGGGAAAAGATTGCCTTGTTCTGTGATACACGTAAAGAAGCGGTCATCGAGGCACAAGATGCGTCGACGCTTTACGAAGTGCCGCTCAACCTTCAAAAGCAAGGAATGGACCAACTCGTCAACGATTACTTCGGCTTCAACACGCCGGCCGCTGACATGACGGCTTGGAAAGAGCTCGTGCACACGGTCACGCACCTCGAGAAGAAAGTCAAAATCGCTCTCGTCGGAAAATACGTCGAACTTCGTGACGCGTACATCTCGGTAGCAGAATCGCTCAAGCACGCCGGTTACGCCTTCAACGCCGACATCGATATCGATTGGGTCAACGCTGAAGAGGTGACGGCAGAGAATGTCGAGACGCTTCTCGGAGACGCAGACGGGATTCTCGTCCCAGGCGGATTTGGAGAACGCGGCATCGAAGGGAAAATCGAAGCGACGCGTTATGCGCGTGAGAACAACGTCCCATTCTTCGGGATTTGCCTCGGCATGCAGCTCGCGACGGTCGAGTTCGCCCGTAACGTCTTGAAGCTCGACGGTGCCCACTCGGCCGAAATCGATCCGACGACGAACTATCCGATTATTGATTTGCTTCCAGAACAAAAAGATATCGAGGATCTCGGCGGCACGCTCCGTCTCGGCCTCTATCCATGCAAGCTCGAGCCAGGTACGAAAGCGCACGCCGCTTACAACCAAGAGCTCGTCTACGAGCGCCATCGTCACCGTTACGAGTTCAACAACGAGTACCGTGAAGCGTTCGAGGCAGAAGGGTTCAAGTTCTCAGGAACGAGCCCGGACGGCCGTCTCGTCGAAATCATTGAGATTCCAGAGCACAAGTGGTTCGTCGCGTCACAGTTCCACCCAGAACTCATTTCGCGTCCAGAGCGTCCGCAACGCTTGTTCCACGATTTCATCCAAGCCTCACTCGGCGAGTGAGTGGCAGGTCACAGTCTATGACTGTGGCCTTTTTTCTCGGGCAAAAGGCTGATGTGCGCAACAGCTTCAGGTGGATACATGTTGCCCGAAATCCGGGTACACTAATAGTAGAACAGGGAGAGGGCGATGCGACATGCGAGAACGAACTATGATTTATGCAGGATACGGGGGAGCGCTCGTCACGCTCAGCCTGTTGCCGTTCGTCGTCTTGCCGACGCTATTATTGCCGTATCAACTCGGGTGGACCGGGATTGTATTGCTCGCACTGTCGATTGGTCTATTGCGGTCGATTCGCGAGGGCTCGAACACATACTTGAAACAGATGCTCAAAGTCACGTTCACGTTATTTTTGTTGTTCGTCTTCGTATACTACGTTTCGTTTGGTCTCGTTTTATATGATTCTTACGGGCTCGAGCGGTTGCTCGAACAGTATGGCGACCAGGCGATGTGGGTGTTCGCCGCCTTCAGCTTCCTGCAACCGATCGCGCTTCCGGTACCGGAGGCGGTCAGTGTCCCGATCGGCAGTGTCGCCCTTGGCCCGCTCCGGGCGGCCTTAATCGGGAGCGTCGCGACGACGCTCGGCATCCTCGTCATGTACGGGCTCGCTCGGTTCGGGCGGGAACGGGTGATGCGGCTTATCGACGCCGACAAGCTCGCGACGTATGACCGATACGTGGACAAGTACGGGCTCGGTGTGTTGCTCGTCTTGTTCATCATCCCGATCTTGCCCGATGAGGTCATCTGTCTCGCGGCTGGGTTCAGCCGGGTGCCATTTCCTCGATTCGTTTTGATCGCCATCGGCGCGAAGCTCGTCACGTCGTTCGGTCTCGCCTATTCGGTCTCGCTCGGCGAACTGTTCATCACCGGTGCGAGTCCGTTCGCCGTCGTCTCGGTGACGGCGAGTCTGTTGCTCGTCATCTTGGCGCTCGTCTGGCGAAAGCGGAAAAAAGGGAATTCGAACTGATCCCTTGAAAGAGTATAGCAGCACAGATAGAGAGGACGAGGGTATGATTCGTGATGAAGCGTTAGTGATTCGACCGATTGAGGCACGGGACTTGGATCGGTTATGGGAATTGATGTATAAGAACGAGGCACCAGAATATAAGAAGTGGGACGCGCCGTATTTCGAACATCGGGCGCAGACGTACGAGGTGTACTGTCAGAATGCGGACGAACACGTCGGCCGTGACGACATGTGGGTCATCGAGGTCGATGGGACCGTCTACGGGACGGTTTCCTTCTATTATGAAGACGCCGGACAGAACTGGCTCGAGGTCGGCATCATCCTCCATCAAGCCGATCGCTGGAATCGGGGCATCGGTACGCGGGCGCTCAAGCTGTGGGTCGGCCATCTGTTTCAGACGTTGCCGACGGTCCGGGTCGGATTGACGACGTGGTCGGGCAATGAGCGGATGATGAAAGTGGCCGAGAAAATCGGCATGCGACTCGAAGGTCGGATTCGTCAGGTGCGCGTCGTCGACGACGTGCGTTACGACTCGATTCGCATGGGTTTGTTGCGAGAAGAATGGATGACAGAAAGCGCTAAGTCTCGGTAGAGGCTTAGCGCTTTTCACGTGTGGAACAATTGGCGGTATTGGAGTGGGGTCATTTGTTTGTACGTCTTGAACGTGTTGATATAGGCCGTGCACGAGGCGAAGCGATATTTCTCACCGATGGTACAAATCGGCAAATTCGTTCCGAGCAAATCGGCGATGGACGCATCGATGCGGCGGCGCCGGATTCGTTCGGGTACACTCTCGCCGACTTCCTGTTTGAACAGGGCCGACAAATAATTGTTTGATAACCCGATTTGTTGGGCGATCCACGGGAGCGATAATTCCGGCTCTTTCAAATGCTCTTCAATCAAATGGATGGTCGTCGTGACGTTCGGGTTCGTCGACACGGGAGGGGATAGGAACGCCATCATCTTCGTCAAATGGTCGACGATGACGGGAATGGCATAGATAAAGTCGAGTGTCGTCGTCAGTTCATCGATTAAGATGAGAAGAGCGCTCGTATAATTGAGCGCGGTCTGGACGTTTGGGTTATCGACTGGAATCAGACGGATGACGTGATAGACGAGGCCGCGGTAGTAAAAACGGACACTCATGTACTCATCGGAGACCGGAAGTTTCAATAGGTCGAGCGTCAGCGTCTCGAGCAGCTGTTCGGCCCGAATCGGATGGGCGCTGCGGAGCGCACTCACAATTTGTTGATCGAGCGTATAAAAGTTATCCACATGCTGAAAATCATCGAACAAATTTTTGTCACGATGCAGATGATTCAGAAATTGGCGTTTGATTTTGTTTTCCACCGGATGAGTCACTTCTTTCGTCGTACGATCGGGAACCGTTTATTTATTTCGCGGAACGTTCCGTTTAGTCACTTGCTTTAATTCGGCGATTTCGCGAGCGAGTGCTTCTTCACGGGAACGTGCGGATGATTCGAGGTGGTGTTCGAGTTCCTTACTTTTTTGTCGATACGTTTCAGCGACTTCTTTCGTACGCTGTTGATGCTGATTGAGTTGTTTGTTGTACGCATCGAGATCAATTGGCTTTTTCGTCATACATCATATGCCCCTTTCAAAAGACGGTCAAACAGACAGGCGCGGTGCAAGCGAGGCTTGGCCCGCAGTTTCATCGAGGAAACGGTTCCTGTCCTTAGCTTACGAAGGGGGTGAAAGCTTGGAAAGTTAGGTCAACACGAAAGAAGTGGTGAAAAAGATGAAAAATGTGACGAAATTGTGTCCGTAGCATATCCCATTTCTCACACTACTCGATGAATTGCACAAACCACAAAAAAACCGCAGACATGAAGTCTGCGGTTGAAGGCTTATTTGACGGCTTGGTCTTTGATTGGGAACCAGCCGGCACGTGTTGTGATGGCGTTCCAGAGCGGAGCCGGGACGGCGAGTTCGGCTTGTTTGTTCAAGTCGAGTTCGGTCTCGATTTCGTCTTCACGACCGTCTTTCACTTTTTCGAGCCAATCCGGGTCGATGATGAGTTCGCGGCCGAGCGCGGCGAGGTCGATGACGTTCAGTGCGTCTTCGACTTGACCTGGGCGCTGGAGCTGTCCGACTCCGATGAGCGGGACGGCACCGTTGATGCGTTTAGCGATGCGATCAATCGACCGCTCCGTCACGTTCTCGTTCCGCATTGAACCGATATTGAAGTTCCAGAGCGAGGCGTGGAGGTAGTCGAGATTTTCTTCGAGCAACATATCGATCAATACGTCCGTATCGTCGAGCGTGATGCCTGGCTCTTCGACTTCTTCAGGCGAGAAGCGGTAGCCGATTAAGAAATTGTCCGCGCCTTCAGCTGCACGTTTGACCGAGCGAATGACTTCACGCGGGAATGTGAGGCGTGCGTTTACGTCGCCACCGAAGCGATCGTCGCGTCGATTCGAGTGAGGTGAGAAGAACTGTTGAATCAAATACGTGTTCGCCCCGTGAATCTCGACGCCGTCAAAACCGGCCTCAATGGCACGACGTGTCGCTTCGCCGAACGCCTCGATGATGGCTTCGACTTCTTCAGTCTCAAGGGCGCGTGGTGTGGCGGCACCTTCACGGACCGGTGCGATGGCGCTGGCGCTTACTGGTTGTTCGTTCGGAACGAGTTCCGGAGGAGACATGCGTCCTGCATGGAAGATTTGAAGAATCGCTTTCGCGCCTTCCGCTCTCAAACTTTCAGCGAGCTGACGAAGCCCAGGGATGAACTTGTCGTCATTCACACCGAAGGCGTTCGGGAACCCTTTGCCGTCTTCGGTCACGTAAGCACACGCCGTGATGGCGAGGCCGACGTTCTTCGCTCGCTTGCGGTAATAGGCGAGTTCGTGTTCCGACACTTCACCCGTCGGTTCTGACGAATAATGGGTCATCGGCGCAAGTACGAGCCGATTGTGGATCTCGACGCCGTTTTTGAATTGGAAAGGTTGTAACATGCGTTTCATAAAAAAACTCCTCCTTGTTGGTGATACTTTGAAGTCTAGTCTTCTCATTTTGAAATTGCGAGCGGGACGCTTTCTGAGGAGCAGGTTGCACACTCCGTGAGCGGGTCGATGGTTGAATGCTAGAAAATGGGGTATAATACAGGAGAAAAGTTGATAACCGGTTGGAGACTACAGAGAGACCACGACATGGGGGGCGAAGCCTTGTTTTGTTGTGGTCTCTTTTCGCATACATCGAACCGGATTCATTATAGGAGGGGACAAGATGGAAATCAGAAATTTCTCAGCAAAAGAACGTGCCAAACGATATGAACAGTTAACGGGTGAACGTCACGACGTGCTCGTCGTCGGCGGAGGAATCACCGGTGCCGGAATCGCGCTCGATGCCGCGTCTCGCGGAATGAAGACGGCCGTGCTCGAAATGCAAGACTTCGCAGCCGGAACATCGAGCCGTTCGACGAAACTCGTCCACGGAGGGTTGCGCTACTTGAAACAGTTCGAAGTCGCGCTCGTCGCCGAAGTCGGAAAAGAACGCGCCATCGTCTATGAGAACGGGCCGCACGTCACGACGCCAGAACGCATGCTGTTGCCGATGCATAAAGGCGGCACGTTCGGACCGCTCTCCACAGCGGTCGGCTTGATGGTGTACGATTTCTTAGCGGGCGTCAAACGCGGCGAGCGACGTTTGATGTTGAAGCCGGATGAAGTCATTCAAAAAGCGCCGCTCGTCAAAAAAGACGGTCTTGTCGGTGGCGGTTATTACGTCGAATATCGGACAGATGATGCCCGTATGACGATTGAAGTCGCGAAAGAGGCGGCCAACCACGGCGCCCTCCTCTTGAACTATTCGAAAGTGACTGGTCTAATCTATGAGCAAGGCAAAGTCGTCGGCGTCCACGTTGAAGACCAAATCGACGGCAAGACGTACGATGTCTATGCGAAGAAAGTCATCAACGCGACCGGACCTTGGGTCGACGTGCTCCGCGAACAAGACGGCTCGAACAAAGGGAAGATGCTCCGTTTGACGAAAGGAATTCACCTCGTCATTGACCAGTCGAAATTCCCGCTCAAACAAGCCATCTATTTCGATACACCGGACGGCCGGATGGTGTTCGCGATTCCGCGTGACGGCAAAGCGTATGTCGGGACGACGGACACGTTCTTCGATAAGGATAAAGCTCATCCACGCATGACGACCGAGGACCGCGACTATATTTTAGAGGCGATCCACTATATGTTCCCAGACGTGAACGTGACGGCAGACGACGTCGAGTCGAGCTGGGCCGGGATTCGTCCGCTCATCTATGAAGAAGGCAAAGACCCGTCTGAGATTTCACGGAAAGATGAGGTCTGGCAGTCGGAGAGCGGCTTAATCACGATCGCCGGTGGGAAGTTGACCGGTTATCGCAAGATGTCAGAGACGGTCGTCGATTTGGTGGCGAAACTGCTCAAGCAAGAAGAAGGCATCGTCTTTCTCGCTTCGCGCACGAAACATATGCCGATGTCGGGCGGTCATGTCGGCGGTTCGAAAGGGTTCGATGACTTCTTGACGAAGAAGAAGGCTGAACTGAAAAACCTTGGTCTCGATGACGTCAAAGCCGAGCAACTCGTCCGTCTCTACGGATCGAACATCGATCGTGTCATCGAACGGATGGACTCGAACGCGTACGACCTTCCAGAGTACGTCTATGCACAACTCATGTACGGCATCGAAGAAGAGTCGGTCGTTCGGGCCATCGACTTCCTCGTCCGCCGCACCGGAGCGATGTTCTTCGACATCGACTTCGTCCGCAACTATAAAGACGGTGTGCTCCGTTGCATGGCCGATGTCTTCAAATGGTCGGATGCTCGTCTCGCTGAAGAGCGGGCCGAGATCGAGAAAGAGATTGATCTCGCGGTCGTCCCTGTCACGGTCGACTAACGAAATAAAAGGAACTTCGCCGCGGCGAGGTTCCTTTTCATATGCCTAATTCTTCATAATACGCCATGATGCGTTCGTCGAGCGCCTCGACGACGTCCGGTTCGCCGAATAAATAGAGATAAAGATACGTGCCGTCCTCGCGATATATGTCCGTTTCGAGTGTCAGCGTGGTCGGGCGTCCCTCGAAGATGACCTCGATTGTACCGAGTGCGTGCTGGTTCATTTCGTCGAGTTCCGGATTAGAAGCCAGCTTTTTAATGCGGGCGACGTCATTGTCTGCGATGGGCTCATCGAACGTCTCGGACAAGACGGCGAACGTCTCCGGCAAATCCTCGAGATCGGTTTCGACGGCAGCGGCGAGCGGTGTCTCTTCTATTTCTTCCCCGAAGACGTTCACGACGAGTCCGACCATACTTCCAAGTGCCAAGACGAACAATATGTATAACAAATATGGTTTCATGATTTCGCTCCTGTTCGTTTCATGTTTTCAGTATATCAGCGTACCGGGTGTTTAGAAATAGGGAGACAATGGTATTGAAACAGATGGAAAAGAGAAAGGCGGGGGAGTTACGATGAAACGAGCATGGGCAATCGGTGGCGTCGTCCTCATCTTATTTCTCGGTTGGCAGTTCGTCGATACGAATCGGCTGTTTGCCGACGTCTACTATACGAAAGTGCCGAGCACAAACGTCACCGACCAAGGAAAGAGACATACGTATGAAACGATTGGCTATGATGAAGACGGCAAGAAACGACCAATCACGTTCGAGGCACCGATTCGGCTGGCCGAAGGCGATTTTTTGAAACTGTATGTGAAAGACGAGCAGACGGTGACGGCCTACGAGCCGGTACCTGAGTCGGAAGTACCGGCCCAGTTAAAGGACGAACAGACCGAAGAACCGGTATCGATACCGTTGCCTTGATTTCAAAATAGGTCCGTCGCCAAACGAAATCGGATTTGGTATGGTTAGACTAGTGCAAACTATGGAGAGAAGGTAGATGGATGTCACGGATGTTGATCGCAGACGACCAAGACGGGATTCGGTTGATGTTGGCGCAAGTGTTCCAAAGCCTCGGCATCGAGGTCGACACGGCGAACGACGGACAGAACGCTTGGGAAAAGCTCGAACAGAACGGATACGATTTAGTATTGCTCGATATGAACATGCCGCGCATGTTCGGTCATGAAGTACTACGCAACATGCGCCAACGGAACATCGACACCCCGGTCATGATTATGACCGCGTTCGGGGAAAAATCGACGCTCGAAGAAGTGCAACGACTTGGCATTACCGCGCAATTTGAAAAGCCGTTCGATATTTATCGGATGATTGAAAAAGTGAAGGAAGTCCTCAAAATCACGTAATTCGTCACGAAGATGACATATGTAAACGCTTGCGCAGAGCCATTTCTATGCCCGAATAGCATAGGCACAAGTTTCGACGTGTGTTATAATGGGAACGAATTGCACGGGGGCATTTTTCCCAAAGTGCACAATAGCGAACAGACAGGAGGATGTCATTATGCCATTAGTATCAATGACAGAAATGCTTAACAAAGCATTCGAAGGCAAGTATGCAGTAGGCCAATTCAACATCAACAACCTCGAGTGGACGCAAGCGATTCTTCGCGCTGCGGAAGACGAGAAATCACCAGTTATCCTCGGTGTATCAGAAGGTGCAGCGAAGTACATGGGTGGCTTCACAACAGTTGTTAAAATGACTGAAGGTCTCATGCACGACTACAACATCACTGTTCCAGTTGCAATCCACCTCGACCACGGTTCATCTTTCGACAAGTGTAAAGCAGCGATTGACGCTGGTTTCACGTCTGTTATGATCGACGGTTCACACCACCCGATCGAAGAGAACATCGAAATGACGAAACAAGTCGTTGAATACGCACACGCTAAAGGTGCTTCAGTTGAAGCGGAAGTCGGCACAGTCGGCGGCGAAGAAGATGGCGTTGTTGGCGGCGTACAATACGCTGACCTCGACGAGTGCGTACGCCTCGTGAAAGAAGCGAAAGTTGACGCTCTTGCGGCAGCACTCGGTTCTGTACACGGAGAATACCAAGGCGAGCCTAAACTCGGCTTCAAAGAGATGGAAGAAATCGCAGAAGCGACTAAAACTCCACTCGTTCTTCACGGCGGTTCAGGTATTCCTGAGCACCAAATCAAAAAAGCAATCGAGCTCGGTCACAGCAAAATCAACGTTAACACAGAGTGCCAACAAGAATGGACTCGTGCCGTACGTGAGAAGCTCAACACTGACTCGAAAGTATATGACCCACGTAAAGTCATCGGCCCTGGTATCGAAGCGATCTACAACGTCGTTACTGGCAAAATGCGTGAGTTCGGTTCAAGCAACAAAGCATAATCCTGTCACATCAGTCGGTTCTCCCTGTGAGAACCGGCTTTTTTTATTGAAACGTAAGCGGTTAGGGTACCGTATATAGATGAAAAAGGAGGGGTTGCATGAAGTATCAAGAACGTTCGACAGAATCATTTTGGCGCATTTTCTATATCGTCGGTCCCATCATTATAATTGGTGTGACGTTGGCCTTTGCTGCGCTGCCGGTCATTCTCATCCTCATGAATCCGAAACCGTGGTTGATTCCGCTGGTGTCACTCACCGTCCTCGGCGGTTACGGCGTGTATCGGTTCTTGCAACTGTTTCGCCAGCTGTTCTGGAAAGAGCGGCACCAGTCGCACTATGAAGTGACCGCGACATATATTGAGGGGACGACGTATCGGCACGAGCCGGGTGAGTCAGTCGAGCAATCGTTCCCGCTCGACGCAATCAAGCAAGTCGTCTTCTTCCCGGCCATCGTCCGAAAGACAGAAGCGGCCATGCCGCATCCCTATAGACGACGGACGATCGAGTTGTGCCCGATGCTCGCCATCATGACTGACGAGGATTCAATGGAAATCTTGTTCGACCAACGCGATCTCGCCGCGTTCGAACAGTGGATTCAGTATTTTATCGGAGATAGCGTGCCAGTTTTCTATACACCGAAACGGCTCTACTGGATTGGGGCGAACATCGCGACACGGCGGGAGCGGTTCGACATTCTCCGTCGACCCGAAGAAATCATCCCGTTCACGTATACAGGCAATCTCGTGACCGACGAAGAGACCGCGGTCGGACTTTGGATCGAGACGCATGGGTCGGAGCGCTTAAAGGAAGGGCCGTATCAAGCGTATGAGACAAAACAAAAAAACGTGAAACGATGGACGGCAGTGGGGACGCTTGTTGGCGTTGGTTTACTCATCGGATCGATGTTCGCCATCGCTGGCTTGACGTAAAGGGTGTAGCAATTCCATGACAATTTCCTCATAATAAGAAGTGTAAGCGATCACAACACCATTCGAGGAGGAATTGTACATGCGTTTTTTCATTGATACGGCAAACGTGGAAGACATCAAGAAAGCTCATCAGATGGGCGTCATCGGGGGAGTGACGACGAATCCATCGCTCGTCGCCAAAGAAGGCGTCGATTTCCATACACGGCTACGCGAAATCTGTGAGATCGTCGGGGATCTCTCAGTCAGCGCGGAAGTTATTGCGCTTGACGCAGCGGGTATGGTGGAAGAAGGAAAGGAACTTGCGGCCATCGCGCCGAATATTACTGTCAAGGTACCGATGACGCCAGCAGGGATGGAAGCGGTCAATACGTTTTCACAGCTCGGCATCAAGACGAACGTGACGCTCATCTTTAACGCCAACCAAGCGCTACTCGCGGCTCGGGCCGGCGCGTCATACGTCTCACCATTCATCGGTCGTTTGGATGATATCGGTCAAGATGGTCTCGACCTCGTCGAGACGATTGCCGATATCTTTGCCATCCATGGCATCGATACAGAAATCATCGCAGCTTCCGTTCGCCATCCGGTCCACGCGACGAAGGCGGCTCTCCTTGGAGCCGACATCGCCACGGTACCATACAAAGTCATCGAACAGATGATGAAACATCCGCTCACTGACAAAGGGATCGAGCAATTCTTAGCGGATTGGAACAACGCTCAATCCAAATAAGTTTGTCGCAGAAAGGTTTGATCTTCGTGGAAATTCTCCATATCGTAGGACAGCAAAAACTTGAAGGAACAGTTGACATTAGCGGTGCCAAACAGAGCGCCTTGCCTTGTCTCGTCGCAGCACTTTTGACGGAAGAACCGGTGACGATTGAGAACGTCCCCGTCATTGAGGACGTCGAAGTGATGCTCAGTCTATTACAAGAACTCGGCGTCGCGATTGAACGGGACGGGGAGCGGATGACGCTTCATGCGAAAGATGCCGTCGCCATGCCGCTGCTCGGCTCAGAGACGCGTAAAGTCCGAGCCGCTGTCTATTTGCTCGGGGTGTTTGCGGCTCGTTTTGGGAAAGGAGCCGTCGGGCTTCCCGGTGGATATGCGATTGGTCCACGACCGATCGATTTACATTTGAAAGCACTCGAACGTCTCGGCATTAAAGTCGAGAACGAGTCGGGACTTTATCATGTGAACGCCGAAAAGCTGGAAGGAAATCGAATTTATCTCGATCTCCGTTCGTTCGGGGCGACAGTGAGCGCCATGCTCGCGGCCGTGCTCGCTTATGGGACGACCGTCATCGAGAACGCGGCCATCGACCCGGAAATCGTCGACGTCGCGACGATGCTCACTTCGATGGGGGCCCACGTCATCGGGGCGGGCACCGACGAGATTCGCATCAAAGGGGTCGACAAGCTCCACGGCTGTACACACACGCTCATTCCCGATCGGTTAGAGGCTGGGACGTTCATGATTTATGGCGCGGTCGCAGGCGAAGTGACGGTACGCAACGTCATTCCGACGCACTTAGAAGGTGTCATTCAAAAACTACTGGATTACGGGGCTGATGTCGAAGTCGGGGAAGAGACGATCACGGTGCGGGCGAACGCCTTTAAACCGATTGATATCCGTGTCTTTCACTATTCGGGGTATCCGACCGACCTGCAGCCGATCATGTCGGCCGCACTGTTGAAAGCGGATGGGACGAGTATCGTCACCGACAAGCTGTACGCCCAACGGTTCCGCCATATCGCGGAAATGCGGCGCATGAACGCACAGATCACGCTCGAGGATGCTTCGGCCGTCATTCGCGGCGGGACAACGCTCGCCAATGCGGAAATGGAATGTGCAGACGCACGGAGTGGGGCAGCCCTCACCTTAGCTGGGCTTCAAGCGAACGGCGAATCCACGGTGATCCATGCGGAAAAATTGAACGATTCATATGTCGATTTCGTCGGCAAACTAAAACAACTCGGCGCGCTCGTCTGGGTCGATGAGGTGTCCGAGTAAAAAGGGGAGAATTCGGGTGGAACGTAGTTTATCAATGGAATTGGTCCGAGTCACAGAAGCGGCAGCGCTATCTTCGGCTCGTTGGATGGGTAAAGGCTTGAAAGAAGAGGCGGACGATGCGGCGACGACCGCGATGCGTGAAGTGTTTGATACGATTCCGATGAAAGGGGTCGTTGTCATCGGGGAAGGCGAGATGGATGAGGCACCGATGCTCTATATCGGTGAAAAAGTCGGGAACGGCTATGGCTCACGCCTCGACGTCGCTGTCGATCCACTCGAAGGGACGAGCATCGTCGCGACGGGAACGTGGGGAGCGCTTGCCGTTCTCGCTGTCGCTGACGCCGGTGACCTTCTTCACGCGCCGGACATGTATATGGACAAGATTGCCGTCGGTCCGGAAGCGGCCGGATTGATTAGTCTCGACAACTCGATTGAAGAGAATATCGCCATCGTCGCCAAGGCGAAGAACAAGAACGTCGAAGACGTCGTCGTCACGATTTTACATCGTGATCGTCACGAAGAGATGATTCAACGTGTCCGAGCGACAGGTGCCCGCATCAAGTTGATTCCCGACGGAGACGTGGCCGCAGCCATCAATACGGCGTTCCCGAAAACGGGCGTCGATTTATTGCTCGGCTCTGGCGGTGCGCCGGAAGGCGTCATCGCGGCCGTCGCGATGAAGTGTCTCGGCGGTGACTTCCAAGGTCGCCTGCTTCCTGAAGACGAGGCCCAAGAGAAACGTTGCCAAGACATGGGCATCGCCGATACGGGCCGGATTTTGCTGTTAGACGACCTCGTCAAAGGTGAAGATTGCATCTTCGCAGCGACGGGTGTGACGGACGGGGAACTCCTCCGCGGCGTCCAGTTCACCGGACAAGGTGGTCAGACGCACTCGGTCGTCATGCGAGCTAAGTCAGGAACGGTCCGCTTCGTCGAAGGCATCCACTCATTGAAGAAAAAACCGAAAATGGTCATGAAACCTTAATTCTCTCGAGCTGTGGACATTGCGTCCACAGCTTTTTTGATGTGTTCCTACATATTTATTATGCGTTAGAACGGGAATAGAGAGTCAGGAGGTGTATACAAATGATCGAAGTGGAATCGCTCGTCAAAACGTTCGGGGACGTGGCGGCCGTCGATGGGATTTCGTTCTCGGTCCAGAAAGGAGAGATTTTCGCTTTCCTTGGACCAAACGGGGCTGGCAAGTCGACGACCGTGCAAATGTTGACGACGCTTGTCAGGCCGACCGAGGGAAAAGCACGGGTGAACGGATTTGATGTCGTCAAACAAGAGAAAGACGTCCGCCTGTCGATTGGCGTCGCCCTGCAAGAGACCGGCATCGACAAAGTGTTGACCGGCCGGGAACTGCTCGTCTTGCAAGGCCGGTTGTTCAAGATGACGAAACAAGAGGCGGAGAAGCGCGCCGAGGAACTGCTCCGTGTCGTCTCGCTCACAGAAGCGGCCGACCGGAGAAGCGGCACATATTCGGGCGGGATGCGGCGTCGGCTCGATTTGGCACTCACGCTCGTCCATCGACCGACCGTCTTGTTTTTAGATGAACCGACGACCGGGCTCGACCCGGCGAGCCGCATCGAGATTTGGAACGAGGTAAGACGGCTCAACGAGGAGTTCGGCACGACGATTTTTTTGACGACCCAGTACTTAGAAGAGGCGGACGAACTGGCCGACCGGATTGCCATCATTAATCATGGAAAAATCGTCAGCGAAGGGACAGCGGAAGCGTTGAAACGACTCGTCGGCGGCGAGACGATTGCGATGACGTTCCGCAGCGATCAAGAAGCATCTGCAGCCGCTGCGTTGTTCGGTCATACGGCGACCGGGCAACACGTGGCGTTCGAGCTCGTCAATCATACGCTGATGGAAGTCGTGCGCCAGCTCGATGAACGGTCGCTTCAACCGGAACGTCTGACCGTGAAGCAACCGTCGCTCGATGACGTCTTTTTGAAAGTGACCGGTGAGTCATATGAAGGAAGTGTGCCCGATGTGGACTGAGACATGGCTCTTCACGAAACGAAGCCTCATTACGACGATTCGGAATCCATTTTCGTTCATCCCGAACTTGATTATTTCCGTCTTCTTCTTACTCGTTTACACGAGCGGATTGTCGAGCGTCGCGTCGCTTCCTCAGTTTGATGGGAGCGCCTATTTGAACTTCATCTTGCCAGTCTCCATCGTGTCCGGGGCGGTCGGTGGGGCCGGGGGGACGGGACAAGCACTCGTCCGGGATATCGAGAGAGGTTACTTCGCCCGCTTGCTTCTGACTCCCGCGACGCGGACGGCGATTGTGCTCGGCCCGATGATTGCCGGGATGTTGCAACTGCTCGTCCAGACGCTCCTCATTTTCGGGGTGGCGTTCTTGCTCGGTTTGTCGATTCCGGTCGGTCTGCCTGGCTTCTTGTTCACGGTGCTGCTTGCCATCGGATTCGGCCTTGGTTTTGCTGGTTACTCGGTCGGTGTAGCGTTAAAGACACGGAACGCTCAAGCTGCACAAGCCGGGACCCTTTTATTCTTCCCGCTCATCTTCTTGTCGACGACGTTCGTCCCGAAAGAGTTGATTGAGGCAGAATGGCTCAAAGTAGCGGCGACGTTCAATCCGACGACGTACATCTTTGAAGGGATGCGTGCCGTATTGACGCAACCGACGATCGACTGGAGCGCGTTATCGGCCGGACTTGCCGTCGCCGGGGCGATGAGCGTCATCATGGTCGTGTTCGCGGCGACGAACGCACGCGGTGCCTTGAAACAAAAATGACGAACGGGGTTCAGCCCCGCTCGTCCTGGTCGATCATAAACGTCACAATCAAAAAGAGAATAAAACTGATTAACGAGACTGTGCCCCCGACGATGAAATACACAAGGGTGACGGTCTCATTCCATTGGAACGGGTTCATCGTGTAGAACCACATCCCGCTCGTCAATCCGATTGATCCGATGACGGCCGTCCACCCGTGAATCGTGACGAGCAGTTGGTTACGGACCGCATATAAGCGATAGAAGACTCCCCAGGCGAAAACCGATAACCAACCGGCGAGCAGAATATGGGCGTGGATCGGACGAAAGGCATAACTGCCGGCGCCCGACATATGCGACCCGAGCGCAGTCCCGATGACACCGAACAGCGCGGCGAGGCGAATTAAGCGAAGACTCCAAATCTTTTCCATGGCATAGAACAACTCCTTCAACGTGATGGCTTTATCGTAACGAAGCCATATGAACGGAAGATGAACGGAAGATGAACGAACGCAAAAAAAACGACCCAGTTCCTATGAACCGGGTCGTTTGGTCGTTTAAATTAGAGGTATGATCCTGCACCGACATAACGTGGTGCCCAGTAACCTGATGTGAAGCTCGCGTATTTCACGCCGCCTGTTTCAGAGTTGATCATTTGTGTTTTGCTGAGTGCCATTCCAACGTGTTGGATCGTGCGTCCATTGTGTGAGAAAAAGACGAGGTCGCCGGCTTGAATAGCTGACTTCGATACTTTTTTCGAGTTTGCGTATTGCGAACGAGAATCACGCGGAATCGATTTGTTGATGGCTTTCTTGTAAACGTGACCTGTGTAACCTGAGCAGTCAAAACCAGAAGTTGTCGTTCCGCCGTAACGGTACGGTGTTCCAAGATACTTCTTCGACTCAGCGACGAGCTTTGTACGAGCGTTTGAAGCCGAAGGTGCTGATGCTTTTTTAGTAGCCGTTGCTGTATTTGCTTTCAAATACGTGTAAGCCGAAGAAGCAGAGATATAACGGTGAGTCCCTTTATAGTTGATTTTGTAGAACGAACCAACTTTACCGAGGTATGTATAGCGTTGGCCTTTATTCATAGATGCCGATACTTTCGATTTAAGCGATGGTGCTGTACGGATGTTCAAGCCATTCACTTTTGAATAAACAGATTTTCCAGAAGCGGCTTCTGCTTGTTCACCTGTTGTGAAAGCAAGACCCGAGAAAGCGAGAGTGGCAGCGACGATGATAGATGCGAAACGCTTTAACATAGTATATTTCCCTCCGTTTTTTAAAATAAAACCCTAAGTGGCTGTATATGATCGATGTGTGTTAACAAGATTAGAGCACAAGTTGCGGATATTACCCGGTTTCCTGTGCAAATAAACTATATCATGCGCAAGACCGATGGCATTTTTCAATCACAAGACAAAAACAGTTTTCTTGTAACATATTTGAAACAATATGCGAGAATAGAGACTTATTTGTTACATACATAGTAAAAAGGTTGTTATGTTTTCAACAACAGGGGAATAGACTGACATGAAGCCGTTTTTCAAACAGTGACGGTTTGACTGAAGTGTGATTAGATGAATGAGGAATGAACGTTTACTTTTGAAATATAGAATCATGAAAGACAGGTGACTTGAATGAGTCAAACGACTGAACCGGCTAAAAACTACACGCTTCGGGAACTCGAGACGAAGACGTTGAAAGAGTTATATGAGATTGCGAAAGAAGTGAACGTGCCTCAATATCGAGAGGCTCGTAAACGTGAGCTCATGTTCCGGATATTGAAATCACAGGCAGAATCAAAAGATCTTTATTTCCTCGAAGGAATCCTAGAGATTATTCCGCCTAACCCACAGTCGCAAAACGATGGCGGTTTTGGCTTCCTACGCCCCATCAATTACTCGCAATCGTCTGAAGACATTTATATCGCGGCGTCGCAAATCCGCCGCTTCAATCTCCGCAACGGCGACCTCGTGACGGGGAAAGTCCGGAAGCCGAAAGAGAATGAACGGTTCCAAGGGCTTCTCAGCGTCGAGGCGGTCAACGGCGAGACGACGGACTCGACGCGCAACCGAGACTACTTCCCGGCGCTCACTCCGATTTATCCGGAACAACAGATGGTTCTCGAGACGGAGCCGAACCATTTGTCGGTCCGCGTCATGGACATGATTGCTCCCGTCGGCTTCGGGCAGCGAGGATTGATTGTCGCGCCGCCGAAGGCAGGGAAGACGTCCCTCTTAAAAGAGATTGCCAATTCGATCACGACGAACCATCCGAACGTCGAGTTGATTATTCTGTTGATTGATGAGCGGCCGGAAGAAGTGACGGATATCCAACGTTCGGTGCCTGGCGCAGACGTCGCCTACTCGACGTTTGACGAGACACCGGAGAACCATGCTCGCATCTCGGAGCTCGTTCTCGAACGGGCGATGCGCCTCGTCGAACATAAGAAAGACGTGGTCATCTTGCTCGACTCGATCACGCGTCTGACGCGGGCGTACAACTTGTCCGTCCCGCCGAGCGGACGGACGCTCTCCGGCGGGATTGACCCGGCCGCGTTCCATAAACCGAAGAAGTTCTTCGGGGCGGCCCGTAATATCGAGGACGGTGGCAGTTTGACGATTCTCGGCACGGCACTCGTCGATACGGGTTCGCGCATGGATGACGTCATCTATGAAGAATTCAAAGGAACGGGCAACATGGAGCTGCACCTCGACCGCAAACTGGCGGAACGTCGGATTTTCCCGGCCATCGACATTCGTCGTTCGGGAACGCGCAAGGAAGAATTGCTGCTCGGCAAAGGTGAACTCGACTCGCTTTGGACGATTCGTCGCACGATGAACGAGTCGCCAGACTTCGTCGATCAGTTCTTGCGCCGGGTCCGCGAAACGAAAACGAACCTCGACTTTTTTGCGGCGCTTGAAGCCGATAAGAAAAAGAGTCGACGCCCGGTGAAAAAAACGAAAACGGACTTGTAAATCCTTGAACCGGGTGCTATTATATTCTAGTGAACTTTCTCTAGGTTGAAAGAATACTTAGGGCAGAAGGAGTTGAAAAGCAATGAAACAAGGAATCCACCCAGAATACCGTAAAGTCGTATTCATGGACTCGACGACTGAGTTCAAATTCATCTCTGGTTCGACTCGTTACTCTAACGAGACAATCACGATGGAAGATGGTAACGAATACCCACTCATCCGTGTCGATGTATCTTCTGATTCGCACCCGTTCTACACAGGTCGCCAGAAATTCGCATCTGCGGACGGTCGTATCGAGCGCTTCAACAAGAAGTACCAACGTTAATCGTCAACTTGTATGCACACCGCCTAGGGATTGCCCTTGGCGGTTTTTATTTTTTCTAGATAGAAGTCAACCCTTTTTCTTCAAGAAAAAGATGGGTATAATCGGGAAGCGATTAACCAAGGAGAGGGCGAAGTAGAATGATGCATGTGACGAACCGTTACGGTTGGATAGAAGTGATTTGTGGGAGTATGTTTTCTGGGAAATCGGAGGAACTGATCCGCCGTGTCCGTCGGGCGCACTACGGGAAAATCCCTGTCCAAGTGTTCAAACCGGCAATCGACGACCGGTATCATGAAGAGAACGTCGTCTCCCACAGCGGCAACTCAGTCGTGGCTGTGCCGATTCAATCGAGTCAAGATTTATACGATGCGGTGCGTGAAGAGACGCAAGTCATCGCCATCGACGAGGTTCAGTTTTTCGACGAAGGGATCGTCGACGTCATCGAGCAATTGGCGTCAGAAGACAAACGTGTCATCTGCGCCGGCCTCGATATGGACTTCCGAGGTGAGCCGTTCACGATGATGCCAGAGCTGTTGTCGCGTGCAGAGTTCGTCACGAAGCTGCAGGCCATCTGTCTATCATGCGGAGCGCCAGCTTCTCGGACGCAACGATTGATTGACGGAGAGCCTGCCCGTTTCGAGGACCCGATCATCTTGGTCGGCGCTTCCGAGTCGTACGAACCGCGTTGCCGTCATTGCCATGACGTCCCGAATAAACCACGGCCAGTCCGCCATACAGTGGCCGACTGACGTCAACGGACCGCCCTTGGCGGTTCGTTTTTTGCTATAATGAAGACAGTTCGATTTGACGGAGAAAGGACGGATCATCATGTTTGACCGTTTGAGCGTATTAGAAGAACGCTATATGCAATTAAATGAGATGCTCGCTGACCCTGAAGTGCTCAGCGATGCGAATAAATTACGACAATATTCAAAAGAGCAGTCGCAGCTCGAAGAAACGGTGCAGGCGTACCGTCACTATAAAGAGACGAGCACGGCGTATAAAGAAGCAAAAGCGATGCTCGAGGACCGCACGCTTGATCCTGACATGCGCGAGCTCGCCAAAGAAGAGATGTCACTCCTTGAGCCGGAAGTGAAGGCGCTCGAGGCGAAATTACGTGTCTTGCTGTTACCGAAAGACCCGAACGACGACAAGAACGTCATCGTCGAGATTCGCGGGGCAGCCGGAGGTGACGAGGCGGCACTGTTCGCAGTCGACCTATACAAAATGTACACGCGCTTCGCCGAGCGCCAGAACTGGAAGGCAGAGTTGATTGACGCCAACTATACGGAACTCGGCGGTTTCAAAGAAGTGACGTTCCTCATCAACGGGACGGGTGCTTATTCGAAACTAAAGTTTGAGAACGGGGCGCATCGGGTCCAACGTGTCCCATCGACCGAGTCGGGTGGACGCATCCATACATCGACGGCGACCGTCGCCGTGTTGCCGGAAGCAGAGGACGTCGAAGTGCACATCGATATGAAAGACGTCCGTGTCGACACGTTCACATCATCGGGACCGGGCGGCCAGTCGGTCAACACGACCCAATCGGCCGTGCGCTTGACGCACATCCCATCGGGGCTCGTCGTCTCGTGTCAAGACGAGAAGTCACAACATAAAAACAAAGATAAGGCACTTAAAGTGCTCCGGGCCCGCCTGTATGACAAGATGCAGAGTGAACACCTTCAAGAACTGTCGGCACAACGCAAGTCGGCCGTCGGGACGGGAGACCGCTCGGAGCGGATTCGGACATATAACTTTCCGCAGAGCCGTGTGACCGATCACCGCATCGGGCTGACGCTCCAAAAGCTTGACCGCGTCCTCGCGGGGGAACTTGAAGATATCATCGACGCCCTCGTCATGGACGAACAGGCCCGTCTGATGGAGGATGTCGATTGATGCGAATCGCGGCGAAGCTGAAACAAGCGGAACGGGAGCTCGAGGCCGCTAATCGTGATGCCTCGATGGCGGAGTGGTGGCTCATGCACGTCCTTGACGTCGATCGGACGGGACTGCTCATCCGTTTGTCTGATGAATTGACGACGGACGAGGCGAAGTCGTTTGACGCCGGGTTTGAGCGTCTCTTGGCAGGTGAGCCGGTCCAACACTTGATTGGTCATGCCCCGTTTTATGGACGGATGTTCGAGGTCAATCGTGACGTCTTGATTCCGCGTCCGGAAACGGAAGAATTGATTGAATGGGTCGTCGAGCATGTGCATAATGTCTCCGACGATGACATCGTCGATATTGGAACGGGCAGCGGCGCAATCGCCATCACACTCAGTCTCGAGCTCGGTGTCCGTGTCAAAACGGTCGATATTTCCCGGGAAGCAATCGCTGTCGCCGAGCGTAATGCAGCCGCGCTCGGGGCGGATGTGTCTTTCTATGAAGGAGATTGCCTCGCGCCGATTGCCGACGACTCGATTCGTATTCTCGTCTCGAATCCACCTTATATCGAGGCGGACGAACTGCTCGATGAGACGGTTGCGGGCTATGAGCCACACCTCGCCTTGTTCGGCGGAGCGGACGGGCTCGACTTTTATCGAACGATTATTGCCGACTCGATGCGCGTCCTGTGTGCCGATTGGCAATTGATTGCATTTGAAATCGGGTATAATCAAGGACAAGTTGTGAAATCGTACCTGTCCGAACGTTATCCTGAAGCAGAAACGGGTATTTTAAAAGATATAAACGGCAAAGACCGAATCGTCTACGCCGTAAGGGAAGGGATTGCGCATGGAAACGAAATGGATCAAGCCGACAGAAGTTGAGGAAGGGGTACGTCTCTTGAAGGCTGGCGAGGTGATTGCCATCCCGACGGAGACTGTCTACGGACTCGCCGGAGATGCGACGAACGATGTCGCCATCAAAAAGATTTTTGAGGCGAAAGGAAGACCGTCGGATAACCCGCTCATCGTCCACGTCGCTACGGTCGAACAGGCCGAACATTTCGCGCAAACCATCCCGCCGGTCGCGAGACGCTTGATGGAAGCGTTTTGGCCCGGTGCCTTGACCATCATCTTACCGTCGAACGGTCGGGCATCGTCACTCGTGACGGCTGGTCTGGATTCGATTGGATTGCGGATGCCGGACCATCCGGCCGCACTTGACTTGATCCGCACGTCCGGTCTTGGACTGGCAGCACCAAGTGCGAACCGTTCGGGACGTCCATCACCGACGTCGGCCCGGCACGTTGCAGATGATTTGACCGGTCGGATCGCGGGTATTATGGATGGGGGACCGACAGGCATCGGCGTCGAGTCGACCGTAATCGATTGCACGGCAGAACCGGCGACGATTTTACGTCCGGGCGGCGTGACGAAAGAAGCGATTGAAACGGTTATTGGCCCGGTCATTCTCGATGCCAACTTGAGCGATGAAACAGCTGCGCCACGATCACCAGGAATGAAGTACACCCATTACGCCCCGAGCGCACCCCTGTATTTAGTCGAAGGGGGACGTGAAGACCTCGTCCGTGTCGTCATGGCGCGGCAGGAAGCGGGCAAGCGAGTTGGCGCACTCGTGTTCGATGAAGCGACGACCCCGGCTGACGTCACCCTCTCTCTCGGCACTTCGATGGAGACGGCGGCCCAGCGTCTATACGAGGCGTTGCGTAAATTTGATGAGACGGATGTAGAAGAGATTTACGTGAATCGGATTGAACCGACGGGAGTCGCTCTTGCCGTTTATAACCGCCTCTACAAGGCGGCTGGCGGTAAAGTCATCCGTCCATAGGAAGAGGCTTAAGGACATAGAGGAGGATCACGCGATGTCGATGAAACGCGTATTATTCATATGTAGTGGGAACACATGCCGAAGCCCGATGGCGATGGCCCTGCTCCGTTCGAAAGTGACGGGGGACGAGTTCGATATTCGTTCAGCCGGGCTTCGGACGATGCAAGGGTTTGACGCATCAGAAAATGCACTCCAAGTGTTGCGTGAACGAGGAATTGAGCTCGAGCACGTGACGCAAACGTTTGACGACGTCCTCGGACGCTGGTCGGACGTCATCTTGACGATGACACGGGCGCATCGTGAACAGATTCGGGACACGTATCCGGATTTGACCGATCGCACATTCACATTATATGAGTTCGTCACGGGACTCGAGCGCGATATTAACGACCCGTTCGGAGGGTCGATGAACGTCTACCGCCAAGTCCGAAACGAACTCGAACCACTCGTGAATCGACTTGTGCTAAAATTGACGAATGACGGGTCAAAGGTGACGAAACCACCGAGACGCCTACCAAAGAAGACGGGGGAATGACGGAATGAAAATCGCAATCGGCGCCGATCATGGCGGATTCAATTTGAAGAAAGACATCATCGGATTATTGGAAGAGCTTGGACACGAGTATAAGGACTTCGGGACACACTCGGCCGAGTCAATCGATTATCCGGACGTAGCTATTCCAGTCGCCGAAGCAGTCGCGGCCGGCGAGTTCGACCGTGGCATTTTGATTTGCGGGACTGGAATCGGCATCGGCATTGCCGCCAACAAAGTGAAAGGCATTCGGGCGGCACTCGTGCACGACTCGTTCAGCGCGAAAGCGACGCGTCAACATAACGATTCGAACATCATGACGATGGGCGAGCGCGTCATCGGACCGGGTCTTGCACTCGACTTAGTGGCGACATGGCTCGATACGGACTTCGAAGGCGGACGCCACTCGAACCGTGTCGACAAGATGAGCGCTTACGAAACGAAGTGACGACGATGAAGGCGGAGCTTTTGAACTTATTGACGGAGTTGCATGAACGGTTTCCGTTAGATGAGGAAAAGATGCTCGTCATCGGTTGTTCGACGAGCGAGGTCGTCGGCAAGACGATCGGGAAAGCGGGTTCGATTGATGTGGCGTCGGATTTGATCGAGGCGTTCCTTGCGTTTCGGGACAAGACCGGCGTCCATCTCGCCTTTCAAGGGTGCGAACATATCAATCGCGCCCTTACGATCGAGCGACGGACCTTGAAACAGTTCGGGTTGACGGAAGTGACGGTCGTCCCGGTCCGCGCGGCGGGCGGGGCGATGGCCGAGAAGGCGTACGAGCGTTTCGACGCCCCGTGCGTCGTCGAAGCGATTCAAGCGGACGCCGGCATCGATATCGGATCGACGCTGATCGGCATGCATTTGAAGCCGGTCGCAATCCCGGTCCGGTTGTCGGCGAAGCAGCTCGGTGAGGCGTACGTTACGTTCGCCATCACGCGACCGAAATTGATTGGCGGCCCACGGGCCCACTATCCAGCAAAATAAAGAAAGCCGGTCTGCGCGACCGGCTTTCTTTTGCGTTATAACTCTTCACTGAACAAATATGAGATGACCATCGGGAACCGATTGCGCCAAGCGAGCTCGTTATGGACACCTTCCTCGATGACCTCGAAGCGGATATGTTCGACCTTGTCGCGCAGCAGGGCGTAGACACGCTCGCTCGACTCGAGATACATCTCGTTCGTCGGACCGTCCGCTGACGGCTGTTCGACTTCTTTGCGGCCGACGTCCATATACAGACGTTCGACGCCGTTCAAATCACTCGCGTCAATCAATTGCTCGAGCTCGGTCTGGTTGAACCAGAACGCCGAGGACAATGAAGCCACGCGCTTGAAGACGTCGGGATAGACGCAAGCGGCGTAAATCGAAATCAAGCCGCCCATTGAGCTGCCCATCATCGCCGTCTCGTCCGGCTTCGTCCGATAGTTCGCGTCAATCATCGGCTTCAACTCTTGTGAGATGTATTCAATGTAGGCTGATCCTTGTCCGCCGAGCGTCACGTCTTGACCGAGCAAGCTCTCGCCGATGTACGGGTTCTCCCACGGACCGTACTCGTCGAGCCGCATCTCGCCGGGGGCGCTGTCGATGCCGACGATGATGATGTCGCGCTTCGAAGCGTCCATATACTCACCGGCGCGCCAGCTCATCTTATAGCTCGCGTCCTCGTCGGCGAACACGTTCTGTCCGTCATGCATATAGAGCACGGGATAACGTTTGTCCGTCGAGTCGTAATCGGCCGGCGTATAAATCCGAATCGTCCGCTCGCGCTCGAACGGGGTGATGGTAATTTGTTTTGTCTCAATCATAAGTAGCCTCCTCTGATCGTCTTCTTTCATATGATACCCGACTTGCCCGTGGATTAGACGATACCCAAAAAAAGAAGCATATGTTACGATGGGGGTGTTGATTTTAGACATTCAGAGGGGGTTTCAACATGGTAAACACGACGAAGTTGAAAGTACAGGATGCGGAATTGTTTGAAGCGATGCAACACGAGCTCGGTCGCCAACGCGAGAACATCGAACTCATTGCCTCGGAGAATTTTGTCTCAGAAGCAGTCATGGAAGCGCAAGGCGGCGTGCTCACGAACAAGTACGCGGAAGGTTATCCAGGCCGTCGTTACTACGGTGGTTGTGAGTTTGTCGACGTGGCCGAGAACTTGGCCCGCGACCGCGCCAAGGAGCTGTTCGGTGCAGAACACGCCAACGTTCAGCCGCACTCGGGTGCCCAAGCGAACATGGCCGTTTATTTCACAGTCCTTGAAGCCGGTGACACGGTGCTCGGCATGAACTTGTCGCACGGTGGCCATTTGACGCACGGAAGTCCGGTCAACTTCTCAGGCGTTCAGTACAATTTCGTCGAATACGGTGTGGACAAAGAGACAGAACACATCGATTATGACGTTGTCGCAGCCCTCGCGAAAGAACATAAACCAAAACTCATCGTCGCTGGTGCCTCGGCGTACCCGCGGACGATCGACTTCGCTAAGTTCCGTGAAATCGCCGATAGCGTCGATGCCTACCTCATGGTCGACATGGCCCACATCGCCGGTCTCGTCGCGGCCGGTCTTCATCCGAACCCAGTCGAGCACGCGCATTTCGTGACGACGACGACGCACAAGACGCTTCGCGGTCCACGCGGCGGCATGATTCTCTGTAAAGAAGAGTTCGCCAAGGCGATCGACAAGTCGATTTTCCCAGGGATTCAAGGTGGTCCGCTCATGCACGTCATCGCGGCGAAGGCCGTGGCGTTCGGGGAAGCGCTCCAACCTGAGTTCAAAGAGTATCAGGCACAAGTCATCAAGAATGCACAGGTGCTCGCGCAAGGGCTAGAAGAGGAAGGGCTCCGCATCGTATCGGGCGGTACGGATAACCACCTTCTCCTCGTCGACCTCCGCGGCATCGACATCACCGGGAAAGCGGCCGAGCATGCGCTCGACGCAGCCGGCATCACGGTCAACAAGAACACGATTCCATTCGATCCGGCATCACCGTTCGTCACGAGCGGGATTCGTCTCGGGACGGCCGCGATGACGACGCGCGGATTGAAAGAAGACGATATGCGTGAAGTCGCTCGCTTGATCGGACGCGTCTTGACGAACCATGAAGATGAAGCAGTGCTCGCGGAAGCGCACGAAGCAGTCCGCGCGTTGACGTCGAAGTTCTCGCTCTATCCTGAACGAGGCTGACGAATGGACGTACGGACACTCGCAGATCGGGAACTTGCGGAACTGCCGCTCATCGATATGACGGAATGGCTCGTCCGAAAAGGCGAGCATGACCCGACGTTTCGCCTCGTCGCGAACGAGTTCGGGGTCGTGACGACGTTACTCGACCACGGGTATTATATCGAGGCAAGTGAACGGATTGTACCGCTTCTCGGAATGAAAGTGCCGGCGGCGTTTCATCGGCTCGGGCTTGCGCTCGAAGTGAAGGCGAACGGAAAGAAGGCGGCCAAGCGCCGCTTTCGTTCGTTCTCGCCGGCTGTCACCGGTCATGCGGACTTGTCGGCTTGGCGTAACGCCTTCAAATGGAACAAATCGTGGCTCGGTCTACCGCTCGTCGTTGGTCTCGGTCTGGTCGCACTCATCTTTTGGCCGGATTCGGAGCCGCCGCCCGTGACGCCGACCGCATCAAACGAACGGGTCGAAACGGTGACGGAGGACGAGGCGCTCGCGAAACGGTTAGAAGAGCTCGAGCAAGAAGTTGCTCGACTCGAGGAAGCGAACAAGGCGCTCCAAACCGAGGACGAGACGACCGAAGCTCCTGAGGCACCGGAAGTCATCCCGCTCGGCGAAGTCGAAACGCTCGTCTCGGACAAACAGTACGAGGAAGCCGATGCGCTCCTCATCGGCAAGGCGAAAGCCGGTCAGGAACAGGCCGTCGGGTTTTATCGGTTGCTCGTCGACAACAAGCTTGGCGAAGCAGAGATCGCCGATTATGCCGCCTATGTCGACACGTATCCAGAGTCGGGATATAAGGCGGACGTCTTATGGATGAAAGGCATCGCCGAGAAGAAGGCCGGGGACGACACATACCGGACGACGCTCGCCGAAGTCGCCGCCATGGACGGGACGTATTGGGCCCCGATTGCCAAATCGGTGCTCGAGGAAGAATGAGGTCGCAGCCGTGCTGTGACCTTTTTCTCATCAAATTCTAATCAATTTCACCGCTCTTTCTCAGCTCGCTCCCGTACAGTAAAGAAAAAGGATAAGGGAGAGGGACATATGCGCTCAACTAGCAGAGGAAAGATTGGAAGATTGATTCGAGGAGTGGCCGTCGGTGCGCTCGCATTGACACTCATGTCGGCAGGTGTCGCCGGGTTCTTATTATTCACCTTGACCGGTAACGCCTGGCTCGACCAAATCGCTCAAGTCGGGACTGATTTGGCGTTTCAGGCGGAAGGGATTGAAACGACGTTTGACCGGATGGGCGATTCACTCGAATTGCGCATCGAACAAGCGATTCCAGAGGCAGTTCGTCCGTTTTTTGACTGAGGAATCCGGGAACACTTAGAATGATGCGTCGGGCGGACTGCTCGGCGTTTTTTTTAAGAAAGGATGAATGGAATGCCTACGATTCTCGTCGTTGAAGACGATGCTAAAATTGCCAGATTACTTGAACTTGAACTCATGCATGCCGGTTACGAAGTCGAGGTCGCCCATGACGGGCAGGCTGGGCTCGACCGGGCGCTCACCGGTGGGATTGACCTGATGTTGCTCGATGTCATGCTGCCACAGATGAGCGGACTTGAAGTCGTGCGCCGCGTCAAAGAAGAGCAACCGCTCCTCCCGGTATTGATGGTGACGGCACGCGGGGACCGCTACGACAAAGTGAGCGGTCTCGACCTCGGGGCCGACGATTACATCACGAAACCGTTCGAGATGGAAGAGTTGCTCGCGCGGATTCGGGCGTTCTTACGGATGCGGCAACACGTCCAAATCGATACGAGCGAACGGGTCTTATCTTATGAAGGGCTGACCGTCGACGTCAATCGCCATGAAGTGATCTGCGAGGGGCAAAAAGTCGACTTGACCCGACGTGAGTTCGACTTGCTCGTCTATCTGCTCGAACATCCCGAACGCGTGCTCACACGCGACCAACTCGTCGAGCACGTCTGGGGCTTCGATTATTACGGGGACACGAACGTCGTCGATGTGTACGTCCGCTATGTCCGGAAGAAACTCGGGGGTTCTTGGATTCAGACGGTCCGAGGCGTCGGCTATATGTTGAAGCGTGGTGAATAAGATGAAGCTACGGACGAAGATTGCCTTGGCGATGGCGGGGTTCATGTTGTTCCTCCTGATCACCTCGTTCGGTGTAGCCTGGCTCGTCTCGCGTCAACAGATCGTCGACGCCCGCTATGATGTCTTGCGCCAGGCACTCAGCTTGCTCGAGGAAGACGAGCGGAACCAACAAGCCGTCTTGTCGTTGCACGAGGACAGTGTCGTGCTCGAACGGCAAGCGAACGGCGATTGGGGCATCATCGGCGGACAGGCCGAAGAGAGTTTGCGTTTTCCCGTCAACTTTGGAGAACCGGCGCTCGTCGATGATTGGTTCGTCATCGCGACGTCGAACGGGCTCGGCTACGCGTTTCAAGACGCGGCCGTGAGCGAGACGCTCCAGACGCTCGCCACGATTTTTCTCGTCATCTTCTTGATTGCGGTGGCGATGACGTTCCTCGGTAGCCTATGGATCGTCAGGCAAGGGCTCGATCCACTCCGCCGTCTCGAGTCGACGATGGAACGGATCACCGAGTCGGGTACGCTCGAAACAATCGATGTCGGGACGAACCGAGACGAGGTCTCGACGCTCGCGACCGGCTTCAACCAGATGATTGCCCGGGTCGAAGGATCGATGGAGCAACAGCGACGCTTCGTCGCCGATGTTTCACATGAACTGAAGACGCCGCTCACCGTCATCGAAGGGTACGCCAAACTGCTCCGGCGCTGGGGACAGAGCGACCCGGCCGTTCGTGACGAGGCCATCGACCACATTTTGACCGAATCGCGGCAAATGCGCGAGGACTTGATTGAACCGATGCTCGAACTGAGCCGATTCTCTTCGCTCAAAGAAGTGGAGACCGAGGCGATCGGATTGACTGAGCTGGCCGAACAATTGACCGAACGGTTCGAACGATCGCACGGTATCCATGTTCCGATCGAGGCGATGGGGGAGTGGCACGGTCATCGCGATTCGTTGCAACGGCTCGTCGTCATCTTCATCGATAACAGCTTGAAGTATGCGACTGACACACGCGTGACGATGACGCCGGACCGCATCGAAGTACGCGACCATGGGACGGCGCTCAAGGAGGAGGACCGGGCACGGTTATTTGACCGGTTCTATCGACTCGATGAGGCACGGGACCGGAGCGGCAGCGGACTTGGTCTCGCCATCGCCAAGGAAGTGGCGGACTTGAACGGGTGGACGGTCGGCAGTTATGCGAACGCGCCGGACGGCAGCGTCTTCTACGTCACAAAATGACAAAACTTTCGCAGATTCTCATCATTTTCTAATGGAATCCTCGTGGTGCTCTAAGGTCACCGTTCTATGATGAAGATGTAGAACAAGTTCACCACATGAAACGAGGAGGAAGCATCATGAAATTAATCGGATGGATTTTAGGAGTCGGGTTGGCGGTACTAGCCGTCGCCGGAATCGGGTTGTATGTCGCGAACGACAAGACGGACACGGTCATCGTTCCACGCGCGGTCGATAGCGTGAACAGCGGAACCGATGATGCCGCAGACGATGCGCAAGATGATGCGAGTCAAGAAGCAGCCACTTCGTCAGAAGGATCAGCATCGAACGATACGCCGGTCCGTTCGGTCGATGACGATGATTATAAATTGTATGGTACCCTCGTCAGCTTATCGGATCGTGATGTGACGATCAGCTTCAGCGGTAAAGAATCGACGTATCCGCTCGCGGCCCGTCATGAGATTGACGACGACACACCGAAAGCAGGGGACCGTGTCAAATTGGAATTCAATCAAAACGAGGAAGTGAAGGAAGTCGACCGTGAAAGTGACGACTTCGACATCTATGGCACGTTCGTCAGCCTGTCGGACCGTGACGTGACAATCGAACGTGACGGCGAGTCAGAGACGTTTAAACTCGCGAGCCGCTACGAGCTTGACGACGAGGCGCCAAAAGCCGGTGACCGTGTCAAACTCGAGTTGAACCTTCAACAGCAAGTGAAAGAGATTGAACGTGACGATGACCGGGATGACCAAGACAATCAAGATGATCAAAACGACAATCAAAATGATGACGACCAAGATGACGACCGTGACGATGATCAAGATGATGAGCGCGACGACGACTAAAAAAATGCCACGAAAGTGGCATTTTTTGTTTAATCTTCTAACTAGGTCAATAATTATTATTGTATGATAAGGTGAAAAAGAAAAATTTAGGCGATTCAATCCAAATAAATGTGAAAGGAGGGGGCGGGATGAAAAACGCAATTGGTCTGATAAGTTTGGCTGCCGTACTATTAAGTGGCTGCGGAGCGAATGAAATCAATGCGCTCAATTTACGACCGCTGTCGACGTATGCAATTCAACAAGACCGAGACATTCCGTTGACGTCTGCGTTGAAGACGCGATTGTTGAATTACTGTGAGCGGCAACCGACAGACGTGTTGCCGACGCGTCGGGCCGAATTGGCGGCTATCACATTCCGCCACCCCTTCTATGACGAATTAGGTAGTAAGACCGTCAAATATTGGCGGAGCGGGGACGAGCGTTACGTCTCTTGTTTGAACAGCAACGAACAAAATGAGCGCGTCTTCCGTACCGATGCCATTGAGGCGTTCGAGTCCGCGGCGGGGTCAGAACCGAGGGAGGTCGATGTCGGCAACACGCTATCGTTCATTCCTGAACCAGACGTCACGACCGTGGCGCGCGCCTTCGCGGTCAACGAGACGCATGAGACGATTGTTCCCGGTTCGGTATTCCGGTACCACACACCGGACCGTGGCGCGCTTCATGTCACCTATCACGTCTATAAAGACGGTGCCGAGACGGGACAGTTTATTGAGCCGGGACTGTTCGTCTTCGAGAGCGGTAAGAATGAAGGCGTGGCGTTCTTGACCCAGTTGGCCGATCAACGGATTACGCTCCAGATGGGTACAGAACAGGCGCGGGACCGAACCGTGTTACCTAGTTCGCTTTCGGGTGAGTACGTGCAAATCGACTCGATGGAAGCCGTCTTTAATTTAGATGCCGAAGGACGGCGGCTCTTGAAGCGAATCGTGCTCGCAGATGAGCCGATCGAAGACGTCTCGGAGCAGGACTCTGCCGTCTTATCGACTCGTTATGATACCGTGATTGAGGTATGGGGGGCCGTCCAACGGCCAGGCGCCGGTGAATTGACGATCACATCGGAGCAAAAAGATGCGATGCGTTTGGCGACATACGAGACGGAGACGAAGACGGCTCATCTTGGTGGCCCGAATACGCGTGAACTGTTCGAACTGTTGTCCCGCGTGAAGACGACGACTGCCGCACCGACGGGCGAACGCCGGGGAACGCTCGCGTTATATGAGCAGTTGACCGAGCAACGGTTCGACGTTTGGATCGAGGAAGAGAAAGATACCCTTCAACTGATGGACGTCGAGACGAAGCGGGTTTATTTGATTGATCAACTGGAATTAGAGGAATTACTGGACACTTACATATAAGCTAAAAACTATTTTTTTCCCGTTTCATGACACTTTCATGTCGTGAGACGGGTTTTTGTTTTCAAATTGACACTATGTTTTCGTAAAAAACTATCCTATAATTTTTTTTGCGAAGGTTCAACATTACATACACGAATCCGATACATCCATAAAACACACAGCACTAACCTTCTCGTCATTTGAATATAAGAAAAGGGGGAGCCACGAGACACAACTCCATTCAACCATCATCGTCCGTCACCACGTTTTGTCAGTCATCAGGAGAGGAATGGGTAGTGAAATTGAAAAAGTTAATTATGTCTCTAATGGTAGTGTTGTTGATTGTTAGTCTGAACATGTCTAAAACGGGGGCACAAACCATGAACCCACTCGACGGTGTGAAGAACTATCAAGTGTATTATGGCCATCCAACGGCAGCGATTTTGAAAGATATGCAAAACTATGACCTCGTCATTATTGAACCGCTTCATTACACGAAAGCGCAAGTGGAGCAAATCAAAGCACGCGGGACAAAAGTACTCGGATATATTAGCGTCATGGAAGTCGCGACATGGAACACAGGTCTCATGTCAAAACTTCAGTCAGGTGACTTCTTTACGCGTAACGGACAACGTGTCCATTACTCGGAATGGGATTCATACTTGACGAACATCGCCTCACCGCACTTCCAAGGGTTGCTCCTCACGGAAATCCAGAACCAAGTCGTCGCCAAAGGCATCGATGGCGTGTTCATGGATACGGTCGGTGATATCGATAACGAACATTTGAACAATCCTACCGTGCTCAAACAGCAACGTGACGGACTCGTCAACTTCTTGAAGCAAGCACGGGCCCGCTATGGTGAGATCGCCATGGTCCAAAACTGGGGCTTTGACACGTTAGAAACGTCAACGGCACCTTACGTTGACGGCATCATGTGGGAGAGTTTCAACGCCGACACGATCAAGAGCGACGCTTGGTCACAAAACATGATTAAGAAATTACAAGCAGTCGACGCGAAGCATTCGGTCAAGACGCTCACGATTTCGACACGTCTTAGCGCGGAAAGCCACAAGCTCGCCAAAGATTCTGGGTTCATCCATTTCCACGAAGCGGATGCTTACGTGAACTGGAACGCAGGTCTCGTGACGCGTACACAGGATACGACGCCGGCACCGGTCGCAGTAGCACCGACGACGAAGCCAGCTGAAACGACAACGACGAAGCCAGCTGCGACGACAACGACGAAGCCAGCTACAACGACTGCAACGAAGCCAGCTACAACGACTGCAACGAAGCCAACTACAACGACAGCAACGAAACCGGCTACAACGACAACGACGAAGCCAGCTGAAACGACAACGACGAAGCCAGCTACAACGACTGCAACGAAGCCAACTACAACGACAGCAACGAAACCGGCTGCGACGACAACGACGAAGCCTGTAACAGAAACGGCGACAAAGCCTGTCACAAAGCCAGTCTCAGCTCCGAAAGCAGATGCCTCGACGGACAAACCGACCGAGTCGAAACAAAAAGAAAAAGCTGACTGGAAGCAAGAGAAGAAAGACAAAAAAGAGAAGAAGAAGGCGAAAAAGCATGCCAAAAAACATGCTAAAAAGCATGCCGGCAAGCACAGCTCGTCTAACGACCATCACGCCGCCAAAGGAAACATGTGCGGAAAAGTGAAACACAAGACGGCCGGTTTCTTAAATTTCTTCAAATTCTAAACCATGTGTCACCTGAACTCCGAGGGATCGATTTCGTTCCTTCGGGTTTCGTCTGACCTCTTAAAAAACAGAAGTTGACCCTACCTTTCTCAGAAAAGTTAGGGTACAATGCTCAAGAGAGATTGAGAGAGGAGTGAAGCATGATGGGCAAAGTACACGTTTATGACCACCCATTGATTCAGCACAAGATGACGATTATGCGTAAAGTAGAGACGGGGACGAAGCAGTTCCGTGAACTCGTAGACGAGGTTTCGTCACTCATGGCATATGAAATTACACGCGACCTTCCGCTTACTGATGTGGAAATCGAGACACCGGTCTCTGTATCGACACAGAAGATGATTGCCGGCAAAAAATTGGGAATCGTCCCAATTTTACGGGCAGGCCTCGGCATGGTGGATGGCTTCCTCAAAATGATGCCGAACGTCAAAGTCGGTCACATCGGTTTATACCGTGACCCAGAGACGCTCGAGCCGCACGAATACTATCTCAAGTTGCCGACGGACGTCACAGAACGTGACTTCATCGTCGTCGACCCGATGCTCGCGACAGGCGGTTCAGCAGCCGACGCGATTGCCGCGCTTAAAAAGCACGGTGCCAAGTCGATTAAGCTCGCTTGCCTCTGTGCAGCCCCTGAAGGTGTGGAACGTGTTCAAGCCGAACACCCGGACGTCGAAATCTATCTCGCCGCACTTGACGAGAAGTTGAACGACCACGGCTACATCGTACCAGGACTCGGTGACGCAGGTGACCGTCTGTTCGGAACGAAATAAGCATGAACCCGATGAGAGGATCCTGGTGATCCTCTCTTTTTTGTGGGAATGTGCACCAATCGATTCAAATTAGTTGAGACGATCGAAGAGACGGCCGATAGTAGAAGAGGAAGAGACCGTAAGTCGGTCCGACGTCGGGATAAGGGAAGAGACACGATGAAGACTAAATTCTCGCTACTGCAAAGATACTTACTCATCTCCTTGATGGCGTTGTTTTTGACGAGCGTCTGGAGCTATAGCGCGTTTCAGGACATCGAGCAGGAAAATCGACGGATTGTCGAGGAAGCCATCCCGATTTCGAACGCTGTCTCGGAGCTGTTTCGGCTATTGCTCGACCAAGAGCTATCGGTTCGGGGCTATACATATAACCAAGACGCGCAGTCGCTCGAACAGTATGAGGCGACGAAACAATCATTGGAGGAGACGATTCGTATTATTCGTGAACTCGACGAGCGTCATCCGATTATGCAGGAATTGATTCAAGACGAGGCGTTGCCGCTCATTCAAAAAATGGAGGCGTTTCATGCGTCGCAAATCGAACTCATCGAGGCGGGGGATGTCATCCCCGCGAACGCGCGTCGCTATAGTGGCATCGATTATATCAACCAGTTCCGAGACGTCGATGCGGCCCTTCGTGAAGACATCGACAACATCATCCAACAAGCCACGCTTCGGAGTGAAACTGCCTCGAATTCAGCGAAATGGGTCATCTTCATCGTCGTCGGCATCGCATTGTTGCTGTTGATGACGTTCATGCATACGTTCCGGCTCGAGCGCAGCAAACAAGCGCTCATCCATCGCTCGCTCCATGACGCCTTGACCGGGATTTGGAATCGTCGAGCTTTTGACGAGAAGTTAGAACGGATGTGGGACGAAGCGACCGATACCGAAGACGTGCTTGCGCTCCTTTTGCTTGATATTGATGCGTTCAAGACGTATAACGACACATACGGCCATTTGGCCGGAGACGCTTGCCTCGAACGGGTGGCGAACGCGATCGACAAGGCGGTCGGGGAAGACGGCATGACGGCACGTTATGGAGGCGAAGAGTTCGCGGTGCTCCTGCGGCCACGTCACGCGCGCCAACCGAAAGAAATCGCGGAACGGATTCGGCAGGCGGTGCTCAAACTGAACATCGTGCACGAAATGTACACCCCGTTGCGAAAAGTGAGTGTCAGCATCGGCGTCGCCGAACATGCGCCAACGCCAAGTGGCGATAAGACCGACTTGATTGAGGCGGCCGACCAAGCCCTCTATCGGGCGAAGCAGAGTGGGCGCAACCGCGTCTCGGTCGGCCAGGCGACGAACGTAGGTTAAAAGCGGACACAGAAAAAAGACGACCTTCCCGATTCAAACGGGAGGGTCGTCTTTCGTATAGGTTTATTGTTCAATCAATCCTTCTTGGATGAGGAAGTCGCGGGCGACTTTCTCCGGACGTTGTTTCTCGACGTCAGCAAGATAATTGAGCTCTTGCATCGTCTCGTCCGTGATTTTCCCGCTCAGCAAGTTCAATACGTCCGCGAGCTCAGGATGCTCGGCGAGCGTCTCTTCACTGACGATTGGGACCGCGTAATACGGCGGGAAGAACTGTTTGTCGTCCTCGAGGACGGTCAAATCGAAGCGTTTAAGCAAGCCGTCGGTCGAGAAGCTGTCGATGGCGTTACTCTCATTGTTCATGAGTGCCGTATAGCGGAGTCCGCCGTCGACCGGTTTCACGTCCTGGAAGTTGAACGGATACGCTTCTTTCAAGCCAAGGTATCCGTCTTCACGGTTCGAGAACTCGATTGTCGGACCGAAGACGAGCTCGTCACTCACCGCAGCGAGATCTGAGACGGTCTTTAAACCGTATTTATCGACGTCTTCTTGTTTGACGGCGATGGCGTAGGTGTTATTGAAGCCGATTGGATCGAGCGTGCGGATATCGAAACGTTCGTTCACTTGTGTCACGACTTTGTCGTAGACGACGTCCGGGTCGTTCTCGACTTCTTGCTTCAATACATCTACGAACAACGTGCCCGTATATTCGACGTACGTATCAATCTCACCGGTCCGTAGGGCGCTGAAAGCGACCTGGGTCCCGCCGAGGTTCAATTGACGTTTCACATCGAGGTCTGTCTTGTCTTCAATCAAGTCGGCGACCATGTTCCCGAGAATCAATTGCTCGGTAAAGTTTTTCGATCCGACGACAATCGTGTCATCTTCACGGGTGAAGGCATAAATCGAACCGGCGAGGAGTAGGACGAACGCCGTCGCGATGACGATGAGTGGTTTCGTGACTTTCTTCGCCGAACGACGCGTCTTTTTCTTCATCCGGCCATCCGCGAGGACGATGCCGTTCGGTGCGACCTTGTACTCGATGCGGCTGACGATGAAATCAATCAACAGTGCGAGCAGACCGGCCGGGATGGCACCGGCAAGGATTTGGTTGTTGTCAACGGTCTGAATCCCGGCGAAGACGAGATAGCCGAGACCACCGGCTCCGACGAACGCGGAGATGGTCATGAGTCCGACGGCCGTGACCGCCGAGATGCGAATCCCGGCCATGATGATCGGGAGCGCGAGCGGGAGCTGAATCTTACTCAAAATCTGACGGTCGGTTAGGCCGATCCCTTTAGCTGACTCGAGCGTATCACCCGGGATGCTCGAGAGGCCCGTGTACGTGTTCTTCACGATCGGGAGGAGCGAGTATAAGACGACCATGATGATGGCCGGCGTCGACCCGATTCCGATGAACGGGATGAGGAAACCGAGGAGAGCCAAACTTGGTACGGCTTGGACAACGCTCGTCAGCCCGAGAATCGGTTTCGCGAGGCGCGGAATCCGTAAGATGAGAATCCCGAGCGGTACCCCTAACAGGACCGCAAGTGAGACGGCGAACACCGTTAGTTGTAAGTGTTCGAGCAAGAGCGTCCCGATTTGATCGGTATTGTTCGTGAAGTAATCGAAAAATGATTGAATGGCGTTCATAGCGTTTCCTCCTCTTGCATGAATTGCTCACTGAGGACGGAAAGCAAACTGCTGCGTGTAATCAAGCCGTGAAGTATTGAACCGTCGACGACGGGGAGGTACCCTTGGTCGCTCGTGTTCATGACGTCTAAAATGTCGAGAAGCGAGTCCTCGATTGAGACGAAGGCGTAATTCGTATTCATGACTTCCTCGAGTCGCTTCGTCTTGTCTTGAATGCTGTGGACGTCCTTCAATTTGATGAGTCCTTGGAGGACGCGATCACGGTCGGTGATCAACAGGCTGTCGACTTTACGTGAACGCATGATTTCAATCGCTTGAAGCACCGTCCGTTTCCCGCTGATTGATACCGGATCGGTGATCATGATATCTTTCGCTTTAATGAATTCAGGGCTGTTCCAAATCCGATTCTTCCCGATGAACGACTCGACGTATTCGTCTTTCGGGTTCCGGAGAATTTGTTCCGGAGTATCGAATTGGACGATTTCCCCGTCGCGCATGATACAAATGCGATCGGCCAGCTTGATCGCCTCATCCATATCATGGGTGACGAACACAATCGTCTTTTTCACTTCTTCTTGAAGATTGAACAGCTCTTCTTGGAGATCGTTTCGAGTGACAGGGTCAAGGGCGCTGAACGGTTCATCCATCAAAATGACTTCCGGGTCGTTCATGAGGGCACGGGCGAAACCGATACGCTGCTGCTGACCGCCGCTCAATTCGCTCGGATAGCGATCGATGAATTGGTCCGGGTCGAGGCCGACCATACGGAGAAGGTGTTCGGTGCGTGCGTCCATGTCTTGTTCGGCATGTCCTTCGAGGCTCGCAATCAATTGAATGTTTTCGCGAATCGTCATATGCGGAAAGAGGCCGGTCTGTTGAATGACATAGCCCATCTGGCGCCGCAATTCGATCGGATCCATTTTGCGTGTGTCTTGGCCGTTGACGATAATCGTGCCTTCCGTCGGCTCGATCAAGCGGTTAATCATTTTCAACGAGGTCGTCTTCCCACAGCCGGACGGGCCGATAAAGACGACGAGCTCACCTTTGTTGATTGTGAGATTCATCTCTTTCAAGACGGTCGTTTGTTTGAACGTTTTCTTGACTTGTTTAAACTCAATCATGCAGTCACCCTTTTCAATAATTATTTTCACATAATCTTATATGCCCGTTGTTAGATGATTGTAAACATTTTTTTCGAAAAAAGAGTTTGAACCTCTGATAAAGCGGGGATTATTATTGTCATTTTTATTCGAAATGAAAAAGAGAGGAGGACACGTGTAGCCAGTGTCTTCCTCTCAATACGTTAGTTTACATGAATATCCATCGCCTCGACGAGTAAATCTGCCAAATGGACAGCGCGCATCGAGTCGGTCCCGTGTTCTTGAATGCCGAGCTGCATCTGCATGTGGCAGCCCGGATTCGATGTCACAATCGTTTGTGCCGCCGTGGCGTTCACGTGACCCATCTTCATCTCGAGGATGTCGTTCGCAATCACCGGTTGCAATAGATTGTAGACGCCGGCCGAGCCACAGCAGTGGTCGGCATGCTTCTGTTCGATATAGACGGCGCCTTCGATTGCCTGAAGCAACACCCGTGGGGCGAGTGCCCCTTTTTGCACGTTGCGGAGGTGGCACGAGTCTTGGTACGTGATGAGCTGCTCCGGTAGGGAGAGCGGTACGCGGTCGAGGAAGCCGACCTCAATCAAAGTCGAGGCGAAGTCTTTAATCTTGGCCGTGAACCGTTCCGCGCGTTCGGCCCATTCCGGGTCGTGCTTTAACAGATGGTCATAGCCGACGAGGAACGCACCGCAACCGCCGGCGTTCGTGATGATGTAATCGACGTCCTCGGCCTCGAACGCTGCGATATTCTGCTTGGCGAGCGTGACGGCGCCCGTCTGTTCACCGGCATGACCATGTAAGGCCCCGCAACACTGTTGCGTTTTCGGGATGACGATGTCGCAGCCCGCCGCTTGGAGCAGTTTAATCGTGTTGGCATTCGTCTCATAGAACATCGTGTCCATCAAACAGCCGCTGAAGAAGGCGACTCGGGCCGTTGTCGCTCCCGTCGCCGGGATTCGCTCTGGACGTCGACGTCGCTCCGTCTTCGGCGGGACCGTCGGTAAAATCGTCTCCATCTTCTGGAGCTGGTCCGGGAACCAATCGAGGATGCGGAGCTTGTGAGTGAGCGTCTGGACGCCAGACTGTTGATAGAAGCGGAGAAAGCCCGTCGCCGTCTCCATCTTCGCCTTATTCAAGAACAGCCCGTCAAAGACGACTTTGCGGACGAGACGTTCGCGGACCGGCATCTGCCCGGTCGCACGTTTATGTTCGGTGATGGCGGCGCGTGCGTCCTCGAGCAGAACGCTATAGCGTACCCCGGCCGGGCATGCCGGCTCACAGGCGAGACAACCGAGACATTCGTTGAGCGTCTTTTCGACGCCCTCGTCCGGTTCAATCAATCCGTCGACGACACCTTTCATGATGGCGATGCGGCCGCGCGGGGAGGCCGACTCGTCTTTCGAGCGGATATATGTCGGGCAAGTCGGCAGGCAAAAACCGCAGCGCATGCAGCCGAGCATCTCTTCATAGTCGAGCTTCTCGGTCATGCGGCTGGCGAGTTCGGGCGTCTGCTTCATGATTTACCTCCTTGGACGATGCGTTTTTTCGCCGCTTTGGCGAACATCTTCTGCGGGTTCATGATGCCGTGCGGATCGAAGGCGAGCTTGATGCCTTTCATGACGTCTATCCCGGCCGGACCGAGCTTCCATTCGAGATACGGGGCTTTCATCGCCCCGACCCCATGCTCGCCGGTAATCGTCCCGCCGAGGTCGAGCGCGGCGGCGAAAATATCAGCGAACGCCGCCTCGACACGTTCCATCTCCTCATGATTCCGGGCATCGGTCGCGACCGTCGGGTGCAGGTTGCCGTCCCCGGCATGACCGAACGTGGCGATTTGAATATCATACGCTTGTCCGATTGCTTCGATGCGCCGGACCATCTCGGCAATCTCGCTCCGTGGCACGGTCGCATCCTCTAAAATCGTCGTCGGGCTGAGTCGGGCGAGGGCGGACAAGGCGATGCGCCGGGCGTAGCGGAGCGTCTCAGCATGCGCCTCGTCTCGGGCCACTTCGACCGACAAGGCCCCTTCTTCTAGACAGACGGCATGCATCGCCTCGATGTCTTGTCGGACGACGTCACGCGGGCCGTCCTGTTCTAATAGAAGGAGAGCGCCGACGTCCGTCGGCAATCCGATGTTCGCATACGCCTCGACGACCTCGATCGTCTTCTTGTCCATGAACTCAAGCGTCGCCGGGATGACGCGATTCTCGATGATGCGGCTCACTGTTCGGGCCGCGCTGTCCAAGTCCTCGAAATAAGCGAGCATCGTCTGTTTTGTCTCGGGGAGCGGGATGAGCTTGAGTGTCGCTTGCGTAATGACGGCGAGTGTCCCTTCCGAGCCGACGAGGAGACGCGTCAAATCGTACCCGGCCACGTCCTTGGCGAGCTTGCCGCCCGTATGGAGGACATCCCCGTTCGGGAGCACCGCCTCGAGCGCGAGCACGTAATCGGCCGTCACACCGTATTTCAATCCGCGTAACCCACCTGAGTTCTCGCTGATGTTGCCGCCAATCGTCGAGATTTTCATCGAGCTCGGATCCGGCGGGTAGAACAGTCCTTTCGCCTCGACGGCTTGCGCTAGATGGACAGTGATGCAGCCCGGCTCGACCGTCACCGTCAAGTTCTTCTCATCAATCTCGAGGATGCGGTCCATATGGCGGAAATCTATGACGACACCACCAGAAAGCGGCGTCGTCCCGCCAGCAAGGTTCGTCGCCGACCCACGGGGGACGACTGGGATGCGGTATGTATGGCACAGCCGTAGTACAGTCTGTACATGTTCGGTCGAGCGGGGGGCGACGATGGCGTCGGGCATCGCTTGATAGTTAGGTGTCGCGTCAAACGAATAGGCGAGTCGGGTCGTCGGGTCCGTGAAGACGACGTCGGCACCGATTTCCTCACGTAATTGATTCATCCAGTCCATGGTAGTTCCTCCTCACATGCATCAAAATTTTCATGATGCGGGCGTCGGTTTCGAAAGTCACAAAATCGACACATTTTTAGATAGCGCTTACATCGTAATCGTAGCCATTCGAACTGGTATTGTCCACCCATTTCGGCTTGATGGGAAGGGATTTCCAGACGTGTGGACGATAAAAATCGCCCTGTGAGATTCATCACTACAAATTCGTCAGAACCCCTCGACATGACAAAAAGATAATCGGTATACTGATACAGGAAGATGAAAACGATTTCAAAATCGGGTCAACGTCCGTTTCAAAACCTTTTGTGAACGTAAGCCGTTTGTCATTGTGTTTTCCAAAACGTGGAGGTATAACTGAACTATTCTTCATCTGATTCGCAATGTGAAATGTTATAAAGTCAACATTTTTATTTCACCGTTTCTTCATACTTTTTTAAAATTTAGCGATTTTAATTTAGTTTGTGAACTGCGTAAAAGCCTTGATACACCTTGATTTAAAGCGCTTTTATAATTGTGAAATTCATTGACTTCTTATGCCATTTCCAGTACTCTGAACTTGTGTGACTTTTGATGGTCACGCGAGTGTGAATTCGATGGAGAAGACGGAAAGCTCGGCAGCTCGAAAGGAGGATCAGGATGACGAAAAAAGACAATCGTTACCTATCCTACGCCTCGCTCGCCTCTCAAATTTCGACCGCGCTCGCTGGACCGATCGTCATCGGTTATCTCGTTGGCCAATACGGGGCGAGACGTGAGTTTTGGGGCACGTTTGGTTGGAATGTGTCGGTGTTTCTGGGGATGGCTCTCGGAATCACGGCGCTTGTTCTCACCCTTCGAAGTTTACTGACAGGAGAGGACGAATGAAGCTAGAACAAAAGGAACTACAACAAGTGCAAGCAGACAGAAAAGCACAAAAGCAGTTGATGAAACGCTATACGAAGTGGTTTATCGGATGGTTCGCCATTCTCCTCATCGGAGCGCTCATCGTCCCTATGTACAAACCGGTATTTCTCGGCTTGTTCCTAGGTGGGGTCGCCAGTCTCATTATTCTACATATGCAGAATCGAAGCGTCATTCGGATGTTTGACGTCATCGAACATGGACGACGCCCAAAGTCGCACGGGACTGTTTCAAGAATGGCAGTCGGTGCACTAGCCGTGATAGTCGGTCTCTTTTATGAGGATCGAGTATCGCTGATTGCGGTGGTAACTGGTCTAATCGCCGGCCACATCATACAATTTGGCGAGTTCACACTTGCCCAGCTCAGCAGGAAAAGAGGTGAATACTAATGGGTCATGAGTTTCCCACATATTCTCTACAACTCGGAGATTATACGTTATATGGGAGCTGGACGAACGTCATTACGGTGCTGATCGCATCACTACTCGTATTTACGTTTGCCGTTTGGGGAACGCGACGCTTGGCTATGAAGCCGACTGGTAAGCAGAACTTAATGGAATTCTTCGCAGAATTCACACGCGGGATTATCTCAAGTGCGATGGACTGGAAGACTGGGGGCCGTTTCATCGGGTTTGGAATGACGTTGATTTTGTTCATTCTCTTCTCGAACTTGATGGGTCTACCGTTTAACGTCATTTCTGGTCACTATCTATGGTTCAACTCACCGACGGCCGATCCTTACGTCACGTTGGCATTGTCGACACTCGTCGTTGCAATGTCGCACTATTACGGCGTGAAGCTACACGGTTTGAAGCACTACTCGGCGGAATTCGTGAAGCCGGTCTGGTTCTTATTGCCGATCAAGCTCATCGAGGAGTTCGCGAACACCTTGACGCTCGGTCTGCGTCTTTACGGTAACATCTTTGCCGGTGAAATCATGATTACCATCATCTTGGGACTCGCAATTACCGCAGAAGGGGCACTTAACCCACTCGGTGCTGTGTTCGCAATTCTCCCAATGATTTTATGGCAAGGCTTCTCAATCTTTATCGGGGTTATCCAATCCTACATTTTCCTGACGCTTGCAATGGTGTACATCGGGCATAAAGCTTCTGCCGAGCATTAATTCGGGCAGGTCTCGCCAAAGCGTTGAACAAAAAAACTATTTACTTAACTTTTAGGAGGAATATACACAATGGAACAACTCAATCTTCTTGCAACAGCACTCGTTATCGGTCTTGGAGCACTCGCGGCGGGTATCGGTAACGGTCTCATCGTATACGGAACAGTACAAGGACAAGCACGTCAGCCAGAACTCAAAAACGAACTTCGTCAAACAATGTTCATCGGTATCGGTTTGGTTGAAGCCCTCCCGATCATCGGTGTGGCTGTCGGTTTCCTTCTCCTCAACTCTTGATTACGAGTTAACGAGAACAACGTAAGAGGGAGCGTGTCTCCCTCACTTATTTAGTCAAGAGGAGGGTATGCATGGATACGATGATGATTGCAGCTGGTGCTGGTGGCGAAGGCCTCCGCATCCTGGATATGATCTTTACACTTTTCACATTCCTCGTACTCTTGGCCCTGTTGAAGAAATTTGCTTGGGGACCACTCCTTGGAATGATGAGACAGCGTGAAGAGTATGTAGCGAACGAAATTGAACTCGCTGAAAAGAGCCGCAAAGATGCGGAAACATATGTAGTCGAACAACGTGACGCGCTCAGCGCAGCACGGACAGAATCGAAAGAAATGCTTGATTCAAGCCGTCGTCAAGCAGAAGCGGAACAAGCACGTTTGGTGGAGCAGGCGCGTTTGGAAGCCGAACAAATCAAAATCGAGGCGGGTAAAGCGATCGAACGTGAGCGTGAGCTCGCGAAACAATCGCTCCAGACCGAAGTCGTCACACAGGCGCTCTCGGCCGCACGCCACGTCCTTCAGTCAGACCTTAAAGGCGACGAAGTGAAACAACGTGCCCTCGTTACAGACTTCCTGTCTAAAGCGAAAGGTGCTAACTGATGAACACATCGTTAGCAAAACGCTATGCCAAAGCGCTCTTCGACTTAGCGCGGGAACAAGGCGCGCTCGACCAAGTCGAAGCGGAAGTGCGTCTGCTCGATGAAGTGCTCCACGCGACTCCTGAACTTGCGAATCTCTTAGAGAATCCGGCAATCAGTGACAGCGAGCTTGCACAGCTTTTAACACATAGCTTTGGTGACATGACAGATATCGTGCTCAACACACTTCTCGTCATGGTCGAAAACGACCGTGCGAGCGAAGTTCGCGGCTTGTCGCGCTACGTCCTTGATTACATCAATGACTACCGTGGCATCGCCGAAGGGTTCGTCACGAGTGCTTACCCGTTGTCGGCAACAGAGTTGAAAGAAGTCGAACTCGTCTTCGGACAGAAGATGAACAAGACACTTCAATTGAAGAACGTCGTCGATGAAGACGTCATCGGTGGACTCCGTGTCCAAATCGGCTACACGACGTATGATGACACAATCGAAAACAAACTAACACGCCTCGAGCGTGAATTGTTGAATGCGTAAGAAATAGGGGTGAATTCAATGACGATCAAAGCTGAAGAAATCAGCGCCCTGCTAAAAGAGCGGATCGCTTCGTACGGTTCTGAAATCGAAGTCAGTGAGACAGGTACAGTCATTCAAGTAGGTGACGGTATCGCTCGTGCATACGGACTCGATAACGTTATGGCGGGGGAACTCGTAGAGTTCTCTAACGGCGTAATGGGCTTGGCGCAAAACTTAGAAGAAGGTAACGTCGGGATTATCATCCTTGGCGACTACAAAGGCATCAAAGAAGGCGACTCGGTAAAACGTACGGGCCGCATCATGGAAGTTCCAGTCGGTGAAGCGCTCCTCGGACGCGTCGTCAACCCACTCGGACAACCAATCGACGGTCTCGGACCGATCGTGACGGACACATACAACCCGATCGAGCGTAAAGCTTACGGCGTTATGGCCCGTAAGTCAGTTCACGAACCGCTCCAAACTGGGATTAAGGCGATTGACGCCCTCGTACCAATCGGTCGCGGTCAGCGTGAGCTCATCATCGGTGACCGTCAAACTGGTAAGACTTCGGTCGCAATCGATGCGATCATCAACCAAAAAGAAGAAAACATGATCTGTATCTACGTCGCAATCGGTCAGAAAGAATCGACTGTCCGTGGCGTAGTTGAGACGCTCCGTCAAAACGGCGCTCTCGATTACACGATCGTTGTTTCGGCATCGGCTTCACAGCCAGCCCCACTTCTTTACCTCGCACCATTCGCTGGGGTATCGATGGGTGAGTACTTCATGGACCGCGGACAACACGTCCTCGTCGTGTATGATGACCTCTCGAAACAAGCGGCAGCTTATCGTGAGCTCTCGCTTCTTCTCCGTCGTCCTCCAGGCCGCGAAGCCTACCCAGGGGATGTCTTCTACCTCCACTCACGCCTTCTTGAGCGTGCGGCGAAGTTGAACGACGAACTCGGCGGCGGCTCATTGACAGCTCTTCCGTTCATCGAGACACAAGCGTCGGATATCTCGGCGTACATCCCGACGAACGTTATCTCGATCACAGACGGTCAAATCTTCCTTCAGTCGGACCTCTTCTTCTCAGGGGTACGTCCAGCGATTAACGCCGGTCTCTCGGTATCGCGTGTTGGTGGTTCGGCTCAAGTGAAAGCGATGAAGAAAGTTGCTGGTACGCTCCGTCTTGACCTCGCGTCATACCGTGAGCTCGAAGCGTTCGCCCAGTTCGGGTCGGACCTCGACAAAGCGACACAAGCGAAGCTCAACCGTGGACAACGTACCGTTGAAGTCTTGAAACAAGACTTGAACGCACCGCTCTCGGTCGACAAGCAAGTTATCATCATCTACGCACTCACGAAAGGTCATCTCGATGATGTCCCAGTCGAAGACATCCGTCGTTTCGAAAAAGAAATGAACGCATGGCTCGACCAAAACCGTGCGGACCTCTGCCGTGAAATCCGTCAAACAGGAAACCTTCCTGCTGACGAGGCGATGGTCGATGCGCTTACGGAATTCAAAAAGACGTTCTCGCCATCGGTTTAATCCGGTGACGAGCGTCTATTAAGGTGGTGAATCGAAATGGCATCATTACGTGAGATCCAGATGCGGATCACCTCGACCCAAAGCACGAAGCAAATCACGAAAGCGATGAACATGGTGTCGGCTTCGAAATTGAACCGCGCTCAAGGGAGCAACGCCAACTTCAAGCCGTACATGACCAAGTTGCAGGAAGTCATCTCGTCGATTGCCGGCGGTACTTCAGGCGCAACACACCCGATGCTTCAAGTCCGTCCCGTTAAACGGACCGGCTATATCGTCATCACGTCAGACCGCGGACTTGCTGGTGGATACAACGCCAGCGTCCTTCGTGACGTGTATCGCGAGTTGAAAGCCAAACACGATTCAACAGACGAGTACCGTCTGTACGTGATCGGGAAGGTCGGCGTTCAGTTCTTCAAGGCCCGTAACATTCCGGTGTACAGTGCCATGACAGGACTCAACGACCAGCCATCATTCGTTGAAGTCGCAGAGATCGTCAAACAGACGGTCGGCGCGTTCAGTGAAGGCGAGATTGATGAATTGAAGCTCTGCTACAACTCATTCATCTCTGTCATCAGCCAAGAAGTGAAGATTGATCGATTGCTTCCGCTTGGGAATATCGAACAGACCGCATCCAATGTGATGTATGAATACGAACCAGAAGAAGAAACGATCTTAGCAGCGCTTCTCCCGCGTTACGCGGAAGGACTCATCTACGGCGCGCTCCTCGATGCAAAAGTATCGGAGCACGCGGCTCGGATGACGGCGATGTCGAACGCGACAGACAACGCGGATGAACTCATCCGTGGACTCAAGCTCAAGTTCAACCGCGCGCGTCAAGCGGCGATCACACAAGAAATCACAGAGATTGTCGGAGGTGCGGCTGCGCTTGAATAAGCGCACGCCCTCTAGATTGTAGGAGGCTAACACGATGAACGAATACGGCATGAAAGGCCGCGTAGTCGCAGTCATGGGCCCAGTTATCGACGTTAAGTTTGACAACCACTTACCGAACATCTATAACGCCCTTAAAGTCACACACGTGGCTGCATCGGCACAAGATGTCAGCGTCGACTTGACGCTCGAAGTGGCGATCCACCTTGGCGATGACACGGTCCGTACGATTGCGATGGACTCAACAGACGGCGTTCGCCGCGGCATGGAAGTACTTGACTTAGGTTCACCGATTTCAGTACCAGTCGGAGAAGAGACGCTCGGTCGTGTCTTCAACGTACTCGGTAACCCGATTGACGATAAAGAAGTGTCACCGACTGTTCGTCGGTCACCGATTCACCGTCAAGCACCGACGTTCGATGAGTTGTCGACAAAAGTTGAAATCTTGGAAACGGGAATCAAAGTCGTCGACCTTCTCGCACCATACATCAAAGGTGGTAAAATCGGCCTCTTCGGTGGTGCCGGTGTAGGTAAAACCGTTCTCATCCAGGAACTCATCAACAACATCGCGCAAGAGCACAGCGGTATTTCTGTATTCGCAGGAGTCGGTGAGCGTACGCGTGAAGGAAATGACTTGTTCCACGAGATGACGGACTCAGGCGTTATCAAGCAAACGGCGATGGTCTTCGGTCAGATGAACGAGCCGCCGGGCGCGCGTCTTCGCGTAGCCTTGACGGGTCTTACAATGGCAGAATACTTCCGCGATGAGCAAGGACAAGACGTTCTTCTCTTCGTCGATAACATCTTCCGTTTCACACAAGCAGGTTCGGAAGTTTCAGCCCTCCTCGGTCGGATGCCATCTGCTGTAGGTTACCAGCCAACACTCGCAACGGAAATGGGTATGCTTCAAGAGCGGATCACGTCAACAGCTAAAGGATCGGTCACATCGATTCAAGCGGTTTACGTACCAGCCGATGACTATACTGACCCGGCTCCAGCGACAACGTTCGCTCACCTTGATGCAACGACTAACTTAGAGCGTCGTCTTTCGGAGATGGGTATTTACCCAGCCGTTGACCCGCTCGCATCGACTTCACGTGCCCTCTCGCCTGACATCGTCGGACCAGAGCACTACGAAGTAGCCCGTAACGTCCAGCAGACGCTTCAACGTTACAAAGAGCTTCAAGATATCATCGCAATCCTCGGTATGGACGAGTTGTCTGAAGACGATAAGCTCACGGTTCACCGTGCCCGTCGTATTCAGTTCTTCTTGTCACAAAACTTCCACGTGGCTGAGCAGTTCACAGGCCAAAAAGGTTCGTACGTACCAGTTAAAGAGACAGTTCGCGGCTTCAAAGAGATCCTCGATGGTAAACACGATGATCTTCCAGAAGATGCATTCCGTCTCGTTGGTCCAATCGAAGACGTCATCGAAAAAGCGAAGACGTTGGTCTAAGACCTACACGGAAGGGGGAAACTAGACGATGAATACTCTTCACGTCAACGTCGTCACCCCGGATGGTGCAGCCTATGAGGGCGAGGCACGGATGGTGATTGCCAAATCGGTGACCGGTGAACTCGGTATCTTACCGAAACACATCCCGATGGTGACACCGCTCGATATCTCAGTTCTCAAACTGCGCCACGAAGATGGTGGACGCACGCTGATCGCACTCAGTGGCGGTTTCATGGAAGTTCGTCCCGATACGGTGACGATCTTAGCTGAAACAGCCGAAATGGCGGATAAAATCGACTACGACCGCGCTTCTGCGGCGAAAGTTCGTGCCGAGCGTCGTCTACAAGACACGAAGCTCTCGGACCTCGAATTCCGTCGTGCGGAGCTCGCGCTCAAAAAAGCGATTAACCGTTTGAGCATTCGCGATATCAAAGAATAACCGACATCTCTCCTGCAGCCGCAGGGGAGATTTTTTGTGGATGGACCGAATCAATCACGTTCCTTCATTATATATGGGTCTAAAGCATCAAAAGTTTTACGCCCAAATAGTGGAAGATAGGCGCACCTTATCCGATAATATAGATGGGAACTACGGTAAAGGAGACAATGGGATGAAAGTTTATGTTGCGCGCCAACCGATCTTTGATCAAAAATTACGCGTCTGTGGCTATGAACTGTTATATCGCCGCAGCGAGAAAAATATATTTGAACATGTCGATGACGCACTTGCGACCGCCGATGTGATTCATAACGCCTATCTCGTTTTCAACTTCCGGGAGTTGACGGAAGGGACGAGAGCGTTCATCAACTTTCCGCAAAACTTGATTGAGAGTGAGGTCCCGGCTTTACTGCCAAGGCAGACGCTCGTCGTCGAGGTGCTCGAGCATGTCGAACCGACGGAGAAAGTCTTGGCGGCGTTACGTTCGTTACGTCGGAAAGGCTATACGATCGCCCTCGACGACTTTGTGTTCGAAGAGAAGTATCGGCCGCTCATCGGACTCGCCGATATCATCAAAATCGACTACCAGGCGACACCGATCGACCAACAGAAGCGGCTCATCGACGCCCTCGGCCATCGCGTCGAATTTCTGGCGGAGAAAATCGAGACACCGTTTGAATATGAGATTGCCAAGAAGCTCGGCTATCACATGTTCCAAGGCTACTTCTTCAGTCGTCCGACGGTCGTCCACGGTGCGGAGGTCCATCCGCTCCGGCATACGCTCGTCGAAGTGCTGAAGGAACTCGATAAGCCGGAACCGGACTTCCGACGCATCGCCAGCCAAATCGAACGAAGCGTCGACTTGTCGTATAAAATGTTACGCTCGGTCAACACGGTGTATCAAAAGGGACGTCACACGATTCAATCAATCGAACAGGCCGTCGCGCGTATCGGGCTCGATGAGATGCGGCGTTGGTCGTATTTGATGCTGTTGCGTGAGCTACAGACGTCCGAATCGAAAGAATTGATTAAACAGAGTGTCATCCGCGGCAAGATGATGGAATTGATTGCGGCCGAGACGTTACCGCACGTGGCGGCGTTCGACGCGTTCATCACGGGTATCTTCTCGTCGCTTGACGTCATCTTGGATGAGACGATGCAGACGCTCGTGTCGGAGCTTCCGGTCGAACCAATCGTCAAGGCGGCTCTCCTCGGGGACGACAACGAATTACGCGGGTTACTTGAGACCGTTCTCGCCTACGAGCAATTGACGGTCGACGTCGATGAGACGATGCCGGATTTGTCTCGACACTATGTCGAAGCCATCCGTTGGAGCCAAACTTATGATGCTGAAGTGAATAATGTTTGAAATATTGAAGGGACGTCAATTACTGTACTAAGGCCATGCGCCGATTGACGTTCCTTTTGTATGCGGTTTTTGGAGAGAAAGCGAGTTGATCGGATGAACCCATTCAACCACTCACTTGAACGCTAAGTCTTTTTTTCTCTAACGTGACATGCTATGATTAAAAACGGTACGAATTTTTGAAAAGAGGGGAATCGTCGATGCTAAACACCGTATTATCGCTCTTCATCTACGTCGTAGCGATCTACGTCGCTTGGTGGGCGCTCATGCCGGTCAAATGGGACCGCTTGCTCAATCAAGTGAGGAGTCCGCAAGCAGCTGTCTTGCGCGTCCTCGTGGCCGTCGTCTTCGGTTCACTGATCGCCCAGTTCTTTTTGGAGTATATCCGATTGGCTCAGGCACTCGCACCATTGCAGTAGGCAGGGAAATGATTACTAAACTGTAATCCTGCTGTAACGTATCGTATATGTTTATCGTGATAGGATAAATTCGTCTGACATGACGAAATTTTTCATCAGAATTTTATGGTTGCTTTTATTATTATTTTTCTCTCTGATGAAGCGTCACGTAATACAAACCATCATAGTAATCGACACAACCACATCCGGTAACGGATATCGACGTATAAAACAAAAAATTAACGAAGTTGGAGGACAAAGAGAGATATGAAGGATTTGATTGTAGTCCGTGGAGGACGTAAATTGTCAGGTACTGTGCGTGTTGAAGGAGCTAAAAACGCCGTACTCAAAACATTGGTTGCCACTCTTTTAGCAGGTGAAGGAAAGTCGGTACTTCAAAACGTGCCGCGCCTCGCTGATGTGTACACGATTAACAAAGTGCTTCGCCACCTCGGTGCAGAGGTTGCATTTGACGAAGCGAGCAATGAAGTCACTGTCGATGCGTCGGGCACAATCAAAGACGAGGCGCCACTTGAGTACGTCCGTAAGATGCGTGCTTCAATCCTCGTCATGGGTCCTCTTCTCGCTCGCCTTGGGCACGCACGTGTTGCGATGCCGGGCGGTTGCTCAATCGGCTCACGTCCGATTGACCTCCACTTAAAAGGGTTCGAAGCAATGGGTGCAAAGACGGTCATCGGCAACGGTTTCGTTGAAGCTTCGGTTGACGGTCGCTTGAAAGGTGCGAAAATCTACTTGGACTTCCCATCTGTCGGCGCGACAGAGAACATCATGATGGCTGCTGTCCTCGCGGAAGGCACGACGATCATCGAGAACGTCGCCAAAGAGCCTGAAATTGTTGACCTTGCCAACTTCTTGAACGGTATGGGCGCACACGTGCGCGGTGCCGGTACAGAAACGATTCGCATCGAAGGTGTCGATAAGCTTCACGGCGCTGAGCATTCAATCATTCCTGACCGCATTGAAGCAGGTACGTTCCTCGTCGCTGGAGCCATCACAGGCGGCGACATCGAAGTCATCGGTGCTGAGCGCGAGCACCTTCGTCCGCTCATCTCGAAGATGGAAGAAATGGGCGTCAAGTTTGAGGATACAGCAGAAGGCATGCGTGTCATGGCACCGGATGAGTTGAAGCCGGTCGACGTGAAGACAATGCCACACCCTGGTTTCCCGACTGACATCCAAGCTCAAATGATGGCACTCGTCTTGAAAGCAGGCGGTACATCGGTCATCACAGAAACAGTGTTTGAGAATCGCTTCATGCACGTGGAAGAGTTCCGCCGCATGAACGCAGACATTAAAATCGAAGGCCGTTCGGCCATCATCAAAGGTGGCGTTCGCCTCCAAGGTGCTGAAGTCGTCTCGACTGACCTTCGTGCTGGTGCTGCCCTTGTCCTCGCTGGACTCATTGCGGACGAAGAGACACGCGTTGGCGATCTCTACCACATCGACCGTGGATACGTCGACTTCCACAAGAAATTGCAAGCTCTCGGTGCTGACATCGAGCGCATCCAAGGGAACGTCGAAGTTGCCGAAGAAATGGTTAAGAACTAATTAATAGACTCATAGGAGCGAGGAGAGACTCTTCTCGCTCTTTTCAATGAAGTAATGAACGGAGGAACCTACACACCATGTTTTCAAAAGATATCGGGATTGATTTAGGAACAGCAAACGTCGTCATCCACGTCAAAGGTCGAGGCATCGTCCTCGACGAGCCATCGGTCGTTGCCATTAAACGTTCGACAGGGAAAGTACTCGCTGTCGGGACAGAAGCGTATCAGATGGTCGGACGTACACCTGGTGACATCGTCGCCATCCGTCCACTCCGTGACGGCGTCATCGCCGACTTCGCGACAACCGAAGAGATGCTTCGTCACTTCGTCGAGAAGATTCAAGTCCGCGGTTTCTTTGGCGGCATCCGCATGCTCATCTGTACGCCGGCGAACGTGACACCGGTCGAAGCGAAAGCCATCCGTGAGGCGGCCGAGAAGGCCGGCGCAAAAGAGGTCTTCCTCGCCGTAGAACCGAAAGCGGCAGCCGTCGGTTCGGGCATGGACATCTGGAAGCCGGTCGGTCATATGATCGTCGACATCGGTGGCGGAACGACAGACGTTGCCATCCTCTCGATGGGCGATATCGTCTGCGGCGAAACGATTAAAATCGCCGGGGACCGGTTCGATACGGACATCCTCCGCGCCATCAAAGACAAGCATAAGCTCGTCATCGGTGAGCGGACGGCCGAGCAAATCAAGAAAGAGATTGCGACGGTCTTCCCAGGCGGCCGTAACGAGACGATGGATATCCGAGGTCGTGACATGGTGCGTGGGCTTCCGCGTACGGTAACCATCACGTCGGAAGAACTCCGTGAAGCGATGGCCGAATCGGCAAATGAGATCGTCGAAGCAACGAAGCGCGTGCTCGAACAGACGCCTCCGGAACTTGCGGCCGATATCATCGACCGCGGCATCATCATGACAGGTGGCGGCTCGCTCCTCCACGGGATCGACCAGCTCGTCGCCGAGCGTGTCGGGTTGCCGGTCATGATCGCCGAAGAGCCGACGCTCAGCGTCGCGCACGGCACGGGCATCATGCTCGAGCACTTGGATCGTTTGAAGTAAGATCATCTAAAGGTACGACGTCAATAGGCGTCGTACCTTTTTTGCGTTCAACACTGTCCGATTTTCCTGTAAATGGATAAAATAAGGGAGGGAGGGTTGTAGATGAATCCATTGATTGAGCGATTGACGGCAAAAGGAGTCGAGGTCACAGAGATTGAAGACCGAGGCCAAGAAGCGCGTCAAAAATGGTTGACGCACTTCATACGACCTGAACAGCCGACACGACTTTCTCCTCATCTATGGGAGGATATCGTGGCAGGGACTGACGGCTGTCTCGTCAGAACAGCCGCTGATCGCGCGTTCGAACGGGTCAGGAAGTGGAAAGCGATACTCTTTTTTCAACACTCGAACGATGTGCTCGAGCTCGATTTGACGCAAGCAAAACCACTCACTAGGAGAGACTTGATTGTTGAAACAATGGACTATGCGGATGTCTATATCGTAGACCCAGCTTACACGTGGACGTATGTCATCCCGCACGAAGCGGACTGGGGACCATATTTTCTCACCAAATTTGGGACTAAAGGGGATCATTAAATGACACGACCACTCACACTCATTACCGGCGTCAGCCGGACGCAAGGCATTGGGGCGGCCATCGCGCGAAAACTCGCTACGTCAGGTCATGACTTGTATATCACGCACTGGAGCCCGTTTGACGGCACGGAAGGTGTCGGAGCGGAACCGGACTTCATCGACGGCTTCGTCGACGAATTACGGGCATTGGGGGCTCGCGTGGCCCATGAGTCGTACGACTTATCGTCTGGAGACGTAGAAGGGTTGCTCAACCGCGTCGAAGCGGCGCTCGGTACTCCAAGCCGCCTCATCAACAACGCGACGTATGAGCGGCACGTGGGCGTCGATACGTTCACGACCGAGACACTCCGCCGGCATTATCTCGTCAATAACGAAGGGACGCTCGGTCTGACGTTTGCATTCATCGAGCGATACAAATAGGCTGGGCATACGGACGGACGAATTCTGTTCATGGTATCCGGTGGGGCGGATGCGTCCAATTTGGCCTATATCGCCACGAAAGGCATGTTGTGATCGCGATCACGCCGGCGCTCGCTAACGGGGCAGGTCAGTATGGAATCTCCGTGAACGCGCTTGACCCGGGCCCGACCGATTCGGGTTGGATTGATGACGTGCTCCGCGAACAACTCGTACCGCTGTTCCCGTATGGACGCGTCGGGACACCTGAGGACACGGCCCGCTATATCGCTTTTCTCATGGGGCCGGACGGGGCGTGGGTCAACGGCCAACATCTTCACGTCGACGGTGGCTTCGTCGGACGCTGAAAAGAGCTTCTCCCTTGAATTGGGAGAAGCTCTTTTTAATGCCATGTATAATCTTTGTCGACAAAGAGTCGAGTGGACAAATCTGTTTGCGGGAACGGCTTTTCTTTTGCATCTAACCAGTCATGGTAATCGCAAAGACAGGCGTCATCCAAATGGAGCGAGTAACCGTTGTTAATCGTCTGAACCGTGATGCTCAAATCATACTCGGCGAGCGTCTTTTTCAACCGATAGACAAGGTTATAGACGTTATGGAGCGCCCGCTGCGGCTCGTCGATATCTGGATAAAGCGTCTCGGCAATGAGCCATTTGTTGACGACTTTATCGCGGTGGAAAATCAAGTAGGCGAACAGTTCCTCGGTTTTTTGCGTCGGCCATTTGACGAGGTCGCCGTCTTGTGTCTTGACTGAGAAGTGGTCAAGACATTGAATCGTACACGTCCGGTGATGATCGGTCGATAGTGTCTCCGCGTATCGCTTCGAGACGCGCGGGATCAGGTCGTGAATCATCTGTTCGGTGATTGGTTTAAGCAGGTAGTGTGTCGCTTGTAAGTTGAACGCTTCGACCGCATATTGGCTGTGTGCCGTCGTAAAGACGACTTGCGTTGTTTCGGGTAAACGTTTGGCGAAATCAAGGCCGCTCATCTGTGGCATCTCGATATCGAGAAACACGAGGTCGACTTCCTGGTTTGCTAAAAAATCAAGCGCTTGGAACGGATCGTGGAACGAGCCCATCCATTTTAAGTTCGGTTCGGCTTGGATGAGGCGTTCCATCATCCTCAAAATATGGTGTTCATCTTCAATCAAAATCGTGCGCATGTTGCGAATTCATCCTTTCTCGTTTTGGAAGTCGAATATGCACATGCGTACCGACCCCAGGCTCAGAATTTAATTTAAACGTGGCACCTGGCAAGAAACCGATCCGATTTCTGACATTCGGGATACCGATTCCATTTGATTGTTTCAAATGCGGTGTTGGATCGAAACCGATGCCGTTGTCGGCAATCCGGATATCGATTGAATCATCCGATTCCTGGACCGATAACATGAGCCGTTTCACACCTTCTTGCTTCATCAACCCGTGTTGAACCGCGTTCTCGACGAGCGGTTGCAATAACAGCGGTGGGATTGAAGCGTTGAGCACAGATTCATCGATATCCTTCGTGATGGTGAAGGCGTCATTGAAACGAGTTTGCTCGATCATTAAGTACGAATCGATAACCTCAAGTTCTTGACCAAGTGAGATGTCATTCTCAGTGCGGCCGTTCTCAAAGATGAAGCGGACGTATGTGCTCAAGTGACTGAGTAACCGTGCTGCTTCAATCGGTGCTGTATAACAGAGCGCAATGACGTTCCCGAACGTGTTATATAAGAAGTGTGGTTTGATTTGGGCGTTGAAAAATGAGATTTCACTTTGATTGGCGAATGTTTGAACTTCCCGTTTTTGTCGCTTATCGGTCGACAAGTGAATCGGAAGTAACGTGAACATGAGCAAGAAATAAATGAGTGACATGACACTCGTATACAGTTCCTGATTCGGGTGATCAATCAAGGCGTTTAACAACTGCCCGATGTACCCGATAATGAGTGCCACCGTGAACACTAAAAATTCAAACGGATAGCCGTTATCTTTCCGCTCGAACAACCAGTTGATATTCAGACCGGTCCAAAAGAACGTGATGAACAGAACGTAAAACCATGCAAATTGATCAAACATAGTATGTGCAGTGTAAGGTAGCACCAAGGCAATCAGGCTAAGTGCATAAAATGGATACGCCACATACTTCAAAAAGTGACGGAATGGAACGCGTTCGAGCTGAAGCGCAAAGTTAATGAGCATGGCAACACTTAAGAGCGCTGTAATCAAATTCAATTTATGGGCCAAGACATAAGTCATCAGTGGGATAAGTTCGAAGACAATCATTTGATCGCTCATCAACAGTGAAATACTGACAAGGAAAAAGAAAGCGGCTCCATACAAATAAAGCGCTTCTTTGCGATGAAATAGCCAAACGATCGCATAGAACGAGAAAATAAGTAGCGAGATGAGGACGATGACAAACTCATAACTGAAATATTTATTATGGTACGTCATCATATTGCTCGTCGGTCCGATGAGCAAACTGTCGGAAACGCCAGTTGCGAGCTCCTCCGTCTCGGCTGTTTGAATCGTCAAACGAAACGTCGGGGTATGCGTATCCAGGAGAACGAGGTAAGCATGCCGAGGGTCTTCAACTGTCGATGCGTAGACGGGCGAGACGTTTTTTCCATCAATGAGGAGATTGACATGTGGGTGGTTGCGCGGGACGCGTAGTGCATATTGTCCCGGAGGTAGGCTAATGTCAGCCTCATAGGTCGCCGTTTTGTGTGGCGTCATATGCGGAACGCTTCGATAGGATTCACGGTCTACTTGATCGAGAAAGCTCGATTGGAAGCGCCATGTCCCATCCAGACGCATGATGTGTTCGGTCACGCGGGAATCGGTCAAATCGGCCGTTCCTTGTGTGACGGTGACTGCGTCGTCGATGGTTTGTCCTCGTGTCAAGGCGAGCCCGCCTGCGAGTGCAAAGACAATCATCAATACGACCAGCCCAATCGATTTAGGGGTCATCTGCATATTCCCTTCGTGATTTGTGAGTTTCTTGTGAGAAACGGACGATATACTGACACTAGTCGTTCACTTTTAGAAGTGACCAATGTTTTCTTATCGTACACGAAACTGACTTTTTTGAATAGCCGAACATACGAAACTACCCAATCCGATTAATCATCAATATGAAAGAAGGCTATATATGAAACGCTGGATTGAACAACGAATTAGCCGCCAAGTCCTCACCGTGTTTTATGTATTAATCGCCTTAATCACGTTGACGTCACTCGGCACATATTTTTATACCCAGCAGGCAATCCGAGACACGACGGTCGAACTTGAACGTATCAGTGAACAACGATCACGGGCGACCGACTTGTTCGAGACATGGCAGTCGATGCAATATGAGATGCGCGGTCACGTGTTGCTCGGGGAGGACGCCTTGCTTGCGGAAGTGAGACGAGCGCAAGAACGGATTGACGACCAGACGAGCTGGTTTGAAGAAAACGCTGCGAGCAAGGAAGAGACGACGTTCGCAGAAGATGCGCGCCTTCTGTTCAGCATTTATACGTCACGCGTCATGCCGGGTCTTGAACGGTACGTCATCGCCAAGGCGAACGGAGAAATCGATGAGCCATTCTTACAGATGGCGACCGTCGGACAACTTATGCCGAAAAATGCGGGCTCGACCCAGACCCGCTTCAAACTGAATACGAAGAGTGCGGCCGATATGAGTGCGAGCATCGTCGATATGGAATCGGTATTCACCGACTACCGGGCCGACCTTGACTTCCAAGAGACGGGTCTTCGGGAGGAACTGTCGGAACAGCTCGCCAAAGCTCAATGGATGTGGTTGCTCATCTTGCTCGGTGCATTGTTCATCCTCTTCGTCAGCCTGCAGCCGTACATCGTGCGTTTGACGAATCAACTTCAATCGCTCATCACGAACAGTGAACGACTGGCGGTCGACCCGCATGCGACGCTCATCCCGATTCAACCGTTGAAAAACGAGGTCGGACAATTGTCCAAGTCTTTTTCCGAAATGTCGACGTCATTGATTCGACAACACGATGAACTCGAGCGTGAGCGCGAGAAAACCGCGCAGATGGTACACACTATGCGGGACGCCATCGTCTTTGTCGAGCTCGAGACGAACCAACGCTTCGGGAACGAGGCGCTGTTCGAACTGTATGACCAACCATTCCCGTTCGGCGACCGTCAGAGCCTCTATCCGATTGATGCCTTCTATGCACCGTTCATGGAGCAAATCGACAATCAAGAAGGATTGAACCGCTTCACCGACCGGGCCAAACGGCTCGGAATCTTCGACGAAACGTTTACGTACTCGATGCAAGGGGGAACACGTACCGTACGGATGTACGCCGAACCGATTGAAATGCAGGACGAACGTTTCGGTGTGATGTTTGTGTCGCGGGATATTACGAAAGAAATCGAGATCGACCGCTTGAAGACGGAACTCGTCGCGACGGTCTCTCACGAACTTCGGACCCCGCTCACATCCATTCTTGGATTTACTGAATTGCTTGAACATCGGCATGTCGATGAAGAGAAGCGAAAACGCTACTTGAGCATGATTCACAGTGAGACGACCCGGCTCGAGCGGCTCGTCAGTAACTTACTGGATGTTCAGAAGATGGAAGCCGGTAAAACGGAACAAGACTTCAAAGTCGAGAATTTGTTTGAACTATTGTCTGATGTTCTTGAAATTCATGCCGGCTCAACCGAATTGCATGCGTTCCATTTCGATTGTGATGAAACGATTCGCATTTCCGGAGACCCGGCGCAACTACGTCAAGTGTTCTCGAACATCTTGAATAACGCCATTAAATATTCACCCGACGGCGGTAATATCGCCGTTAACGTCTCGTGTGATGACGATGTCATCCGGATCGCCATCGAAGACGAAGGCATGGGTGTAGCACCCGCAGATGCCGAACAGCTGTTTGAGAAGTTCTACCGTGTGCAGAACGAGCAGAGTCGCAATATTGGAGGCACCGGCCTTGGGCTTGCAATCTGTAAGGAAATCATCGAATCGCACGGCGGTACAATCAGCGTCAGTTCGGAACTGGGGAATGGGACGACCATGACGGTCGAACTCCCGATTGTCGATTGACGAAAACCACTTCATTGCGAAGTGGTTTTTTTAGTTTTTTTCAAAAAACGGTGAATGAAACGTTCCTTTGGTACGATATAGAAAGTGAAGACTTTGAACGACGAAAGGAAGACGAAGCATGCTACGCGGATTATATACGGCGGCGGGCGCGATGAACGCGCTCCAGCGTCAACAAGAGATTTTGAGCAATAACCTCGGTAACGTCCGGACCCCTGGATTCAAAGCATCAAACGGCGTCGTCCGCTCGTTCCCAGAAATGTTGCTTGCCCAAGTGAGCCACCCTGGGAATGCGCGCTCACGCGTGCAAGGCGAAGTCGGCACGTTGTCGACGGGCGTATATCTACAAGAGACGATGCCGCGTTTCTCGACGGGAAGCATCTCCGAGACGGGCAGCCCGACCGACGTATATATGAAGGTACCGGCTGACGCGACGGGTGCGGCCATGTTCGCAGTCGAACAGAACGGTGAGACGCTCTATACGACGAACGGGCGCTTCGCGGTCGATGAAGAACGCTTCTTGCGTTCAGCAGATGGCGGGTATATCCTCTCGGACGCCGGCGAACGGATTCAATTGCCGTCAAGTGAGTTCACGTTGTCAGGTGACGGACAAATCACGTCACTCGGGCAGAATGTGGCGACGCTCGGTGCCGTCCAAATCGATGACTTGGCTACACTCGAGCAAGTCGGGAACGACTATCGGGTCAACGGAGACGCCCCGCCTGCTGCGAATGTTCAGTTCCAACAAGGATTCATTGAAGAGGCGAACGTCGATCTCGATCGGACGATGGCCGACTTGATGACGACGTACCGTCAGTTCGAGGCGAACCAAAAAGTTGTCCAAGCGTATGACAAGAGTGCCGAGCGGGCCATTGAAATCGCTCGGATTCGTTAAGGAGGAAGCTTATGCAATCGATTTATAACTCGGTCTCGTCGCTCACGCAGCTTCAACGCCAGCTCGATGTGACCGGTCACAATATAGCCAACGTCGACACGGCTGGCTATAAGCGGGAACAAACCCACTTCGCCTCGCTCTTGTCGCAGGCGTATGACAATCAACCGCGCGCCGAGCTCGAAATCGGACGCGATACGCCGAACGGGATTCGCATCGGTGTCGGCGGCCACGTCGCCGATATTAGCCAACAGTTCAATATCGGCCAAATCCGAAAGACCGACCGGGCCCTTGACGTGTTCTTGAAAGCGAGCCGTCAGTTCTTCGCCATCGAGACGGAAAACGGTGTCGGATTGACCCGGAGTGGGAACATGCAGCTCTCGGTCGGCGACACGACGACGCTCGTCGACGTGAACGGTAACGCCCTTCTTGGTGCGGACGGGAACCCGATCGTCATGCCGAACGAAGCGACGGCGCACCGTGTCCGTCAAGATGGGATGGTCGTCGCCAGCGTGAACGGCGTCGAGCAAGAGTTTGGTCGTCTCGACATCGTTGAGGTACGTAACACATCGGCGCTACGACCTCTCGGTGACAACGTCTATGCGGCCGACTTGGCGGCGGACATCGATCGCCCGCTCGGCAATCTGTTGATTGAAGGGACGCTCGAGTCATCGAACGTCGATTTGACGAAAGAGATGACCGACATGACGATCACGCAACGCGCGTATCAGATGAATTCACGAGCGTTGTCGATGAGTGACCAGATGATGGGACTCGTCACGTCACTTCGGTAATCACTTACCGTTCTTCTTCGGAAGGGCGGTTTTTGCGTTACACTAAAAATAGGAGGAGGGATGGACATGCGGATTGTCGTGGCAATGGATTCGTTCAAAGGGTCACTCACGAGCGTGGAAGCCAATCGGGCGGTGCGTGCAGCGCTCGCTGGGCATGACGTCGTCGAGGTACCAATCTCAGACGGCGGGGAAGGTTTTTTGAATGCATGGTTCTTGACGCACCCGCATGCCGAGGTGGTCACGCAAGACGTGATGTCGCTTGACGGGACGGTGCGGCAAGCCCGGTATGGCTGGTCGGAACGAACGCGCGAGGCAGTGATTGAAGTCGCTGAGGCGTCCGGTCTTACTCTCATCGACGTGCTCGACCCGTGGCGCTACAGTTCTTATGGGACTGGACTGCAGATTAAAGATGCACTCGGGCACGGGGCGACACGCATCACGGTCGGTCTCGGCGGGAGCGCGACCGTCGATGGAGGGAAAGGCTTGCTCGAGGCGCTCGGCGTCCGCTTTCTTGATGAGACAGGGCATGTCATTGATTCGTTCCCGCATCAACTCGAGCGCGTCGCGCAAGTCGATTGGACCGGACTCCTACCGGAAGCGCGTCATGTCGAGTGGCGGATGGCCTCGGATGTGACGAATCCGTTACTCGGTCTATCTGGGGCGGCCGCCGTATTCGGTCCGCAGAAAGGATTGGCGCTAACGGACGTCGACCGTTATGACGAACAGCTCGCCGCGTATGCCCGTTGCTTCGAGCGTGATGTGACGGGACAACCGGGGGCGGGCGCGGCCGGCGGGATCGGCTTCGCGCTCTATCAGCTCGGAGCCGTATATGGGAGCGGGATTGACGAGGTAGTACGGTGGTCGAAACTAGAGGAAACGTTGCAAATGGCCGACTGGTTGATCACCGGGGAAGGCCGGTTCGATGAGCAATCGCTCCACGGAAAAGCACCTTATGGATTGGCCCGAATCGCATATGCACACGGGGTCCCGACGCTCGTCTTCGCGGGACAATCGGAACTGATTGCCGTTCCGGACGTCGGCATCGAAGCCGTGTTCCCAATCGTTTGCCGGGTGATGACGCTCGAAGAGTCGATGCAGCAAGCGGCGCCGCTCTTGACGGACGCCGTCAGCCGAGCGTTCCGGTTAATCGACAAAGACGCCTGAACCAACTTCGGTTCAGGCGTCTTTTGGTCACGAACGTTCTTTTAATAGGTCACGAATCTCCGAAAGGAGCTGTTCTTCACGCGACAATTCCGGCTCCGGTGTCTCTTCGACCGCTTTTTCTCGCTTCAGACGGTTCAATACTTTGACCATCATGAACAACGCGAAGGCGATGAGGAAGAACTTGACGATTTCTTGCAGGAAGTTGCCGTACGTCACGTTCACGCCGAGCACCGATACCGCGAGCGTCGAGAAGTCGATGCCGCCGATGAGGATGCCGAGGAACGGCATGAAGATGTCATTGACAAGCGACGTGACGATGGCCGTGAAGGCAGCCCCGAGGATGAAGGCGACGGCCAGGTCAATCACATTGCCTTTAATCGCAAACTCTTTGAATTCTTTCCACATAGAAATAATACCTCCTAAACGATGAATACTCTTATGGTAGCACAGCATAGGTGGGAGTGGGCAGTATTTTCACAGAAGCGTCGTTCGTGTCCTAGGCCGGGCGCTTGTTCGACCGATAGTAGATACGTTACACTTATATAGAACTCATGCAATTGTTTTATTACCAGGTACTAATATGTTATGATTAATTCAGCTGAAAGGATGTATGGACGTGGCGAACGAAGAACAGAACGGCTCGGAACAGACCGAGTCCAAAGAGCGGACGGAGCGGAAGCGATTATCGAACCATCGACGTTTCCCGATCTTGTTACGCGTCATCGTTGTCCTGCTGTTGGCTTTCGTGATGCTTGCGATTGGGGCCATCATCGGGTACAGCGTGATTGGCGGAGGCGAGTGGAAGGACGTGTTCAACATCGACACGTGGCGCCATATCACCGATTTTTGGCTAACATCATAAGGGTGGTGGAACCATGTACACGATTGAACAGATTAAAGAAGTGATCCCGCATCGGTACCCGTTCTTGCTCATCGACCGAATTCTCGAGGTCAATGAAGGCAAGCGGGCCGTTGGGTTAAAGAATGTGACGGCGAATGAGGAATTCTTCAACGGACATTTCCCGGACTATAACGTCATGCCTGGCGTCTTGATCGTCGAAGCGCTCGCGCAAGTCGGCGCGTTCGCGATGCTCAAGCAAGAGTCGAACCGCGGCAAGCTCGCGTTCTTCGCAGGCATCGACGGATGTCGCTTCAAACGTCAAGTCGTCCCAGGCGATCAATTGCGCCTCGAGGTCGAAATCTTGAAAGTGCGCGGACCAATCGGTAAAGGACGCGCCGTGGCGACAGTCGATGGAGAAGTTGCTTGTGAAGCGGAACTCACTTTCGCCTTGAAGTGAGGAGAGAACGAGATGCGCGTATTGGTGATTGCCTTGATTCTCGGATTGGCGACCATCGTCGGTTGCCAACAAGTGCAAGATGATCCGGTCGAGGAGAACGTCGTGTTCGAACAGGACGTCGATGATGCGATGATCGACAAGCGAGCCGGTCAATCAGAATCGATTGCAGTCTCGCTCGAGCGGACGAACAGCTCAACGATGTTGTTCACGATTCGGATGCTCGAAGACCGTCGCCTCGATCCGACGACGATCATTAGTTATGAAGTCGACGGCACGCGTGTCCCGATTCCGTTCGGTGAACTCGTCGCGGAACGCGAAGGGGATGTGCGCACGTACGTCTATCAAGCGGATTTGAACCCCGACCTATTCGTCACCGAGACGCTGCCTCTCTTCCATGTCGGAGAAGAGGGCGAGGCTGAGGTGTCGATGCCGCTCGAGGTTGTAGATTCGACAAATGAATGAACGAACGGATGATTTTTGTCGAAAATCATCCGTTTTTTTGTGCAGTTTTTTCGGGAATCGTCCGATACACACAGTAAGGACGAATGGAGGGAATCACATGAAACGAAATAAACCACAGTTACTGCAGACGCGAATTTTGGCGATGATGTTGGCGTTCATCACGCTGCTCATCGTCACGTTCGGCGTGTTGCAATATGTTAGCACAAAGCACACGGTACAGAGTTCGATGCAAGCCGTTCTATTGGAGGACGGGGCCCGCATCAGCGAGGCGATTGATGCGGAGGCGTATGCGGCCTTTATGCAAAATCCGACCAAAGATGAACGGTTCGAGCAGTTTCGGGAACAGCTCGACACATATCGGACGCAAATCGGGGCGATGTACGTCTATACGCTCGCAGCTGACGGCGAAGAGCTTCAAATCATCGTCGATGGCATGAGCGCGGCCGATGCGGTTGAGATTGGCACGCCGACGACGGCGACGTCGTTCGAAGATGCGAAAGCGGCGTTCGACGGTGGGGCCGTCACGACACCGATTGTCGAGGACCAAGAGTACGGGGACTATATGACGGTACTCGTTCCAATCAAACAAGGCGGGGACGTCATCGGTGTCCTCGGCATCGATAAAGGGGCGAGTGACGTCGCCGCGGTGACGGAAGACGTGTTGCAAGAGAGTTTGCCGCCGATTCTTATCGGACTCGTCGTCTTGCTCGGGGTCGCCTCAGTCATCATCTGGCGCTACCTTGGCTGGAAACTTCGTCCGCTCCGGGAGCTCGAGCGTGTCGCGACCCATATCGCGAGCGGGGACTTGGCGACGGCGGCTCGTGAGATGGACAACATCCAGTTGAAGGCGAATGACGAAATCAAGCGGCTCACCGCCTCGATGGATCAGATGACGAAAATGCTCCGCGACTTGATCTCCGGATTACAAACGTCCGCCCAGACGGTGCGTGACGAGAGCGGCAACGTGGCGAGCATCTCGGAAGAAGTGAACGATGCCTCGCGTCAAATCGCGTTCACGATGGAAGAAATCGCGGGCGGTGTCGAGAATCAGAGCGTGCTCACGATGAAACTGTACGGACATATGAATGAGTTCTCGGGACTCGTCGACCAGACGGCGCACGACGGGAACGGCGTGAGCGAACAAGCGGAAGTCGTCAGTCGTGTGACGGCAGAAGGGCTCGAACTGATGGAGGATGCCGTCGGCAAGATGACGAACATCCATCTGCAAGTGCGCGAGTCGCAAGGCCAGGTGAAGGACTTCGAGCAACAGGCGGACGAAGTGACGGCGCTCGTCACGATGATCCGTCAAATCTCTGAGCAGACGAACTTGCTCGCCTTGAACGCGGCCATCGAGGCGGCTCGTGCCGGGGAGCATGGAAAAGGCTTCGCCGTCGTCGCTTCTGAGATTCGCAAGTTATCCGACAGCGTTGCGCGGTCGGTCAGTGAGATTTCGGAAATCGTTGGCAGCGTCAAACGAAACTCGATCGCGCTCGGCGAGACGTTCACGGACAGCATGCACGCTGCCGAGGACGGCAAGCGGACGCTCGAGGAGACGAAGCGCGCCTTCAATGAGATTGAACAGAGTGTGCGGGAGATGCAGCGCCTGACGAACTCGATGCAAGGGCAGCTCGGACGCGTCAAGACGAACCAAGACGACATCAAACGTGGTCTTTCTGACATCGCGTCGATTTCTGAAGAGAGTACGGCTGGTAACGAGGAAGTGGCCGCCTCGACCGAACAGATGTCGGCGACGAGCGAGACGATGAACCGGCTCGTTAAAGATTTGTCGCACACGGCCGAGGACATGCAACGCATGAGCCGACAGTTCAAGTTGTAAACAGTCTCAAGTCAGACATACCTCCGTTGCGTCCGTTATACTAGGCGCAAGGGAGGTTTTTTCATGCAACGCGTCTCAAGTGAACTCACACAATTCCGCGGCAGTCACTATGACTTTGGCCGCTTTCAAGGACAATACATCAAGCGCAGCAAACTGCTCGAGAACCGGACCGACCAGTGGAAGCTCCGCGTCCCGCGCTTTGAGATTGACGAGCGCGAGGCGAAGCAGGCGTTCGACCGGTTCGCTCCGAAGATTTGGGAAGAACTGCTCGGCCTGCAGGATGAGCTCGAATTGACGCTCGCCGACACGCTCCTTCACTTCGGTCATTTCCGGGTCAATAACCCGGTCAGCGGCTGTTCGATTTTGACGGGGGACAACTTCCTCGTCCGCAACTATGACTATCACCCGATGACGTACGATGGGCGCTACAACGTGTTCCAGCCGGACGAGGGTTACGCCGTCATCGGTCCCGTCTCACGAGTCACGGGCCGAATGGACGGAATGAACGAGAAAGGGCTCGCCATGGGCTATAACTTTATCAACCGTCGTCGTCCCGGGGATGGTTTCGTCTGCCAGATGATCGGGCGGATGATCCTCGAGACGTGCGCGACGGTCGAAGAGGCGGTCGATTTATTAAGAGAGATTCCACATCGGGGCTCGTTCACGTATGTCGTCCACGACAAGTCGTCGAAGACGCGCGTCATCGAAGCGACACCGCGCGACATCCGTGTCCGTGAATCCAACATCTGCACGAACCACTTCGAGCTCCTGCAGCACGAGAACCGCTACCATCTCGACGACTCGACACGTCGGATGATGGAGATCAAAATGTATCAACATATCGTCCAAGACGCCGAGAGCGCGTTCCGACTCATGAACGACTCGGACAAGGGTGTCTTCTCCGAGCTGTATAAGAGCTGGGCCGGCACGATTCACACGGCCGCCTATTTCCCGGAGACGCTCGAGACGTGGTTCGCCCTCGGTGGCGACCGCGACCCGGTCATCTTCGATTTTCAGGAGTGGCTCGACGGTAAGGATTTCGATTTGCATGCCCTCGATGGGGAAATCGCGACCGATATCGAGTTTGCGAACACGGTTCAACTATGGCGATAACACAAACAGGCAGCGGCTCATGACGAGTCGCTGCTTGTTTCGTTGAAGCGGATTATGTGACTTGTAGTCGAGGTATCGTATGGGGTGAAGCCAAGCGATTCATAGAACTGTGCCCCTTGTATCGTATAGGTCCGGAGAACGACGGTGAGGAAGGTTCGCTTCGCTTCGAGCAACAATGCGTTCGCGAGACGTCTCCCGATACCTTGTCTGCGACAAGCCGGCAAAATATAAAATCGTCTCAATCGACCGAGCGGAAGTCCCAGAGAATATGGATCTTGATTCAATCCTCCGATGCCGACTAGATTACCAGAGGTGTCAAACACACCAAGTAGACACTCGCCGGGGTGATTGAACCCGTTGTGTCCATTTCGAAAGTCATCGATCAACCGGTCGAGCATGCGAAAGCCTTCCTGACGACTAGCTAAAAGCAATTGAGTCAAGTCAAGTTCCTCTAAATCGTGAATTCGTTGAATCCTATAAATCGTCATGTCCTCAGCTCCTTCAGCGTGTTGAACGGCACTGTTTTCCGTAAAAGCGGGAATACTCATAGCAGGAGGGATTCAGATGAAACGAATCGGATTATTAGCCATCATGTTCAGTTTGATTGTCGTCCTCGGCGGCTGTGTGCCGGGCGACGGGACGTACACGACCGACCCGGCCGGATTCTTTTGGGGCGTCTGGCACGGCTGGATTGCCCCGGTGTCACTCATTTTAGGATTGTTCAATGACACGTATCGCGTCTATGAGGTGAACAACACTGGCTGGTTCTATGATTTAGGGTTCTATATCGCCATCATCAGCGGATTTGGCGGGGTAGCCGTGACACGGAAGAGCCGGGGATGACGTTAGACTGGCTTTTGTCCCGTCACGGCGACCGTATGATAATCTCGCGAGTCAGGTCCTCGGCGTTCATGGACATCAATGAACCCGAGCACAGAAGCAGCAGGAATCAACTGTTCACGCACGATTGCCGTGATACCGTCCCAGTTCACGCCACCTTTCCCATCACAGTACGTGATGACGAATGACCCGCCTGGTTTGAGGATACGGTCGATGGCGGCAAGCACCGCGGGTACGTCTTCCCAAAAGTAAATCGTATGGATGCTGAAGACGCGGTCGAATTGTGCGTCCGGAAACGGGAGCGTCCCGAGATCGCCCTCGACGACTTCGGCTCGTCCGGAATGTACGTCTGCTCGATTTCGTTTCAACGCCGAGCGGACGATCGTCGGGGAACGGTCGAGTCCGGTCACATGCACATGAGCATAGCGACGTAGCATTTGTGCCAACGCGTCGCCGGCCCCACAACCGAGGTCGAGCACGCGATTGTCAGGTTGAATCAGAAGTTGCTCAATCGTCCAATCGACTTCGACCCGGTGTTGACGCACCATCTTCTCGCCGATGTATGTCCCGACGATACCGCGTGGGTTCTCGTATTGACTGTCAATCCATGTTTGAAGACGTGTGAAGCGCATCAAACCATTCCTTTCTGAATGAAGCAGTTGTAAATTGAGTGTAGCATAACCATTTTAAGAGGGGAGTTGAATCGATGCGTTCCTTTTGGATTTTCGGCAATCAGTTGTCACACGAGCTTGAGCTAGTCAGACACATCGAGGAGGATGATGTCATCGTGATGATCGAGGCGACATCCCGGGCGATGTGGCGGCCGTACCATAAACAGAAGCTCGTCCTCATCTTCTCGGCGATGCGTCATTTCGCCGAGGAGTTGCGCGACAAAGGCTATACGGTCGACTATCACGAGGCTGACTCGTTCCAGGGCTCATGGGACGACCACTTCACACGATATGAACCGGAAGAAATCCATTACACGGCCGTCACCGACGCCGCGATGGAGAAAAAACTGAAACAGTTCGGTCAAAAACACAAGCTCGTCGAACATTCGGACGTACCACTCTTCTATTTAACGAAACAGGAAGCGGTCGACACGCTCGGCAGCGGGCCATGGCGGATGAACAGGTTCTATCGCCAAATGCGGAAGCGGTTTGAGATATTGCTCGAGGATGGGAAACCGCGCGGTGGAAAATGGTCGTTCGATGCGGACAACCGCCAGCCACCGAAAGACGGGCTGACATTCCCAGCACCAATTCATTTCCGACCAGACGCGATCACAAAAGACGTCATCGAAAAAGTGAATCGTGATTTCGCTGACCATCCGGGGGACATCACGCCGTTCGTTTGGCCGGTGACGCGCAGTGAGGCACGACGGGCATTGAAACGGTTCGTTGAGGAGCGACTCGAGACGTTCGGTCCGTATCAAGACGCGATGTTGTCGGACAATCAAGAGATGTCACACAGCCTGTTGTCCGCAGCCATCAACGTCGGACTGCTGACTCCGGATGAGGTCGTCCAAGCGGCGGTGGAGTCGGACGCACCGCTCGCCTCGGTCGAAGGGTTCGTCCGTCAAATCCTCGGTTGGCGAGAGTATATGCGCGCCGTCTATGTGGCATCGATGCCGGGGTACGAGTCGGTCAACACGTTCAAGCATAAGCGCGACTTGCCGCATTACTTCTGGGACGCCGAGACAGACATGCACTGCGTCCATCAGAGCGTAAAGCCGGTCATCGAGCGTTCACACAACCATCATATCCAGCGGCTCATGGTGCTCGGGAACTTCGCGACGCTGTTCGAGGTGTCACCGCAGCAGACGAGCGACTGGTTCAACGAGATGTATATCGACGCCTACGATTGGGTCGTGTTGCCGAACGTGCTCGGGATGGCGCTCCATGCCGACGGCGGGAAGTTGGCGACGAAGCCGTATATCGCCTCGGGCAAGTATATCGACAAGATGAGCGACTACTGCAAAGGCTGCATGTACAACCCAAAACACACGACGGAAGAATATGCCTGTCCGTTCAACGCGCTCTATTGGAACTTCATCGACAAGCACGAGGAGCGGTTCGCGAAGAACCAGCGCATGAAGATGATGGTTCGCAACTGGCAAGGCCGCGATGATGCCGTCAAAGCCGACATTTTGGCGAAGGCGAGACAGACGCTCGCCCAGACTGACTCTTTATAAACGGAGGCGCCTGAAGGATGAGCTTGTATCGTCGAATGAATTTACAAAACCGACTCATGATGAGTCGTTTTTTTTACGTCGTCTTCACAAACTTTTGCACGTCCTTCACGACCGCTTTACATTCATCCGGTACGATATGACTTGTGAGACCCCACATGCCAAGTGAATAGCAACTGGTAGAACATTCGAGAGACCAACAGAAGCCCATACGTCCGTGACGTCATGTTTCTGTTGGTCCTTTTTTCTAGGGAAGGATGATTCAAGTGAATGAAGCGCTGCGCACGATCGGACAAGAGAAGATGATCGCATCCATCAAATCACCGAAACAACTCGAGAAGTTCCTGCAATCGGACGTGACGACGACGTTCCTCATGATGGGGACGCTCAGCACACTCGACCGCTACGTCGCCCATTTGAAACAGGAGAATCGGACCGTGTTCCTGCACGCCGAACGCATCAACGGCATCAGCCTCGACCGGGACGGCATCGACTATTTGGCAAAACGGGTCGGGGCCGATGGGATTGTGACGACGAAGGCATCTGTCATCCAACATGCCAAACGGGCCGGACTGATGACGGTGCAGCGTCTGTTTCTCGTCGACTCGGACGCCATCTCGTCAGGCATCAAGATGGCGAAAGACCAACAGCCGGACGCGCTCGAATTGATGCCGGGCCTGATCCCGAGCGTCATCGAACATGTCGCCGAACACGTCTCGCTGCCGATCGTGACGGGCGGGATGATCCGGAAGCCGATTCACGTGCATGAAGCACTGTCTCATGGGGCGTTCGCCGTCTCGACCGGGGACGAGCGGCTCTGGGCGTCGCAAGGAATGAAGGAGGAAATCATATGAAATCGATTCAACTGCAGAACATCAAAAAAGCATATGACGAGACAGAAGTCATCCGCGGTATCGACGTCACCATCGAGGCCGGTGAATTCTTCGCCCTCGTCGGACCGTCGGGCTGCGGCAAGAGCACGATGTTGCGAATGATCGCCGGGCTTGAGTCCATCACAAGCGGGACGCTCCGCATCGACGGCGTCGCCGCGAACGACTTGAAACCGAGCGAACGACAGCTGTCGATGGTGTTCCAAAACTATGCGCTCTATCCGCATATGACCGTCGAGAAGAACATCACGTTCGGCTTACATACGAAAGGACTGACGAAGCTCGAGCAACGCGAACGATGCCTAGCGGCGGCCGAGGCGCTCGGACTGACCGACTATTTGATGCGGAAGCCGCGCGAGCTCTCAGGCGGACAGCGCCAGCGTGTCGCCTTGGCCCGAGCCATCGTGACCGAGTCACCGATCTGCCTCATGGACGAGCCGCTCTCGAACTTGGACGCGAAACTTCGGGCCAAAATGCGCTCGGAGATCCGACAGCTGCAACGGAAGCTCAAGCTGACGATGATTTACGTCACCCATGACCAAGTCGAGGCGATGACGATGGCCGACCGGATGATGCTGTTGAACGATGGTGAAGTCCAACAAGTCGGTCAACCGCTCGATTTGTACAATAAGCCGGCGAATACGTTCGTCGCCTCGTTCATCGGGTCACCGCCGATGAATCTCACACCGGTACAACGGACGGACAACGGTTGGGCCGCCTCGGACGGACGCCTGTTCCATCCGAACACGCTGACGCGAGAAGACACGGCGACGCTCGGTATCCGCCCGGAACAAATCACGCCTGCGCAAGAGGATGTCACGTTCTATGCCGAGCTGAAGAACGTCGAGGTGCTCGGCACGGAGACGATTCTCGCCTTCGATATGGGCGGCGTCGAATGGCTCGCCAAATGGCCGGGACAATGGCCGCTGTCGATCGGGGAGAAAATCGCCTGTCACGTCGACCCGAAACAGATATCTTTGTTTGATACGAACGGCAATCGTATTGAACCGCGGCAACCGAAACTGTTCGAGGCGTTGGAGGTGTTCCAATGACGGTTGCCCTTCCGAGACAACGCGTCCGGACTCGATTATCGGACGCGACGAGCGGGCTACTCTACTTATCCCCGTCGATCGCGCTATTCGGGATTTTCCTCGTCTATCCGCTGTTCCGGACGATTTACTTGAGTTTCTTTCAAACGGATACACAAGGAACGCCGCTCAGTTATGTCGGGGGCGAGCATTACGCCAAACTGTTCACGAGCGCCTCGTTTTGGCAGAGCATTCAGGCGACGGTCGGCTTCGTCCTGTTGACCGTGCCGCTCACAATCGTCATCGCGCTCGGACTCGCGCTGCTCGCCAATGAGAAGTTACGCGGCATCGGCATCTTCCGGACGGCGTTCTCGGCGACGATGGGGATGAGCGTCGCTGCCTCGTCGGTCATCTGGATGTTTATGTACAACCCGTCGATCGGCATCTTCAATCGTTTCTTGGAAGCGGTCGGGGCAAGCGGGGTGCAGTGGCTCCTCGACCCGCAGTACGCGCTCCTGTCGGTGTCGCTCGCAACCGTCTGGATGAACATCGGATTCACGTTCTTGATTCTCCTCGGCGGCCTACAAAACATCGACCGGACGCTTTACGAGAGTGCGGACATCGCCGGGACAGGATATTGGACCCAGCTTCGGGCCATCACGATTCCGATGCTGTCTCCGACGCTCTTCTTCGTCGGCATCATCTCGCTCATCAACGCGTTCCAGACGTTCGGGCAGATTGATTTACTCACGAAAGGCGGGCCGACGAACTCGACGAACGTCATCGTCTACGCCATTTACAAAGATGCGTTCATCAACTATAACGTCGGCGGGGCGAGTGCGCAGGCCGTGCTCTTGTTCCTCGCGGTCCTGACATTGACGTGGCTCCAGTTCAAGCTCGTCGAAAGGAAGGTGCATTACCAATGACACTCCGGAAAGTAGTCACGTATACGCTCCTCGTCTTGAGCGCCGTCGTCATGCTGTTCCCGATCGCCTACGCGTTCTCAATCAGTCTGATGGACGGGAGTGAGGTGTTAAAAGGAAACCTCATCCCGCGTGACGTCACGTTCGACAACTATGTCGCTGCGTTCGAGCGCATCCCGCTCATAACGTATTTATGGAACAGTCTCGTCGTCGCACTCATCGTCATGGTTGGCCAAGTCGTCTTATCGAGTCTTGCCGCCTTCGCGTTCGTCTTCATCGATTTCAAAGGGAAAGGGCTCATCTTCATGCTCTTCCTCGCGACGATGATGGTGCCTTGGGAAGCGACGATGGTACCGAACTTCTTGACAATCCAGTCGCTCGGTTGGCTCAACTCGGTTTGGGGGCTGTCGGTGCCGTTCTTCGCGCTCGCGTTCGGGACGTTTTTGCTCCGGCAACAGTTCAAGACGATTCCATACGAGATGTATGAGGCGTCACAAATCGCCGGCATCAGCCGCTTCCGCTTCTTTTGGAACGTCGTCTTGCCGGTGTCGAAGACGCCGCTCGTCACCCTGTCGGTATACAGCTTTTTGACGACATGGAACATGTACTTATGGCCGCTCCTCGTGACAAACACGGAGCAGGCCCGCACGGTGCAAATCGGGATTAAGCAGATGCAGTCGAACGAGGTCGCCTCGGATTGGGGTGTCGTCATGGCGGCGGTCATCTTGATCATCATCCCGACGCTGATGCTGTTATTCGCAGGACAAAAGCAGTTACAGGAAGGCTTGACGCAAGGTGCGATCAAATAATAGGGGGAAACGTTCATGAAAAAGAAAGCATTATTCGCAGGGTTGGCCAGTTCGGTGTTATTGCTCGGGGCATGTGGCAGTCAAGAAGCGGAAGAGGCAGCGGCGACCACGACGACGGATGGGAAGACAGAAGTCGTGTTTTGGCACGCGATGAGCGGGGACTTAGAGACCGCACTCAACAACCAAGTCGACGCTTTCAACGAGTCACAGGACGACTATGAAGTGAAACCGGTGTTCCAAGGCACGTATGAAGAGGCGCTCACGAAGTTCAACGCCGTCGCAGGGTCACCGGACGCACCGGCCATCATGCAGACGTTCGAGGTCGGCACGAAATATATGATTGACTCGAACAAAATCACGCCGGTTCAGGAGTTCATCGACAAAGAGGACTTCGATACGGGCGTCTGGGAAGAGAACATCTTGAGCTATTACCAAGTCGACGGCAAGCAGTATTCGATGCCGTTCAACTCTTCGACACCGGTGCTCATCTACAACAAAGACGCGTTTGAAAAAGCGGGTCTCGACCCAGAGAAAGCGCCGCGCACGTATGACGAACTGAAGCAAGCTGCGAAGGCACTGACGACCGACGGGCAGACCGGCTTCACGATGCTCAACTACGGTTGGTTCTTCGAGCAACTCGTCGCCGCGCAAGGCGGGCTCTATGTCGACAATGACAATGGCCGTAGCGGGGCACCGACGAAAGCTGTCTTCGATGGGGAAGAGGGGCAGAACGCCTTCAACTTGATTAAAGAGATGTATGACGAGAAGACGTTTATGAACGTCGGTCAAAACTGGGACGACATGCGTGCCGCTTTCCAATCAGGGAAAGTTGCCATGTATCTCGACTCGTCGGCCGGCATTCGCACCGTCGCGGACAACGCCGACTTCGAGGTCGGGGCGTCATACTTACCGGTCCCGAACGAAGCTGATCGGGAAGGTGTCATCATTGGCGGAGCCTCACTCTGGATGGGTGACGGCATCGCTGATGAGACGAAACAGGGTGCATGGGAGTTCATGAAGTTTGCGGCATCGAAAGAAGCACAGGCCAAGTGGCACGTCGAGACGGGCTACTTCGCCATCAACCCGGAAGCATATGACGAGCCGGTCGTCAAAGAGATGTGGGCTGAGTATCCGCAATTGAAAGTGACAGTCGATCAATTGAGCGAGACGAAAGCTTCACCGGCGACACAAGGCGCACTCATCTCGACGTTCCCGCAGTCCCGCCAAAGCGTCGTCAATGCCATGGAGAGCCTGTATCAAGGTGTTTCGGTCAAGGACGCGTTGAAGCGTGCGGCCGATGAGACGACTTCCACCTTGGGGCAATGATATGTTGATTTACGCACATCGCGGCTATAGCGCCAAGTATCCGGAGAACACGATCAGTGCGTTCAAGGCGGCGTTACCTCACGTCGACGGCATTGAGCTCGATGTCCAATTGACGCGCGACGGACGCCTCGTCGTTATCCATGACGAGACAGTCGACCGGACAACGAACGGCAGCGGCTTCGTCAAAGATATGACGCTTCGACAGCTTCGCTTGCTCCGGACGGAGAGCGGGGAACGGATCCCGACGCTCGAGGAAGTACTCGTCTTGATTGAACCGTCCGACGTCACGCTCAATATCGAGCTGAAGACAGATCAATTTGATTATGAAGGAATCGAGTATTTGACGTGGCTCGCCGTCACCGAGTTCAAGCTCGAGCAGCGTGTCGTCTTCTCCTCGTTCAACCCGGACACGCTCGTCCGGTTGCGGGACGTCGCCCGCGAGGCGCGAATCGCCGTCTTAACTGGGGACGGTCATCCGCACTTGATTGAGCTCGTCGAACGGGTCGGAGCCGAGGCGGTCCATGCCCAACCGAAGTTTATCGGGACGAGGGACGCGGCGACGATTCGCGAACAGAATCGGTTGCTTCGCCTCTACACAATCAACAATCCGAGCGAGTTGCCGGACATGACTGGTGTCGACGCCATCATGACGGACGAGGTCGAGCGGTTCCAATCGAGGTTGCGTCATTGAAGTGAGGCTGGATATAACTCAATCGATATGTAAGAAAGAGGCCAGCTGGCGCGACGTGTGAACTGAACCCCGAATGATGGACACTTGAAAAAAGTGCCTCACTCGGGGTTTTTCGTGTGCGCATGAATCGCTATAATGAACCTATTC
>NZ_JACSLZ010000021.1:0-3006 GCF_018618395.1 Exiguobacterium sp. s149
TTAGACTAGATCAAAGCCTCGACCGATTAGTATCATTCAGCTCCACACGTCGCCGTGCTTCCACCCATGACCTATCTACCTCATCGTCTCTGAGGGGTCTTTCTTGATTGCTCAAAGGGAAATCTCATCTCGGAGGGGGCTTCATGCTTAGATGCTTTCAGCACTTATCCCGTCCGCACGTAGCTACCCAGCGATGCTCCTGGCGGAACAACTGGTACACCAGCGGTGCGTCCATCCCGGTCCTCTCGTACTAAGGACAGCTCTCCTCAAATTTCCTGCGCCCACGACGGATAGGGACCGAACTGTCTCACGACGTTCTGAACCCAGCTCGCGTACCGCTTTAATGGGCGAACAGCCCAACCCTTGGGACCTACTCCAGCCCCAGGATGCGATGAGCCGACATCGAGGTGCCAAACCTCCCCGTCGATGTGGACTCTTGGGGGAGATCAGCCTGTTATCCCCAGGGTAGCTTTTATCCGTTGAGCGATGGCCCTTCCATGCGGAACCACCGGATCACTAAGCCCGACTTTCGTCCCTGCTCGACTTGTAGGTCTCGCAGTCAAGCTCCCTTCTGCCTTTGCACTCTTCGAATGATTTCCAACCATTCTGAGGGAACCTTTGGGCGCCTCCGTTACTGTTTAGGAGGCGACCGCCCCAGTCAAACTACCCACCTGACACGGTCCTCCAGCCGGATCACGGCTGCGAGTTAGAGACTCTATACGCAAAGGGTGGTATCCCAAGGGTGTCTCCACCGAAGCTGGCGCTCCGGCTTCACAAACTCCCACCTATCCTGTACATCGCGTACAAAGCCTCAATATCAGGCTGTAGTAAAGCTCCATGGGGTCTTTCCGTCCTGTCGCGGGTAACCTGCATCTTCACAGGTACTATGATTTCACCGGGTCTCTCGTTGAGACAGTGCCCAAATCGTTACGCCTTTCGTGCGGGTCGGAACTTACCCGACAAGGAATTTCGCTACCTTAGGACCGTTATAGTTACGGCCGCCGTTTACTGGGGCTTCGGTTCAGTGCTTCTCTTGCGATGACACATCCCCTTAACCTTCCAGCACCGGGCAGGCGTCAGCCCCTATACTTCATCTTGCGATTTAGCAGAGACCTGTGTTTTTGCTAAACAGTCGTTTGGGCCTATTCACTGCGGCTTATGTTGCCATAAGCGTCCCTTCTCCCGAAGTTACGGGACCATTTTGCCGAGTTCCTTAACGAGAGTTATCCCGCGCGTCTTAGAATTCTCATCTCGCCTACCTGTGTCGGTTTACGGTACTGGCGCCGACCTCCTTACTAGAGGCTTTTCTTGGCAGCGTGAAATCCGGTACTTCGCCCTACGGGCTCCACGTCACAGCTCAACCTTGTGTGCCGGGCGGATTTGCCAACCCGACGGCCTCGCTGCTTGTCCGTGCACTTCCAGTCGCACGGTTACCTTATCCTTCTGCGTCCCCCCATCGTTCAAACGGTGGTACGGCGGTACAGGAATATCAACCTGTTGTCCATCGCCTACGCCTTTCGGCCTCGGCTTAGGTCCAGACTAACCCTGAGCGGACGAGCCTTCCTCAGGAAACCTTGGGCTTTCGACGGAGGGGATTCTCACCCCTCTTTTCGCTACTCACACCGGCATTCTCACTTCCAAGCGCTCCACGGCTCCTCACGATACCGCTTCACTGCTGCTTGGAACGCTCCCCTACCATCCCTTACGGGATCCATAGCTTCGGTGGTATGTTTAGCCCCGTTACATTTTCGGCGCGGCGTCACTCGACTAGTGAGCTATTACGCACTCTTTGAATGGTGGCTGCTTCTAAGCCAACATCCTAGTTGTCTGTGCAACGCCACATCCTTTTCCACTTAACATACACTTGGGGACCTTAGCTGATGGTCTGGGCTGTTTCCCTTTCGACTACGGATCTTATCACTCGCAGTCTGACTCCCGAGTACAAGTTGCCGGCATTCGGAGTTTGACTGAATTCGGTAACCCTGTGGGGGCCCCTAGTCCAATCAGTGCTCTACCTCCGGAACTCTACACCTCGAGGCTAGCCCTAAAGCTATTTCGGGGAGAACCAGCTATCTCCAGGTTCGATTGGCATTTCACCGCTACCCACACCTCATCCCCGCACTTTTCAACGTGCGTGGGTTCGGACCTCCAGTCAGTGTTACCTGACCTTCATCCTGGACATGGGTAGATCACCTGGTTTCGGGTCTACGACGACGGACTGATGCGCCCTATTCAGACTCGCTTTCGCTGCGGCTCCGCCTCATCGGCTTAACCTCGCCCGCCATCGTAACTCGCCGGTTCATTCTACAAAAGGCACGCCATCACCCGTTAACGGGCTCTGACTACTTGTAGGCATACGGTTTCAGGATCTGTTTCACTCCCCTTCCGGGGTGCTTTTCACCTTTCCCTCACGGTACTGGTTCACTATCGGTCACTAGGAAGTATTTAGCCTTGGGAGATGGTCCTCCCGGATTCCGACGGGGTTTCACGTGTCCCGCCGTACTCAGGATCCACTCTGGAGGGGATGGGATTTCGGCTACAGGGCCGTCACCTTCTCTGGCCGACCTTTCCAGGTCGTTCACCTATCCTATCCCTTTGTAACTCCGTATAGAGTGTCCTACAACCCCAGGAAGCATGCTTCCTGGTTTGGGCTGTTCCCGTTTCGCTCGCCGCTACTCAGGGAATCGAATTTTCTTTCTCTTCCTCCGGGTACTTAGATGTTTCAGTTCCCCGGGTTTGCCTCACGCCGTGCTATGTATTCACACGGGTGTCCCGCCAGTCTCCCGGCGGTGGGTTCCCCCATTCGGATACCCCTGGATCAATGTGTACTTACCACTCCCCAGGGCATTTCGCTGTTCGTCGCGTCCTTCATCGGCTCCTAGTGCCAAGGCATCCACCGTACGCCCTTTCTACCTTGATCTAGCGTCTAAGACACACGGTCCTCACGGACCATATGTGAAATAATTGGTTTGATGTCTTGATGAATCTTCAGTTTTCAAGGAACAA
>NZ_JACSLZ010000022.1:0-1486 GCF_018618395.1 Exiguobacterium sp. s149
TGAACTGAGCCCCGTAAAATGGACAGTTTAATAAAAAGCCCACGTTTTCTATGCGGCGATCAGATGGCCCCGATATTGTTCCGGGGTCATCTTTTTTAGGTTCCATTGACCTCGTTCGCAGTTGTAATAGCTTATGTAGTCCCCGACCATTTCTCGGACCTCCTCGAGCGATTTGCACGAGCGGTTGGTGACATAGTCCTTCAAATGGCCGAAGAACGATTCGATTGGTGCGTTGTCGAGACAGTTGCCCCGACGTGACATGGACTGGACCAGTCCGAGGTCGCCGACGAGTTGTTGGTAGTCCGGATGTGTGTAGTGGAAGCCTTGGTCCGAATGAATCATCGCCTCGGGATGTAGGTTCCCTTGGAGATGCTCTTCGAGCTTTTCCATCGTCTGAAAGACGAGGTCCATGTGAAGGCCCGTGGACAGCTTATGTGCCACGATCTCGCGTGTGGCGACGTCCTTCACACAAGACAGATAGACGTTCTCGCCGGAGGCGATCGGGAGATAGGTGATGTCGGTCACGAACACCTTCCCGGGCTCGCTCTGCCGGAACTGACGGTTCAATAGATTCGGCACGACGCGATGCTCGAGCGTCGCTTTAGCTAGTTTTCGATAAGGGCTCATCTTTCGGATTTTGGTGACGATGTTATACTTGCGCATCAGTCGGAGGATGCGCTTATGGTTGATTCGGATCCCGAGGGTTGCGCGCACCTCCATGTACAGTGCCCGATAACCGACTTTGCCACCGTGGCTGTCGTGAATCTGCTTGAGTAGGGTCGCATCTAGATAATCACGCTCTTCCCGGAGGGACTCTGCCTCGGCTCGGTTCAACCAGGCATAGTAACCACTCCGGCTCACACCAGCGATTTCACATAGTGGGCGCACGAGGTTTTCCAGCTGCGCGATTCGGATGATGGTATTGATGACCTGATATTTCTCTGCCGGTGTCAGTTCGTTCGTTTCGCCTGCCCTTCTAACTTCTCTAGTTTTTTTAAGAGTTCGTTCTCGGCCGTCAGATATTTGATCCGTGCCTCTGCCTTCGCCAACCGTCGCTCCATCGACTCGTCTTTTTTCGGACGCCCGCCTCCCAGGGTCTTCCCACGTTTGTTGTTCAGGAGACCGTCTTCTCCGTCCGTTCGGTACGTCCGACGCCAACGCTTCAACGAAGACTTCGCCTTCTCTTTCCCAATCACCGTCAGGTCGAACCCCGCCTCTGTGAAGATCTGTTGAGGTCCTTTGCCGTCCATGTTCTCACGCACGGCCTTGACCTTAAACTCGGCGGTGTATTGAATCGAACGTTCTGATACGGAGGCGACGTTTGGATTTTCTTCGAGCTGATTGATTTGTTGAATGTTGAAGATGATTTTACTCATGACTGTTTCTCCCGTCTGAATGAATAGGTTCATTATAGCGATTCATGCGCACACGAAAAACCCCGAGTGAGGCACTTTTTTCAAGTGTCCATCATTCGGGGTTCAGTTCA
>NZ_JACSLZ010000023.1:0-1292 GCF_018618395.1 Exiguobacterium sp. s149
TAGACTGACCTAGCTATATGAGACACTAATAAAAACACCTTATTAGGCTGCCACCACACCATATTTTATCGGTGTGAGGTAGCCTAATTTTTCTTGGATACGCTCTTCGTTATAGTAAGTTAAGTAATGGTCCACCCGCTTACGCACTTCATGGTCACTTAACGAGTTGAACTTGACGTACTGGAATTCCTCAGACTTCAAATTCGAATGAAACGATTCAATCACCGCATTATCCCAACAGTTGCCTCTTCGGGACATGCTGCTCGTCATATGATTCCTCTTGACCAAATCTTGAAAGGCATATGATGTATAGACACTTCCTTGATCCGAATGGATGATGATCCCTTCGGGATTGTTCCGACTCTCCAACGCCATCTTTAACGTATCGATGACGAGGGGCGTCTGTTGATGCTCGTATAGCTTATAGGCAACGATTTCATTGTTGAATAGGTCGATGATTGTGGAGAGGTACTTCGTCGTGCTCCCGTATTGGATATAGGTGATGTCCGTCACCCACTTCTTATTCGGTTCACTGGCCGTGAAGTCTCGCTTGAGAAGGTCAGGTGCGATGATGATGCTCTCGCCCTGAGACTTCCATTTCCGTTTAGGCTTGATCCGACACTGGAGATGGTGCTTCTGCATGATTCTTTGTACGGTGTTCCGGTTAGCCGCAAATTCATAGGTTTGCTCTAACAGGGCTTTTATCTTTCGATGTCCATATCGATACTTCGTAAGCTTACACACTTCGATGACTGTTTGCTCCAGCACCGAAGGTTGCTTCACCGGTTCTTTGACCCAACGGTAATAGGTTGCCCGTGGCACGTCTAGGACACGTAGGATGGTCGTGACCGTATATTTGCTCTTCAGGCGCTCTACAGTCTTTAACGCTATTTCTTTTTCAACTCTCTTTCGATCTCCATGAATTTTTTTAAGATGTCGTTCTCCGTCTTCAGGTGGGATAGTTGACGCTCTCTCTTGTCATCCTCACTGGCGGAATCAGGACCGAGTCCATAGGTGTATTGCTTCCCGATGGGCTGGTCAAATCGATAGATTTCATTGGACCGATACCATCTCATCCATGTGTGGATCTGTGATTCGTTTTTGATCCCGTGTTTCTCCATGATCTCTCTAGTCGTCAACTCACCGCTCAGTTTGTCTTTCACCACTGCCCATTTCACTTCACTTGAATATACGTTTTTGCCCACGCAAAAACACCTCCGATGCTAGCACTTTTTTTAAGTGTACCACTGCGAAGGTGTTTTTATATTGTCTCAAAAATTTAGGTTAGCCCA
>NZ_JACSLZ010000024.1:0-1215 GCF_018618395.1 Exiguobacterium sp. s149
CCCGTTCCCATGCCGAACACGGAAGTTAAGCGCTTCAGCGCCGAAAGTAGTTGGGGGTCTCCCCCTGTGAGGATAGGACGCTGCCAGGCTGTTTATTTTTTTGAAAAAATTATTGACTTTCTTCTTGAGGAGACTTAAAATAGGTAAAGTCGATACAGTAATTATTTAAAACGGTCCCGTGGTGTAGTGGTTAACATGTCTGCCTGTCACGCAGAAGATCGCGGGTTCGAATCCCGTCGGGACCGCCATTTTTTTATTTAATTTAATAAGTTGGCTTTGTAGCTCAGTTGGTAGAGCAAAGGACTGAAAATCCTTGTGTCGGCGGTTCGATTCCGTCCAAAGCCACCATTTACAGCGCCGGTGTAGCTCAGTTGGTAGAGCATCTGACTTGTAATCAGAGGGTCGAGGGTTCGAATCCTTTCGCCGGCACCATTTTTCTCATGGCGGTTGTGGCGAAGTGGTTAACGCACCGGATTGTGATTCCGGCATTCGAGGGTTCAATTCCCTTCAGCCGCCCCATTTTTAAAAATTAATGAGCCATTAGCTCAGTTGGTAGAGCATCTGACTTTTAATCAGAGGGTCGCAGGTTCGAGCCCTGCATGGCTCACCATTTCTCATTAATTTCTATACTTAAATATTATATGCGGGTGTGGCGGAATTGGTAGACGCGCTAGACTTAGGATCTAGTGTCTTTGACGTGGGGGTTCGAGTCCCTTCACCCGCATCTCTAATCTAACTTTATATTGCGGAAGTAGTTCAGTGGTAGAATACGACCTTGCCAAGGTCGGGGTCGCGGGTTCGAATCCCGTCTTCCGCTCCAATTATATGCGGTCGTGGCGGAATCGGTAGACGCGCTAGGTTGAGGGCCTAGTGGTGGTTAACACCGTGGAGGTTCAAGTCCTCTCGACCGCATTAATGCACCCTTAGCTCAGCTGGATAGAGCGTTAGACTACGAATCTAAAGGCCGGGAGTTCGAATCTCTCAGGGTGCACCATTTATAACGGGAAGTAGCTCAGCTTGGTAGAGCACTTGGTTTGGGACCAAGGGGTCGCAGGTTCGAATCCTGTCTTCCCGACCATTTCTTAATTCAATTTGGTCTTTGAAAACTGAACGATGAGGCAAAAAAGTTTTACAATTTTTGAATGAAGCGCAAGCTTCGTCATTTTTAAAGAGCTATATCAAATTCTTTGGAGAGTTTGATCCTGGCTCAGGACG
>NZ_JACSLZ010000025.1:0-762 GCF_018618395.1 Exiguobacterium sp. s149
CCCGTTCCCATGCCGAACACGGAAGTTAAGCGCTTCAGCGCCGAAAGTAGTTGGGGGTCTCCCCCTGTGAGGATAGGACGTTGCCAGGCATTACATATTTGGAGGATTAGCTCAGCTGGGAGAGCACCTGCCTTACAAGCAGGGGGTCGGCGGTTCGATCCCGTCATCCTCCACCATTACACCTGCCGGTGTAGCTCAGTTGGTAGAGCATCTGACTTGTAATCAGAGGGTCGAGGGTTCGAATCCTTTCGCCGGCACCATTTTTTAAAATAGTCTACCGCATGAATTATACCTTGCCGGGGTGGCGGAATTGGTAGACGCACAGGACTTAAAATCCTGCGAGGGTTTCCTCGTGCCGGTTCAAGTCCGGCCCTCGGTACCATCTTAATATCCCATGAAAGTTCATTCGTCTCGCACCCTTAGCTCAGCTGGATAGAGCGTTAGACTACGAATCTAAAGGCCGGGAGTTCGAATCTCTCAGGGTGCACCATTTATTTCGGGAAGTAGCTCAGCTTGGTAGAGCACTTGGTTTGGGACCAAGGGGTCGCAGGTTCGAATCCTGTCTTCCCGACCATCATAACTTTTGGGGCCTTAGCTCAGCTGGGAGAGCGCCTGCCTTGCACGCAGGAGGTCAGCGGTTCGATCCCGCTAGGCTCCACCAATTCTTTAAACCGACGAACTTTGAAAACTGAACGATGAGGCAAAAAAGTTTTACAATGTTTGAATGAAGCGCAAGCTTCGTCATGTTTTAAAGAGCTATAT
>NZ_JACSLZ010000026.1:0-382 GCF_018618395.1 Exiguobacterium sp. s149
AACAAGGTAGCCGTATCGGAAGGTGCGGCTGGATCACCTCCTTTCTAAGGAAAATGCCCATGTGGCATTGCCCATCGTTCAGTTTTGAGAGACCAAAATCTCTCGACAATCAAAATATGAGGGCCTATAGCTCAGCTGGTTAGAGCGCACGCCTGATAAGCGTGAGGTCGGTGGTTCGAGTCCACTTAGGCCCACCATTTTTTTGAGAATTTCAATACGGGGCCTTAGCTCAGCTGGGAGAGCGCCTGCCTTGCACGCAGGAGGTCAGCGGTTCGATCCCGCTAGGCTCCACTTTGTTCCTTGAAAACTGAAGATTCATCAAGACATCAAACCAATTATTTCACATATGGTCCGTGAGGACCGTGTGTCTTAGACGCTAGAT
>NZ_JACSLZ010000027.1:0-382 GCF_018618395.1 Exiguobacterium sp. s149
ACGAACCCGAACCAGTTGATGTATTGCACGTTGCACGGTACGCCTTGCACGCACGGCTTGATATCGGCGAAACCGGGTACTTTTTGAACCAAATAATGGTACAGTGAAACCAGACCTCCGAGGATGGAGAGCGGCAATACATACTTCTTCACCGCCCGGTCGTCCGTGAACACGGCGACCCCGAGCAAGATGACGAGCGGATACATAAAGATGCGTTGAATCCAGCAGAGCTCACATGGCACGAACTCGCGAATCTCGCTGAAATAAAGACTGCCGAGCGTCGCCGTGAGGGCGACGAGCCAAGCGAGATACAGACCATAACGGGTCAAGAATGAATGCTTCATGGCGTGCCTTGCTCAATCAATCGCTCAATCGTCTCGTA
>NZ_JACSLZ010000028.1:0-260 GCF_018618395.1 Exiguobacterium sp. s149
GAGGTAGATAGGTCATGGGTGGAAGCACGGCGACGTGTGGAGCTGAATGATACTAATCGGTCGAGGCTTTGATCTAGTCTAAGGTTTGTATGAATTGATGAGTCTTCAGTTTTGAGAGAACAATCTCTTAAAAAAGAGTTGACATTATGTTAAGATAATGTTAATCTCATATATGTCTGGTGGCGATAGCGAAGCGGCCACACCCGTTCCCATGCCGAACACGGAAGTTAAGCGCTTCAGCGCCGAAAGTAGTTGGGGGT
>NZ_JACSLZ010000029.1:0-228 GCF_018618395.1 Exiguobacterium sp. s149
GACCCCCAACTACTTTCGGCGCTGAAGCGCTTAACTTCCGTGTTCGGCATGGGAACGGGTGTGGCCGCTTCGCTATCGCCACCAGACAAGTATTATATTAACATTATTTAGTCATAACGTCAATATATTTTAAGAGATTGTTCTCTCAAAACTGAAGACTCATCAATTCACACAAACCTTAGACTAGATCAAAGCCTCGACCGATTAGTATCATTCAGCTCCACACGT